>CAJFTG010000127.1 GCA_904419875.1 Candidatus Avimonas caecicola | reverse complement strand
GGCCCTGCTCATCCTCTTCCAGGCTGCCGGCGTAACGGTTTTCGCACTTGACGGCCAGGAAGCCGCTGCGAACCTCCGCCCTGAAGCGGACAAACCGTTCCTCCGGCTTCTCCACGCCGGCGCAGGCCTCCAGCGCGTTGTCCAGCATATTCATCAGCAGCGTGCAGAGGTCGCTTTCCGGGATGGACAGCGTCTCGGGCAGATGTACCTGCGCCTCAAAGGAAGCCCCGGCCTGCGCCGCCCGGGAAGCGGCGTCCTGCAGAATGGCGTTTACGGTAAAATTTTCCGTAAACCGTGTTTGGGCGGACATGGCTCCCTGCTGCTTCCATTCGCTGAGGAGCCTGCCCAGCCGGTCGAAATCCTTTTGCTGATACAGGGCGTCCAATGCGGCGATCTGATGCCGCATTTCATGCCGAAGCCCGGCGCTGTCCCGCATCTTCCGTTCAATGGCATGGTAGCTGTCCAATATCAGCCGGTTTTTCAGCTCCAGCGCCTGCGCCTCTGTTTTCTGCCGTACGAGGGAACGCATCAGCCAGTAGGCCGAAATCAGCGCGCACACGCCCGACAGCCACAGGGTAAACCAGTAAAGGAGGCCGTCGTAGAGGCCGTAGCGAAGCATCTCGACCAGAAGATTGATAAAGCCGGCAAGGTACCCGCCGCGCGCCAGAGAGACCAGATACCCCGCGAGCAGCGCCGCGGCGCTCCAGGCCGCCGCCCAGCCCAGAAGCCTCCAGAATTTGCGGCGGCGGTTCATCACCAGATAGACGGCCAGAGCCAGCGGCGCCAGCCAGGCAAAGCCCTGCCAGCTGAGAACCCATACCGCCTCTTCCGGCAGGAAGTAATAGCCGCAGCTTTGCACCAGCCGGTAAAAAGTCAATCCCGTGAGCGCCAGCGAAAGCGGGATGAGGCTCCATTCCGCCTGCCTGCGCAGGACGCTCAGCAGGAACAGGCCGACCGACAAAAGCAGCACCGCGGCGGTGAACCCTGCCGGGATGCCGAATATGTTCGCAATGGACATGGGCTCTGCCCATTGCAACCTCTCCGGCATAAAGCTGAGGATAGGCGGGAACAGGGCGTCTTCCAGGTCCAGAATCGTAACACTTGCCGTCAGCTCCCCGGCGGCGTTTTCCGGCAGCGGAAGGCGCGCCTGCGCCATGTTCACCACGCCCTCCGGCAGCACGCCGGCCGAATGATGGATTTCCGTCCCGTTTAAATACAGCGTCAGCTCGAGGCCCGAGGTTTCAAACTGCAGGTATCCGTTCTCCAGTCCCTGAGGCAGTACCGCCGAAAAGCGGTAGGCGTCGCCGGGCTCCGGTACGTCCGCGGCGGCGTCCTCCGGTTCACAGGGGATTTCCGTGCCGTCCGGCGCGATCTGCACACAGGACTGCCAATCTATATATGTCAGGCTTTCGTCCGTCGTCGTGAACAGATGCAGAAACCAGATAACAGCGGCGCACAGCAGCAGAAAAACCAGAGGACAAATCCATCGAACCGCTTTTCTCATGTCGGCACTTCCTTCGCTCAATAAGGTTCGCTTCCGTTTTTACATTTTACATAGTTCGCCCGCCTTTTACAAGCAGCAAAAAAATGGGCTGCGTAAACGACCGCGTTTGCGACGTAAACGACACTCCATTCAAAAGAGAGCTTCTGGTAAAATATAAAGAGAGAAAATGAAGAGGGGGTCCCCCTCTTCTCCTTTGGATACTCCAAAGGAGAAAGAGTCCTGTGGGACAGAAAGCGGGAGGTGCTGATACGCTGTGTTCTGTCAGGCCGGGAAGGGCAGGGCGGCCGCCTCGGGCGGCGTCCGGACATCCGGGCCGGATGCCGTCCGAATGGAGTACGCTATGGTTGAGTGATGTAAAAGGGAGGAACCGCGATGAAACGTAAACCGAAGATATTGACCAGGCTGCTGGCTTTTATGCTGGTGCTGATCTTTGCAGTCGGCCAGCCGCTGTCGGCCATGGGCGCCGCGCTGGGGAACGGCACGTCCACGGCCTTCAGCCAGGAACTGGTCGACTACCTCACCGCCCTGTACGGCGAGGAGGGGGCCCGGCTGGTTCTCGAAAGCCTGTATGAGATGGGCCTCATCGACCGGTACGGGAATTTTCTTACCTATTCGGTGGTGCTGGACGGCAAGGAGCTGTCCAGGGCTGAACTGGAGGAGCTTCTGGCCGACCCTGAAACCGATTTGACCCGGGAATGCACGGTGGACGGGCAGGCCATCACGCTCCAGGATGTCAAAACCATGCTGGAAATCGAAAAGGAGCTTGAGCGCATCCGCGCCACCTATTACGAACCCGGCGTGAAAATGACGGACGATCACAAGGCCACCCTGCAGTCGCTGATTGAACAGCTCCAGGCGAGCGGCATCAATCTGCAGCTGGAGGATTCCGCGGCCAAGGACGACGCGGCCATCGACAAGGGCTACAAAAGCCAGCTGGCCCGCATCACCGTCAGCACCGCCGATGTGTCGGTGAATCAGGGCCAGGGCGTCACCGTGACCTTTAAGCTAACGAAAGCCCTGCCCTATGCCGTGTCCTTTGATTATAAAACGGTGGACGGCGCGGCCAAGGCCGGCACCCATTATACGGCCGCTTCCGGCACCGTCACCTTTGAGGCGGGCGCTGTCGAAAAGAGCATCACCGTCCAAACCAGCACGCGGAGCAGTTCCAGTACAAATTATACCACCGACCGCTGGGGCGGCGACCGGGTGTTCTTCATCCAGTACAGCAATCCAAAGAACGTCCTGTTTGACGGCGACAAAACCGCCGCCAGCACCGTGGTGCGGGTACAGGGCAATTACGACTATGCGGGCAGTGTAGCCAAGCTGCTGACCCATTCGTTTTTGACGCAGACGACCTCTTATAATATAGAAGGTATGCCTTCGACGGATTCTGCGATTATAAACATAGATGGCGACGATTGGGGTAGCACTGCTTGGATAACTGGCGGCCACGGCTCAAGCTGGACTAGTCCTGGAACAACCACTAACAGTTCTTTGTATTTGGAACCCACGGAGTATATGAAGGGCCTCGTCCGGGAGGATCTGGTTTCCGGGATCCGCTGGATGATTATGCACTCTGACGACCTCTATACAGTAAATTCCGATGGGGAACGCACTCATTCGGGAAAAGTATTGATTGCGGTGCCCGGTACGAAACATTTTGAGATTCCGACCAATACGATAGTCGTCTCCATAGAGGGGGAATTTGAAGGATATCAGTGGGGACCGTCGTGGGTAGAAGCATGGGGTGTTGTGGAATATGATCTGAACAATTCCGACAACAAGACGAAATTTCTGTCCGATGGCTTTAGCATGAGTTTTGGATTCAGCAGAAACAATGCCACCCTGATGTCTAAGCCGATGTCTCGTGCACAGCTTTACTTCGTAGACAAAACAGCTCCTCAGGGCAGCAATATCCAGGGCCCCTCCGGCACCTTTAACCCGGGCGAGAAGGTGCCGTTTGTGGTCACCTACAGCGAGCCGGTCAGCCCTGCCGAGGCCCGTCTGACCCTCAACAACGGCCAGACGCTGTCCCCGGTGGAGAGCGGCAGCACCTACTCCCGCCAGCTCACCTTCGTCTATGAAGTGAAGGATACCGACGCCGGCACTATTACCGCGCAGCAGGCCACCGGCGCCAAGGATATGGCGGGCAAGGCCATGCCTGCTTATTCCAAGAACGTCTCCGCCGCCCTGAACGGGATGGAAAAGACCCAGGCATTCCAGAGCATCACGCTGGATAAGACCTCCTATTACCCCGGACAGAGCACCGGCGTCCTCACCGTGGCGCTGGATCAGAGCAAGTCCAACTGGGTGGAGCAGGGGAATGCGGTGAATTCCATTAAGGCTTCCGTCGACGGCGGCAAGACCTTCCTCGACATGGAGCTGATCAATCAAGGCGCGGCCCTGCAGGCAGAGATCCCGCTCAAGCAGTATGTGGACGGCAAAGACCATGAACTGCGGGTCGAACTGTACCTAAATAAGGACAACACCGGCAAGGCGGAGGATTTCTCCTGCGTCATGGGGAAATATGTGGATTATGTCATCCATCCGGTGGTCTTTGTCGAGGAGGAGGAGATCTCCCTCCAGTACCCCAGTCAGTGGCCCTCCGGCAAGGAGAACCTGGTCTATCTCACGGCCAGCACCTCCACAACCCTGACCTATACCTACAACGGCAGCGCTACCTATAAGGATTTTGCCTGGAGCAGCAGCGATGAGTCGGTGGCTCAAATCGACGCCCAAACCGGGAAGATCCTGCCGGTTTCGGCAGGCAAGGTCACCTTTAGGCTGACCGCCCTCAACGGCGGGGCGGATCCGGCTCAGAATGTCTTTGTGGAAAGCGTCGAAATCACTGTCAATCCCGGCGGCGAGCCCTCCCTGGTGATCCCGGAGGATATGAACACCGTGGTCGTCACCAAGGGGAACCCGGCTGTGATGCGCTGGTCCACCAACGTGACCTATAAAAATATGACCGACTACAAGCCGGCCAGGGATACCACCTTTACCGTGAAACTGTATGAGGGCGAGCTGACGGCGGACCAAACGGCTGCCGCCTCCCCGTTTAAGACCTATACGGTGACCTCGGCCGCCGATGCGGAGCAGAGCGTGTCCAGCTTTTCCATCCCGGCGGGGGATATCCCGGAGATCTCCAAAGGCGATCAGCCCAGTTATACCGTTCGAGTAGAGGTGAAGCATCCGGAAAACGACACCATCCTGAGCGCCTGCGCGTATATCCTGGTGCGCTCGCAGGCTGCCGTGGTGCGGCTGGATCCGCTGTCCAATTCGTATCTGCTGGATACGGACGGACAGGTCGCCCTGCACTGGAACATGACCTATTTCGATTCCCTCAATGAAGGTGAATTTGAGTTCAAGGTCAGCCGCAACGACGCGGTGATTGCGGATTCGGTGGTCACGTTTGAAAACGAGGCGTTTACCTCGGAAGCGGTGACCGATCACGGCGACGGCTCCTACAGCGGAACCTGCGTAGTGCCGCTGGCCGACGTGAACGACGGCACGCTGAGCGACGTTTACACCGTCAACATCAAGGCCAAAAACCGGACCGATTCCACCTGGTCCTACGATTCCTTTGCGTTCTATGTCTACAACGCCGACGCGCTGCAGATCATGGTGGACGGCCAAAAGACCGACAAGCTGCTGTTGAGCAACATCCAGGGCATCAGCGGCATGAACAGCGAGGAAATCCTGGCCCTGGAGCGGAATATCACCCTGCGCAAGGCCATCAGCATCAACTACGGCGAATACGCCTGGCAGCAGGTGACCGACAAAATCGCCTGGGCTGTGGAAAACAGCGGCATTGCCAGCGTCAATTACGCCCAGGGCGGCCGGTACGACAACATCGAAAACTACAGCTATACCACCTACCGCCCGTCGGAGGAGTTTATCCTGTCGGGACGCGGCGACGGCAAAACGACCATCACCGTCACCCATGACGCCACCGGCATGACCGATACGCTGGAGGTGGAAGTTCAGACCCTGAAGGATAAGCTGTATATCTTCCAGGCTTCCCCCAAGACGGTGACGGATGTCACCTACACCACCAAGAACGAAAAAGGCGAAGCCGTGGAAAAAACGGTGAAGACCAACGCCGACGGCGCTCTGGCGGTGTATGAGCCGAACGGCATCACCGGCAGCGTCCAGATGAAGTCCACCTATGCGGACAAGGTCTACATGGGCACCATCACCCACTCCTCCCTCCAGTCGGGAGAGGTGGACGTGACCGATGTGGGGCTGTACCCGGTCAACAACATCAAGCTGCGCCAGCCTGCCGAGGTGGTCTTCTACCTGAAAAAGCCGGACGGCACCCCTTATGCCGGCAAGGTCACCTATCGGGGCGGCGTGTACAAAAACAACCAGTACTGCAACGCCTCCACCACCGATATGGGCGGCACCACCGTACAGATAGGAACGGACGGCAAGCTGACCATCTCCATGGATGTCACCACCTTCTGGGTAGAGGGCAAGGAGCAGCCGGAGACCGAGCTGTACGCCGCCGACAAGCTGGATTTCATGTTTGAGGTGCTGTTTGCGGACGACGCTTACTATCCGCTGCTTCTCAAGCAGAGCGGCAATCTGGGAACCGACGATCTGGTCAAATCCGCGGATATGGTGGTTTCTCTGGACGAGGCGGACGGGAAAGAGCCGTTTATCGCCCGGCAGGTGTACCGGGACAACTATATCGGCGCCAAGGAAATCGACGTGCGCAAATACAATAAGAAAGTCGGCCCCAACACCGATTATCCCGATAACGTGCTGGAAACCACCGTGCTGTGGTGGGGCATGGAGGACGAGGACCTGAGCGCGGCCAGCCTGAAACTGACGGACGAATACGGCGTGGTTCCCACCGGCCAGACCTACCAGACCTTCCAGTATCCCTTCAGCACCATCACCGTCACCCAGAACACCCAGGTGCTCAACGAATCCACCATCTGGATGGAGCCAAAATACAGCCGCGGCATCACCATGCGGCTGAACAAGGATGAGAACACGCTTTACAAGACCTTCAGCGCCCCCTTTCGGGTGATCAATATGCTGGGGACAAAGAGCGTCATAGCGGACGACAGCGGCACGGTCTCCATCATCGCCACCATCAAGGACGCCATGACGGTGGACGGCGGCTCCATGAGTTTGGGCGACGCTTTCATCGGCGCCGGCCTGGGCGTCCTGGAAGACACCAGTTTTTCCACCTCCCTGTTCACCATGCAGATCGCCGCGACCCAGGACCCCACCGTGTATAATGTCCTGATCAAGGCGGGGTACGGTAATATGGACAAAGGGGAAACCACCGGCCTGTATATGGATACCGAAAAGCAGGAGGATTTCGAGGCAAATCCTTCTTTCAGCGACAAGCTGTCCATGCTGAAGGGCGAGTACCTGCAAAATCAGGAGAACGAACTGCAGACGAAAGCCAATCAGTCAAAATACGGCGACGGCCAGCTGTATTACGAGCTGTCCGGCTATTATGAGGGCCAGGTGGTCTACGACTATGAGGAAGACTGCTGGAAAAGCATCGTCCATACCGGCGGCTTTACGGCGGGCGGCGGCTACGGCTACCAGTGGAACTTCAACTCCTGGGTAGGCCCTGTCCCCGTTACGGCCGAGCTGGGTCTCGGCGCGGCGGTGGCCGTGGATTTCGCCGTCAAGGCGCAGTACGAGGAACAGACTTACGACGGCGAGCTGCTGGAGTGGGCCGCGGATGTGGACGATGAGTACGTCAACGATTATCTGACCACCCTGCGCATCTACGCCTATCTCAATGCCTTCGGCGGCATCGGCTTCGACTATTCGGTGATCGCCTTTAAATTCGGCGTCTTTGGGCAGATCGCCCTGGACAGCCGCAATACCTGGCTCAACCGCGAGTACCTGGCCGATGAGAGCGAACGGAAGCTCAACGGCCAGCAGCTGACCCTGGAAGGCCGGGTGGGCATCCGGTTCTATGCCCGGTTCCTGTTTATTTCCTACGAAAAGATACTCACCTCTTATACCTACACCAAATCCTGGGTCTTCAACAACTGGGATAAGATTTACGACTACTGGGAGCAGACCACCGGCGGGCCGGTGACTGCCAACACCTTGTCCCTGGCCATTAATACGTATATTGCCGCCCATCCCGGAATATCGGAGGTTTCCGACGCCCCCCGGCTGGAAGACCGGGACTATCTCTCCAAGTTTGACCGCACCTGGAACAGCGGCACAGGCATCCGGCTCTTTTCCCTTGACGCGGCCAACGGCGCGCCCAAGGAGCTGCAGACCAACGCCTATCCCTATGCCGATCCGCAGCTGGCCGAGGACGGCAGCCTCTTTGTGTATCTGTCGGACGCCGACAGTGAAAATGTGGAGGACACGGTCGCCAGCTACGCTGTCCTTTCCGGCAGCAGCTATGCCAACCGGGGCGCCATCACAACCGACAAGGGCTATGGCGACAGCAGCCTGAATTTTGCGGGGGACAAAGACTTCGGCGCCGCCGTATGGGTGCGGCAGACCAGCGGCCTGAATAAGGACGCCGGCGACGAGCTGACCAACGCGGAGCAGGCGCTGATGGCCAACAGTACGGAAATTATGGTCAGCCGTATTGTAAACGGCGAGTGGACCACCGAACGCCTGACCAACAACGGAACGCCGGATATGGCCCCCGTGGTGGCGGTCAACGGCGAGCGCATCTTTGTAGCCTGGCGCAGCGTCTATATCGCCGACGAATCCAATGTCACCGACTTCACCGGTTCGGACGCCATTTTGTACACCGTGTTTGACGGTAAGAACTGGAGCGAGCCGGACACCCTGTACAACGGCACTTCCGGCAGCGTCATGGGCCTGGAAGCGGCCATGCTGAAGGACGGTACCGCGGCCATTACCTATACGCTGGATAAAGGCAGCGCAGACGAGGCCGCGGGGCTGCGCACCAACAGCAGCGTGCAGCACACCACCGAGGACTACGAGATTGTGTACGCGGTGGTGGGCGCCGACGGCGAGGTGCGCAAAAACCAGCAGATCACCAGCGACAGCGAGCTGGACGAGAATCCGCAGATCACCACGGCCGAGATCAGCGGCCAGGAATACTACATCCTGGCCTGGTACAACGTATCCACCACCGGTTCCGAGGAAAAGGGCGATCAGAAATCCGTCAGCGACATCCGTCTGGCGGCCATCGACAGCATGGGCAATATCCGCACCTCTGAGATCGGTTTTGTGGACAGCCTGACCAACGCGGCCGGCGGACAGAACGTGGGGGTGGATTCCAACTTCCGCTTTGTCCGTTCGGAGGATCGCGATGTGAACAGCCTCTCCCTGATCTGGGCTTCCACGGCCGGGGATCAGAAGGAGGACAGCCAGGACGTCACCGATTCCGGCATCCTGCGGGCGGTCCGCTTTGTGCAGGACGGTTCCCGGGTGTACGCCAGCGCGGTTATCAATGTGGCGGAGATGCCCGATAACGCACAGATCGACCATTTCGACGCTTACACAGCCGGCAGCAATACCGTCAAAGCGGTTATTCTGGGAACCAAGGCGACTGGAAAAACCGTTGAGACCAAGGAAACCACAATGGAGCCGACCGGTGACCTGGATGAAAACGGCGAAATCATTTATGCCGAGGTTCCGCTCAAGGTTCCCGAGACGGTCAGCGGCCTGTATACCGCCACCGAAACCTACCAGAACACCGTCTCTGTCCCCTCTGTGGACGCCGACCTGAAGAATATGGTCAAGGGGCTTTCCATGCCGGTCAAGTTTACCGTGCAGAACGACGGCATCCAGATCATTGACCAGGTCGAGGTTACGCTCGATGGGAAAACCACCACCTTTGGCAGCGATATGGTCCGGCTCCAGCCTGGCCAGCAGGTGCAGGTCACGGTGGACTATCAGGTGCCCGACGATGCGGTGGTGAACCCTGTTTACACTGTCCGGGTGCGGTACACCAACGGCCAGACCGCACAGGTTCAGAATACCCTGCATCTGGCGATCCCGGACGTGGGTGTGTCCGATGTGACCGTCACCAAGGAAGCGGACGGAGAGCGCGAATTTACCGTGACCCTCTATAACGGCTCCGAGGTGGATTTGGCGGGCACCAGCCGGAACGTCAAGCTGGGCCTGTATGCCGACGGCGACTATCAGGAAACCCTGCTGGATGTGGTGACCCTGAGCAGCGACGCCGACCTGCAGGCGGTCGACGAAGGTTCTTATGTGCACAAGTTTACCTTTAACATCAAAGACTACATCACGGAAGCGGGCTACAGCGAGATCCCCGCTTCGGGCATCCCGGTGTATATCCGGGCATGGATCGTGGACGGTGACAGGCAAGTGGCCGAGTACGATACCGTCAACAACACGAACCTGCAGCAGTTCTACAGCCTGCAGAAGGACAATGAGGGAGAAACCTTCAAGGTCAGCGTGGATCTGACCAATGCCGGTACCACCACGGCCGAAATCACCATGCAGAACCTGACCATGCAAACAGTGTCCAACGGCAACGCCGTGGTCAACCTGCTGGACAGCCAGGGCACCGTCATCGAGACCAAATACCTGGCCACCAACGCCGAAGAACTGCTGGAATTCGGTCCGGAAGGCATCCGGACGGCCTCTGTCGCCTTCAGCAAGCTGGGAGATTCGGTGGAGGTTGTCCAGTTCACCTCGTCGGCCGACACCATGGACGGCCATCTGACCGATTTGAAGGCCAGCGGGATCGGCTTTGCCTTTGATCCCAACCAGGCGGAGTACACTCTGCAGGCCGAAAACAAGACGGCGACCAACATCACCGCCATCGCCAGAGGCAGCGACGCCGTCATCACCATCCGGGATGCACAGCAAAAGCTTCTGGCACAGGGTACAGGCTCGGCTTCCGTTACGGTGCAGCTGGCCTTCACCTCCGTTGACGGCAAGCCAATCGAAGAGGCAAGCAACCGGTTCACCGTGGAGGTGCAGCCGTCCGGTGAGGGGGCGTCGCCTGTTGCCTACACCCTGTTGATTCAAAATAACCAGCGCCTTTCCGGCGCCGTGGTGATCGCGCCGCCCGCGGCCGATTACAACGGCTGGATAAACGGGGAAAGCGCCGGGAAGACGCTGCAGGCCACTATTTCCGCCGTGGAACTGGAAGGCTTCCAGTTCGAAAAGCTGGAATATTCCCTGGACGGCGGAAAAACCTGGAAGGAATCAGCCGAAACCTCTGTCGATGTGGATTTGTCCAGCGACAAGGTTTACGACATCCGCGCGAGAGCGGTGGACAGCTCCGGCGCGAAAATCGAGGCCAACCCGGCAGTGGTGAAGGTTGACCGTACCGCGCCAACCCTAAATTGGGAGCTGACGCTGGAAAAAACCGATATCCCGCTGGAAAATGAAAACGTCTTCCGGCGGTTGCTGCGGGCTTTCGGCATCGCTTCCAACAAACAGGTAAAGGTCACGGCGGAAGCTTCGGATAAAACCAGCGGCCTGGAATCGGTCATCGCTTCCACGGCCGACGGAAATTCCTATGAGCTGACCGCCAACGGCGACGGCACCTATTCCGGCATGATCACCAGGGCCTATGAGGGCGTGATTACGGTGGTAGCCACCGACAACGCCGGCAACCGCAGCACCCCGGCGTATAGCGGCAACGTAATCATTGACGACCAGCTGCCCGCCCCCGACATGCAGCTGGATTACAGCGACGTAACGGCGGATTCCGTCCGGCTGTCCGGTTCCGTGGAGTTCCAGAAGGACAACTATTTCGGCGAAGTCAAGCTGATGGTCAAAAAGGCGGATTCCGAGGACTGGAAGGTGGTCGAGACCTACCGGAACGCCGAGGACGCCAAAACCATCGACGTGATCGTTGACGGGCTGGACGCGGCCACACAGTACGACTTCCAGCTGGCGGCCGGCAACGTCGTGGGTGACAGCACGGTGATCAAGGGCATTCAGACAGCCACCCGCTTTGCCACGCCCAAAGCGCCGGAGATGGAATCCAGGACGTCCCGGGAAATCACCCTGAAGGCCGTGGAAGGGGCGCAGTACCGCCGTCTGATTGACGCCGAAAACGATGAGTGGACGGTCTGGCAGACATCCCCGCAGTTTACGGGCCTGACCCCCAACGTCGAATACACCTTTGAAATGCGGATTGCCGCTTCCGGCGGCGTTCCCGAGAGCTTTGCCAGTACGGCGACGGTCACCACCCTTCCTTTCTACGCCATCCTCTTTGACAAGAACACCGACG
>CAJFTG010000126.1 GCA_904419875.1 Candidatus Avimonas caecicola | reverse complement strand
AAGCACTGGCGGCACCATTGTGTTGACACAGGATATTACTATCCCTGCCGAAGAGTCTTATACTTATAATAACGCAAGATACCGCAAAGAAGTCGTCATTGAAACCAACGGGCATACCATTTATGTAGATGGACATCTTGAACTCTGGCCCTTTTTAACCATTCACGGAGAGGACAGTCAAAGGGAACTCTTTCGTGTTTGCCCCGGAGGAGAACTGCGGCTTATCAGTATTTGTCTTAACGTGGGTGAAAACGGGGTTGCTGTCGTACAGGAGGAAGGAGCTTTTCTGGTTTATGCAAGCGAAAAGGACGAGAATATGGGTCTGCCGGAATTTACCTGTACCGGTCAAATTATCTCTTCACAAACAATAACTGCTGCTGCATGCTGGCGGTATAATTGCGAAAAGCTGCCCGTTATCCGCATCCCCGACGGGGCTGACTTTAGCGCTGACATGCTTCCCGATAAAGTGATGTCAATCGTAAACCGCGATCATCAGGAATATGAAGAAGAGGTTCCTGTGGTTTGGGACAAAATAACATTTCCCACCGAACACAAAAGGACTCTTGTAACGGGTAAATTTGCAGACGGATATGCTCAATATGAGGACTATATGCCTCAATGTCTCGTAGTTTGGGAATCTGATACAACCCCGTTCTTTTTGAATGTCTACCTGGAATCCGCAACGCAGTGGTATGATATGGTGTTTATGCACGGTGAATCGCCCCAGTCGGGAACCATTTATATTCAGTCCTCTGACGATGGCGAAAACTGGACGGACATTGCAGGCGCGGATGGTTATGCTCCTGTTGAAGTAAAGGAAAACGACAGTTTTTCCTGGATACTTTCCTATGATCGATCGGACTCCGCACAGGAACGGCCCAAATACTATCGGCTGCTTCAGATTTCAGATGATGGTACAGAGTTTTATTCTGAGGCGCTGGAATTAAACGATGACCTTATTTTTACGGTAGCTGACATAGATGGAGGGCGCGGTGGTGAAATCAGCCCCAACGAAGGAGAAATCAGCTTCCCAACGGCATACCGGAAACGGATAATGAGGATGAAAGCGTGCCGTCAAAATCTCCGGATCCGTCATCGGGTTCAGAGTCGAATATAGTATCGGATGAATCGAAAGAGCCAAACAATGAGACGACGGAGTCGGAGGACCATAGCGACAATGAGAATCAGAAAGAGTCTTCAGACTCTGATACTTCTTCGACTCCGGACGGCGCTTCATCACCAAATGAAATTCCGATAGACATACAACCGGAAGAAGAGAAAAAGAACGAGCAGAAGACAGAGCTTGTAGAAACAAACGGTGAACAGTTAGGCTCTGTTAAAACGGACGATCAAATTTTGGGCAGCACAGATATCGAAAAAATGGTTGGCATAGTGATTGTGATATGTATACTGGCGGGTTCTGTTGCGTTTTTCGTCTTTAAGAAAAAAAGATAAATTATAATAATTTGAAAAAGCATCGGCTTCTACCACGAAGGTGGAAGCTGATGCTTTTTGTTTTTTATTGAATTGCTTAGGCTTCCTTCGATTATTTTTCATCTGTTTGAGGTTCTTGTGATTCGTCTGAGGTAAAATAATACCCTTTTCGTGGAACTGTTCGAATATACTGCTTGCCGTCACATAGCTCGGCTAAATTTTGCCGGGCTCTAGCTACGCCTACCTGCAAATTATGGCGGCTTTTCACCAGGGGCTCTTTCCATATTTGGTCATAGAGCTGTTCATAGGAGAACACTTTTCCGGGATTTCTGGCCATAAATGCGATAATATCAAATTGCAAGGCAGTGAAACCCCCTGTTTTTCCCTGGTATGTTATTACTCTCCTGTTTTCATCGATACATAAATCTCCAAAACGCATGTTATCCGAAAAGAAGACCTGCTCGTTTTTTCGGATTCTCGCCTCGATGCGAAGTTCCAGTTCCAGAACATCATAAGGCTTGGCAAGAAAATCATCTCCTCCTGCCTGAAAGCTGGCAATACGATTTTTGATATCTGTAAGACCGGAAAGAAAGATAATAGGAGTCCCGCTCAGCTTCCGAATTTTTTGACAGACTTCAAATCCGGTCATGTCCGGCATATCAATGTCTAAAATAATGCAGTCTATTGCTGCGGAAGATAAAAGCGAAATCGCATCATTCGGTTTGTTGACGCCAAAAACCTCATACTGTTTTCTGCCAAAATACAGCCGGTTGCTTTCTAAAAAGTCTATATCGTCGTCTATAAACAAAAGTTTTTTCATGATTTTTTCAATTCATTCCTTTCCTCGGGCCTACTTTACAAATATAATTATATCATTTTTTTGTTCATTCGAGGAGAAATTTTTCTAAAAAAAAGTCACTAGTTCGTCACTTTGCAGGGAACCCCCTTTAAACGGCTGTCAGATATGATAAAATAAATTTAGAACGGTTTTGTATAAAGAATTACTCTTTGTGGATTCGTTAACGAGTAAAAATCATCTTCACAGCTGGAATGTTAATTGCTGCTTTACGGGGGGAAAATATGGAAGAAAACGGTTGTCCGAAAACGATAGAAGACAATATGCGTGCTTCAGATATGCTTTTCTTGGAATATGCTATAAAAAAATGTGCGCTGACCCTATCCAAGGAAGAAATCCTCTCCCGCGCCGAACAGATACTGACGGAATATACCGAACAGCAGGTGAATGAAATTCTGTTGGAATATCGAAATAAAGCAGATACTGCACAGCCCGCCGTGACAGCGGATCCTTCCCCGCCGGCGGAAGAAGAACCTGATGGTGACAATGCGTCTTTATCCGCTAGGAGCAGGGACGCGCCGGCTGAAATGCCTTTGGCTCAATCAGAGCATAACCGGGAAAAGCCTAAAAAGAAGAAGTCTCTATTTGGTGACCTGTTGTTTTACGGAGTCTTAATTGTATTGATTGTAGGCACTGTAATTCTGACAGGCAGCGGAGAGCAGGGGCCTCGAAGCTTTGCCGGGTTTACAGCACAGACGGTGCTTACCAGCTCGATGGAAGACGTGTATCCAAAGGGGGCACTGGTCGTCTCACGCCGTACGGACCCGAACACGCTGGAGGTCGGGGATGACATCACCTTTATGACCAGTGAAACCACAACCATTACCCACCGTATCATCGGCATCGTGGAGGATTATGCGGATACGGGACAGCGAGCCTTTCAGACGCAGGGTGTTATGAACCAGGCACCTGATAGCCAGCTTGTTCCTGCGGTCAATGTGGTGGGCAAGGTGGTGTTCCACAGCTATGCCGCCGGAAAGGTTGTGGACTTTCTGAAGAGCTCCTGGCCGCTGTTATTGTTCTTCCTCATCCTGCTGGCCGTGCTCATACGCGTGCTGAGGTACATATACCGCAAGGATGACGGGCAGTCCGGTGACACCGGCAAACACAAGAAATCAAAGACTCAAAGAGAAAATCCGCTTGCCCGGTGGTTCCCTTTGAAAGCAAAAATGATAAGGAGGAATGCACAACAATGACAGACAAACGAAAAAAGGCGATGACAGCCGTCGGTGCGGTGGCCATGGCTGCTGTCATCGCGCTGGGCGGTACCTTTGCGTGGCAGTCCATCAGCCAGCAGGCGCTCAACGAAGCGGCGGCTGTGGTTAACCCTGGCGGACGGCTGCACGACGACTTTGACGGCAGCAACAAGGATGTGTACGTTGAAAACTTTACCGATGCGGCGGACGGTACGCCGATTTTTGCCCGTGTACGATTGGACGAGTACATGGAACTGGGAACAGGCGCCGGCACCGACCGCAATCTCCCGAAAGGCGAGGCCCTGACGGTATCCGGCTTGACGGTTGTGGGGCAAGGTTCCAAAATCAACGACAAGTCCACCTGGATCACCCGCAAGCCCGGAGGCGGCAGTGCCTTTGAGCAGTACTATACCTGGGACATGGAGGGCGGTCAGACTGTCTACATGCCCACCTTTAACAAGAATAAGGACAGTCTCAAGGCGGATATCAACGGTACATACGACGGCAAGCCGGACACCGATACCCCCTATGACGACTATGTGACCTATACCAAAGGGCAGCAGGTTACCGCAGATGCCACCTACGATAACGACAACAACGATATCGAGGACGAAGGCGTCCGCACCGAAAATGAAACTCACACCGCCGCCAACACCATAAACGGTACGGTCATCACTATGGAGGAATGGGCAGCACGCTGGGCCGCGTATCAGACCGCTTTGGAGGGCGATCCGCAAGCGAATCCCGCAGACTACAATGTACAGGGCGACTTCTGGGTATGGGATGCTGACGGCTGGGCCTACTGGGCCAACCCCATTGAACCCGGCACCGCCACCGGCCTGCTGCTGGACGGTATTGAGCTGATTGACCCGCCCAGCGACAGCTTTTACTACGGCATCAACGTTGTCGGCCAGTTTGTGACGGCAGACGACATCGGCTATCTCAACGGCACCGGCTTCTATGACCGTTCGGCGGGACGTGTACCCTCGTCCAACGCAGAGGATCTGCTGGAGCTGATCACCGGAACGCCCATAGAGGTACCGCCCACAGAGGGCGAGATGGATGCTTCCACCTCCGACGAGATCCGGGATGCGGTTGTCATGGGCAATCAGTACGATATCGTCACCATTGACGACAGAGAATGGTACGTGCTGGCAGTGGATTACGACACCGACCGGGCGCTGATCCTCTCCCGCTATGTGCTGGAGGAGCGCGCCTTTGATGCAGACGGGGGCGTTTACTGGAAGGACAGCGACCTGCGCGACTACTTAAATAATGAATGGCTGAGTACACAGGACGAATTGTACAACGCGGCAGTGGAAACCATCCTGTATGACGTGGACAACAAAGGCGTGCTGTCCACAACAAGCGACAAGGTATTCCTCCTGTCTGCGATGGATGTGTTCCATGTCTACGACATATACGACCCGCGGCTTGCCACCTATTATGAATGGGACGGCACAGGCGAAGGGCAGGGCGACGTTTTGCCGGTGAATTTACAGAAGGCCACCACGAAGGACGGGACAGAAACCGACTGGTGGACCCGCAGCTATGAACCGACCACGAGCACCCAAGGTACCCCTAACAGTGTAACCAGAGCGGCGGACGATGGAGCCAGCGGCTACAAAGCCCCGAGTCTCACCGCCGGCGTGCGCCCGGCTATGTGGATCCAGCTGGAAACCGACAAGACCCCCACCGTTTCCGATACGCTGGACTTTGAAACCTCAGCCGCCGTCAGAAACGCGGAAATCCAGAGCGTGTCTACCCTGAGCACCGATTCCTATGATACGGTACTCATCGACGGCGTGGAATGGTACGTCCTCAAGGTGCAGGACAACCAGGCGCTGCTGCTCTCCAAATATGCCGAAGCCGAGGAAATGAATTTCATTGGTGAGAATAGAAACGTGAGCGAGGAGCAGCGCCAGCGGTTCTTCCCAACTGCCAATAAAATAAAAGCAACCAGCACCTCCGACGCCATTTGGGCGACCGGTGCGGTACACGATTATCTCAACGGCCGGTGGCTGTCCATGCATCCCACGCTGAGCGCCGCGGCGGCGGAGACGGAGATCAAAACCCGTTTCTATATCTATGACGATGATACGGAGTACTGGGTCACCTCCAACGATAAGGTGTTTGTCCTCTCCGAGGCGGATGTGTACGGCACAACCTTTGATGTGGCCCAGGACACTTGGATGAATACGAACACGACGACAGCAAAGGCACAGGAGTACACCTTGGGAACAGAGGGTATCATCCTGCCGGAAGCCCTGCGCAAGACATTTACCTACCGCAATACCAAGTCTGAGGCACATTGGCTCCTGCGCAACAGCCGGCACTATACAAGCGGCAGCGGCACAGCTGCTAGTTCCGGCATTGCGGCGGTTGCGGGAGGTTCCATCGGCTCTTCCGACGGAACTGGAAACTTAACTGTATTTAACTACCAGACTGCCAATGGATACTGCCGCCCGGCCGTGTGGGTGAACCTGAACCCCACCTATGCTTCCGTCGACGTCACCCCACCGGCAGAAGCGGTGGAGTATAACAGCAGTGTAGAACTGCCTGTGTCGGTCAGCGTGGGCGGCAGCCCGGTGCCCTCTCCCGCTGTCAGCTGGACAATACGGGGAGCTACCTCTGCCGACACAAAAATCACCGGCAACACCCTTTTCATCGGCGCAGATGAGCAGAACACCCGGATTCAGGTCGTGGCTTCCTACATTGTTGACGGCCAGACCATCACCGACACCCTCTATGTCACGGTAAATCCCGCCCCCGCCCGGCTTAACGCCGAGGATTCCGCGGCCATTCGGGCGGCGGACATCTCCAAGAAGGGGCTGGAGCTGCCGGCAGAATCCTATGACGTGATTAACTTTGACGGCCTGGGCTTCTATGTCCTTGCCGTGGATGAAGAAAACGACCTGGCGCTGATTTTCTCAAAGGATATTGTCAAAACCGGTCGGATGGGCAACGATGGCTCAGCGAAATGGAATCATGTAGAATCGGTACGGAATACCCTGAACGGCAGCTGGCTGAATGAGCAGCCAACCCTGAGCCAGGTGGCGCAGGAGACGACGATCCGTTTTTACACGTTAAAGAGCTACAGCTCTAAACCTGAGCTGAATTCCTGTGTGGATACGGTCTTCATTCCCTCCTATGCCGATGTGACCGGCCTGTCTGCTGTGGACCAGTCTTCCCCTGCGGTAGAAGGAGAAGAGGGCGAATATACCTGGAACAACCAGAAGCTGATCCCGGAGAGCCTCCTGCCGGCAACCTGTATAGAAGGCGTATCAGAGTCGTTTGCCTGGTGGCTCAGAAGCTCGGACAATGAGTATAACTCAAAAGCCCATATGCTTGCGGTAGACATAGACACGGGCGATATTAGTACCGCGCACGAGGCCACTGCTACTCGAGGCCTGCGTCCCATGATGTGGGTTCGCATCTCCGAAGAATAACCCTTCCGGCGGGCCGCCGGACGCGGCCCGCACGTTAACCTCATTCATCCGGGGCGAACAGCCCCTTTGAAACAAACTGTAAATTTTAGGAGGAAATAACCATGACAAGCAAGAAAAAAATTGCCGCGTCCATTGGCGCGGTAGCTATGGCGGCGGTCATCGCGCTAGGCGGCACCTTCGCCTGGCAGTCCATCAGCCAGACCGCCCTCAACGAAACGATGAAAACCATCAACCCCGGCGGCCGTCTCCACGATGATTTCAACGGTCAGAACAAAAATGTCTATGTTGAGAACTTCACAAAGGACGGCACCGCTATCTTTGCTCGTGTACGTCTTGATGAGTACATGGAGATCGGTAAAGGTGCCGGCGCGGATGAAGGCAATGAGGCTACTCCTGTCAAAGAAGGAACACAACTGAATAATAAAAGCACTTGGGTGACCCGTACGCCGGGTACCGATGACATCACCTCAAACGGTGATTTTGCCGCTTATTGGGATTGGAACATGGGCGGCCAGGGCGTGTATATGCCCACCTTCAACATGAACAAGGACTCCCTCAAGGCGGATGTTAACGGTACATATGACGGTACAATTCCTGATGACGATACCCACTATGACGACTATAAGGAGTATGAGGTTGGAAATAAAGTAACCGGCGACGAAATCTATGACGCTGATACTAACGATACTGACGAAGAGGAACCGGTAGAGGATGTCAATATCGATACCGTGGCGGATCAGGAACATACCGCGGCACTGACCGGAACCGCTACCGTTATGACCATGGCAGAATGGATCGAGGCAGGCTGTCAGGTTGGTGATTTCTGGGTATGGGATACCGATGGCTGGGCTTACTGGGCAAAACCGATTGCTTCCGGTGAAACCACCGGTCTGCTGCTCGATGAGATCGTGCATACTAATCCCCCGAGCGACAGCTGGTACTACGGCATCAATGTTGTCGGCCAGTTCGTTACTGCCGACGATATCGGCTTTTTGAACGGCACAGGCTTCTATGATACAGAGGCAGGCAAGGCTCCCACCGCCGCGGCGGAAGTGCTTTTGGAAAAAATCACTGGCACCGACATTCCCAACACCACAGTAACCGTTACCACTGATGGTAACGCTGAGACGGTAGAGGCGGGCAAAACCCTCCAGTTCAACTTTGCTGTTGCTGATAAGGCAGGCTCTCCCGTTTCAGAAGCAACCGTAACCTGGAGCGTTGCCGGTGCTCAACAGGGCGGCACCTCTATTGCTGAAAACGGTCTTCTCACTGTGGATGGGAGCGAAACGGCTGAAACCGAATTGACTGTTACCGCGACCTATACCAATGATGGTGTTCCCTATACCGGCAGTTACAAGGTCACTGTAAAAGCGGCCACACCGTAAATTTCTGTTACCCCTGCAGGACGGCAAAGCCGTCCTCGGGAAAAGGCTTTCTGCAGAGAGCCTTTTCCCGAGGGCGGAACCTAATCTAATCAATGGAAGGAGGGCTGGCTGTGGGACAGGTGTTTCACCGTATCATCAGCGTTTTTTTAACCGCCGTGTTTGTTTTTTCTGCTGTGGTCACCGGTACCTACAGCTGGTACAGTCTCCAGACAACGGTCAACGAAGCATCGCAGACCATTGCTGCGGTACGGCTTCAAAAACGGGAAAAGCTGCCGGACGGCACCGTGACGGATCATCCGGTGCCGGGGGCAGCTTTTTATCTTTTTACGGCTGAGGGCGAGCAGATCGGCGACCGGTATGTGACCGACGAAGCGGGAGAAATCTCGCTGCGGCTTCCGGCCGGCAGCTATTACTTTGAAGAAATTCTTTCCGCCCCGGGCTATGCCTTTGACAGCCAGGACGGCGAGCCGGTTACCCATTATCCCTTTATTTTGTCGGAGAATGGCATCGGTGAAGTGGTTGTCACCGCGTATAACCTCCGCCTGACCGGCTCTTTGGCAATACAGAAAACCGTACAGAACGCCGACGACTCCCCGTTGACGGCGGAACAGCTAGTGCAGGATTTTACCTTTTCCGTGGAATTCTCCGACGGCGGCACCTATGTTTATCGGAAGGGCGACGGCGAAGCCGGGGAAGTAGAAAGCGGCGGGACGCTGACCCTTCGTCACGGAGAAACGGCACTGTTTGAAAATATCCCTGTTGGTGTTACTTATACCGTAAGCGAAGAGGCAAGCGACAGTTATCTGGTTTCAGCAACCGGCCACAGAGGAACCATAGGGCATGAACTTTCGGCCGCGACTTTTGTCAACGTCTATTTTGAGTCTCCTGAGTTGTTGACCGATCCTGTACGGCTTACCATAACAAAGGAGCTGGCAGGAGAGTTTCCTGCAGTGGACATGGACAGAGAATTTGAAATGACGGTTTTTATCAATGGTAAGCCTACTGATTTTACACTGAAACCCGGAGAAAGCAAAGAATTTACGCTGAAACCGGGCGATTGGTACGAGGTCTGGGAAAAGGATTACTACGCCGAAGGATATAGTCAGATGATTGCAAACGGCTTCGGCACGGCAATTATTGAAGATGTTATATCTACCGTCACCAACACCTTTACCGGCGTGGTGATGACTGAGATTGTCGGAGAAAAAACATGGCAAGGCATTGAAGAGGACGAAACGCTGCTGCCGGAATTCATTACGCTGCGTTTAAAAGACGGTGAGCGCGTGGTAGAAGAGACCAGCGTCGTATCTGACGAAGACGGTAGGTGGTTCTATCGCTTCACCGCCCCGAAATATGACGACGAGGGAAATGAAATTGCCTATACGGTAGAGGAATTGCCGTTGGAGAGCTTTTGTCCCTCCTACCAAGGATTTGACGTTGTCAACACCTATATTCCGCCGGCTGTTTGCGCCTTCCCGACTGTATACAAGACGGTAGAGGGGAATGCGCCGCCGGAAGAGCGCTTTACATTCTGTATTGCAGCCAGAGATCATGCCCCTATGCCGGAGGGTGTGAAGAACAGCTTTTTAACACTGTCGCTTACCGGCAGCGGCGAGCTGTCTCCGGGAAAAATTCAATATACCGAAGCCGGCGTTTATACCTATACAGTTACAGAAACGGCGAACAATAATGACGGCTGGATTTATGACACGTCAGTATATACCGTGACGGTTACGGTAACCGAAAAGGATGGTGGACTAACCGCTGCCGTATCCATTTATAAAGACGGAGAACCGGTTGAAAAAATAGAATTTGTCAACCGTTATGACCCTGCGTTGCCGCCGCCCGATCAAACAGTGATTGGGGGCAGGAAAATCTGGAACCACGGCAGCAATCCTGCTGACAAACAACCTGATTCCATTGTTGTACTTGTATACGCAGATGGGGAGCTTGTGCGGCAGCAGCTTGTGACGGAGGCAGATGGATGGCAATACGACTTTGAAATGCCGAAATACAATGCGGCGGGCAAAGAGATCGTTTACACCGTGGATGAGGTGGCAGTAGACGGTTATGATAAGGCGATAGACGGGTACGATCTCATCAATACTTACCGTGAGAATACACCGGAAGAACCGGAGGATCCGAGTATTCCCCCGCCGACAGGTGATACAATGAAAATTTGGCCATGGCTGCTTCTAATGTTCCTGTCAGGTATAACACTTTTATCACTTATCAGGCACAAAAGGTATGTTGGGCGACACTGCAGACGCAAAAAAGAGTGATGAAATAGTTGTGGACAATACTTGGCTGAAAGCGTCCTGAAAAACTGGTCTTAATCGGACTTTTCATTAGGTTTAAGCAAGGGGGAAAACATCACAGAGTAGGATGAGGTTAACTCTGTGGCGAAGACTATGGAGGAAAGCCATTGCCAGCTTGCTTGGAGTGCGTACCTTCAGCTTTTTCCAAAATCGTAAATAACAGCAATATCCTGTTGAGGGTAGCCCTGCTGTTCGTATTCGGCGGCATACTCAGCATAGAGACATACAGAAAGAAGAAACAATAAAATATTGTTATGTATAAGAGCAGAGCGACTCTTGATACAGAAAAAACAAAATGCAGGAGGAATTTTTATGAAACAAAACAAAACACCGCACCGATTAGTGGCAATGCTTCTGTCGCTGATATTGGTGATAGGAATGATGCCTACAACGGCATTTGCCGCTACCGACTATGAACTTTGGGTGGCAGGCACTCAGGTAACCAGTGAAAATGCTGACAATATTCTCGGCAATGGTATGGTCAGCTATGATGCTGAATTGAATATACTTATGCTGAACGGTGCGAACCTAACCAGCGGTACACATTCTGGGAACAACATTACTGCCGCTATTTTTGCGGATGATTCTATTGGTACTCTGACCGTTCATGTAACAGGAGAAAACAACATTGATGTAACGCAATTTGGAACAATTGCCGCCGGTATTTATGTCTACAATGACATTATCTTTGAGGGCGATGGAAGTCTAAGCGTGTCTGCTTTAAGTCTCGGAAGTGAGGGGAATGCGGTCTACTCGCATACAGGTAATGTCACTATTAACAGCGGTACCTATTCCTTTACGGGAGACGGCACCACCAGTTCTTACGGTATCTTTGCAAACTCCAATTCCGGTACAGTTTATGTAAACGGCGGCACTCTCACTGTGTCGGCAGGCGCAACCGGTCAGAATGGTACAGCCATTGGTGGAACGCTGGATTTCAGCGCTTACGCAGACTGTAAAATCATAGCAAGCGTCAATGCCAGCGGCACCCCGGAAACAACATATATTCCAGATAATCAAAATACTTACAGACTATATAAATATATAAACATTGTGCCGCCCGTTGTCGTTACCCCGGAATATGACGAAGACGGCTTCCAGATTAACGGAGACGGCTATCAGCCCGCAGATTTTGCTTATGTGCGATAAAGAAGTAATAGAAGTGTAAAAAATTTTGCCGTTCCTATCCGGCACTCGCGCGTTGTGTCGGATAGGTCGGGCGTTAGGCTT
>CAJFTG010000125.1 GCA_904419875.1 Candidatus Avimonas caecicola | reverse complement strand
TATTATCCTCTTTGCTTTTGGAGCTTCGCAGAGGCACACTGACAATGAGCGTACTCAGTCAGATGAAAGAGCCGAAGTATGGGTATGCTCTGGTACAGAGCTTGGAAGAAAAAGGCGTTGCCATTGACCCCAACACCCTGTATCCTCTCCTTCGCCGGCTTGAGAATCAGGGGCTTTTGGAAAGCAGGTGGGAAACCGGCGGCGCAAAACCGCGAAAATATTATCAGCGGACCAAATACGGAACGGAAATTTATGAGAAGCTGAAAGCGTATTGGCAAAATTTATCTGCCGGAATGGAACGGTTATTGAGGGAGGAAGAATCATGACGCCAAATGAAAAGGAATATATGGATCGATACATTTATCAGGTGATCCGCCGGCTTCCCAAAGCTCAGCGCGACGAAGTGCGTATGGAACTGGAAGAACTGATCAGCGATATGTATACGGATAAAGGCTCTATGGAAGAGGTGCTGACGGAACTCGGCGATCCTGCTGAATTCGCAAAACAATATCAGGGTGAACAAAGATATCTGATTTGCCCTGAATATTTCGATACTTATTTATGGTTTGTTAAGGTCGTCTTAATCTGTGCTGCCATACCGATTTTGGTTATTTCCCTGATCAATGCAATAGGAGAAATACCTGCGATTACCGCACAGAACTCTGCTTCTGTCATGATCCGAGCTATTGTAGACGGTCTGATCACCGGAATCACGGATGCTATTCTATCCTGCATGTCCGCATTCGGTGCAGTGACCTTGACTTTTGCCATTATGGAACGGAAAAAAATTCAATTTGAGTTGAAAAAGGCAGAGAAATGGACCTTAGACAGTCTGTCGGAAGAAAGCAAAATGCCAACCTCCCACTCCCGCTGGACACCCAAATTTTTAGAGCCTGTACCCGATAAAAAAGCGATCATAAGTCGGGGCGACAGCATTGTAGGCATTATATTTATCGTTATTTTCAGTGTGTTGTTGATTTTTGCTCCTCATTTCTTTGCGGCGTTCTTTACAGAAGACGAAACTGTAACAACCGTACCCATTTTCAACCTGGAACAATGGGGCGTCGTTCTTCCCGTATTTATATTGAGTCTGCTGATTGGTCTTGCAGATGAGATATTACGCTTGGTTGTTGGAGTCTACTGCAGACTGGTAATGATTAGTAATATCGTGTGCGGAGTATTGCAAATTATATTAAGCATCGTTGTGCTAAAGGTTTTACCTATTTGGAATCCGAATTTTGCACTTGAGATTGAACGGGTATTAGGCGATAATGTAGATACAGGAGCAAAATTTCTCACTTATTGGAACGCTGATATGGTATCCAATGGATTGCTTATCTTTATTGTGGCAATTACCATATTTGAGATAAGCGTGACAATCTACAAGACGATCCGTTACGGCGCTTCCATAAAAAACGCATAAAACATTGAAACCCAGAACATAAGATAGCGGCTTGATTGCCAGCAATCTTACAGGATTGATGAAACAAAAAGGAGGATTTTATATATGAGAAAGTGTCTCAGATGTGGAACGGAAATGAAAGAAAACTGCGCCATCAAAGTAGAAGGGGCAGGATATGGGATTGTAATGTCATCGGACGAAAACAAGCTGTTCGGCGGCAGGATCGGCAAGCCGAAGGTAGCAATCTGTCCGAAGTGCGGCGAAGTCTCCATCTATGTGGAAGATGTAGAGAAGCTGTAACTGTAAATGGAGGCTGTTTGAAATGAAAAAGATTTTATCTGTGCTTTTCGTTTCGTTCATCGTATTTGCTCTTTCTGCTTGTAATGCTGATGTCGTGGCGATTGAAGATTATGAATGGAAAATGAGAACGGTTATGAACAATAATACGGAAGCTGCCCAATACCAGGACGAACTCGTGGTTGCCGTAGGAGAAGCCGATGAGCTATATCCTGACGCTGAAATCGTGGATATGACTTTGATCGCTAAAGATGGAGAAATCGCGATAATTGACACCACAAACGGCAAGACATACAGTGGGACTTATGAAATAATGCAGAAAACACCGAAAGGAACGGATTATGAAATCATCATTGACGGAGCGACTGGTTATGCCATCGTAGCTCCTACGGAATACTATGGAGGATCTGAAATTCCGACACTGCCAATCAATATAGATGGCTATTCTTTATACTTTATTCCGAAAGAGTAAATTTACAGAACTGATTGAAAATTAAAAAATGGTATATCCCTGCGGGGGTTGGGCTGATATTTGAAGCGGTAGCATTGATTCTCTGGCAGACAAAAGATAATCTGTTTTATTTGTTTAACTTTTCTTACATAGGCACAGCAATAGCAATCGAACTTCTGCTTTTCCAGATGGAATATAAACACGCCAGACGCATTGTCCAGCTGTTAGTAGGCTTGTATATGCTGGTTTATCTGGGACTGATCTGCAATGAGAATATGCAGATTGAGGGCTTTTGGTATTATCTGTTTACAGGCGTGTTTGAAGCAGCATCCGCTTATCTTCGGAAGAGGATGGTGCGGATATGCCTGCTGGACTGCTATGGTTTTAGATTTCCTCCCATACAAGCTTCCAAAGGTCCCCCGTAAAAGGAAATTGGGAAAAATACGATATGTCACTTTCACTGTATCTTTGATTTTTGTTGCTTCGTTGTTTTTATTTCATATAGGCAATCTGGAGCGCATTATGTTCTGATTTCTGATTGGATTTAATAAGACGAGACACAAAATATCCTTAAATCCCAAAGAATGCCAGAAAATCATCAATGTGTAAGCAATCAGAAAATCCAAACCGCCTTTCCCTATGGCCGATATGATCGGCCTGCGGAGTGGGCGGTTTTTATTAATTTGTATGATGGTTAGAACTATTTACTGTCAAATAAAATTTCTTGGACATCTTCCTTACGGAGCGCGACCTAATAGAAGAGTGTTTTCGTCCGCAATAGGGTATGTCTTCACCCGGACATCGACGCAACAGGCTGCCACTGTTCGCAGATCAACAGGACGCCCGTTTTCGTCAGTAAACTTGGTAGTCACTTTATAATAAGATTGACTGCCTTTTAAGTTTTCTTGTTTCTGAATCAGCTTTGAAAGTACACCATTATTGCATGCATATCAAATTATGAAGGAGGATATTTACTATGGCAAATGAGAATGAATGGAGCATAGGACAAGGCGCAGGAGACAGGGGGATAAAATATGATGTTGGTTGTTAACCCCGGCTACTGCCTGAGATGTGGGAAAAAAGTATCTTTGCATGATGCCGCGTTTGGACGAGAGCAATTTTCTGCAGGAGCAGAGAAAATTTTTTTCATTTGTCCTTACTGCGGGGAAGAACTGGAGAATGTGATTGTTCCGGAGGAAAAGATAAAGAGAAGTGAAAAGTAAATAAAATATGAAGTGTTTTTTATAACTATGTTATATAGTTGATTTTTATTGACAAATATGATAAATTTAAACGTGTTATTTCAACAATAAATCGCCTGTTAAAAGGTTTTGAATGTAAAAAAGGAGTATAATTATGGATCAATTGTCACGCGATGAGATGCTTCAGGAAGCATTTCGGCGGTTGGAATTTCTGAAGCTTCACCCGCATATTTTATCCAATTTTAAGGAGGGTGTACTGACGAAAACAAATGACAATATGGCTGTTGAGAGACTATCCGAGGAAGAGGAAAAGCTGGTAGCCGATTATGAAAGCCAAACCGGAAATCTAGTGTATTATGTGATTTTCAATGATACCAAATACGGTAGGCTTTATTCTCTCGTGTTTGTTTCCAAATATGAGAAAGACTGGAAAATCGAATGGGACTATTTGAATATGCATACTCCGCTTGTATATGTTCTCAACAAAGATGACGAGATGCTTTCCGAGAATGGCACCATTGAGATAGAAAATCACCAGGGAGTTTTGATCAGAATAGGCTGAAAGGAGAAAAATTAATGGAAGGCGGAACGTTATTTTGCGTAGGTCAGAACTATGACCACTGGAAGACAAATCAAGTGCATATTCAGATGAATTACAGCGGCTCATGGGATCTTGTTGTTGGGTTTCCGAATATAACGAAGCAGGAAGTGAAGGAGTTCCAGACCGGCGATTTTTCGATTGCCTATGCCATAATTGATGATGTGCTCTTTTTCCTGTTTAAGGCTGGCGATATCGAATGGGCAGATGCGCCGTTTGAACCGCGCCTGTATGAATCTCCTATGGACTATCCGGAAATTGTAGACAGTAGTACCGGAGCAGCGTTGACTCTTTATATTGTCGATACTTCTTCCGGCAAGCTGATGGGACTGCGCACTATCGGTCTGGGAAACGAATTTTCCAATAGACTGCACGCTTCCTGCCGGGAGATGAACAAAGTTCGTTTGTTGACCAAAGAGCAGTATTCCAAGCATGTGCAGGAAATTTACCGCAGGTATCCCAGAAGTGAGGATATGTTGAAATGCGTAAAACCTGAAAATATATTTATTATCGCCGGCTGAAACAGAACCTCTGTTTTGTAGTGTCAGCCAATTTATACGAACAGTCCTAACAGGGTATATGCGTGATGCTGCAAGGAAGGATAACTGAATAGGGCAGGGAAACCGAGTGCTATGAATGTAACGCTTATGCCTCGAAAAAAGCGGCGGTCAGGGATAATTCCCTGTCCGCTGTTTTTTACAAAAAGTCTTGAAACAGGCGTTTTTTACACCTTAAGGTTTGCCACACTAGGGGATAGGTCAGCTTGAAGCGATTTTCTTTGTGTGTTATAATTTTAGCAGTTTTAACGGCGTGATATATCGTGACAGGGAGGCGTCGGTTTGGCAAAAGATTCATTGAAAAAATTGGATGCCGCCGGTGAAAAACAGGCGCCTATTGATGTTCTTGGCAGGGCATGGCGATGCTGCCTCTGAGACGGAAAAAGACATGGAACGGTTAGATTTTTTCTGGATGGAAATGGATAGGAGACAGAGATGGAAATTTGTGTATATGGAGCGTCATCCAATAATATCCGCGACGAATACCTGGAAGCTGCGGAAAAGCTGGGCCGGCTTATGGCTCAACGCGGCCACGGCCTGGTATTCGGCGGCGGAGCACAGGGAATGATGGGCGCAACAGTGCGGGGCGTCGATTCGCAAAATGGACGCAGTCTGGGAGTGGCGCCCTCATTCTTCCAGGTGGATGGCGTGTTATTTGAACGCTGCACGGAGTTTTTATATACCGAAACCATGCGACAGCGCAAGGAAATCATGGAGCAACGCTCCGATGCCTTTGTAATGGCGCCTGGAGGCATCGGGACCTTTGAGGAATTCTTTGAAATTCTTACCCTCAAGCAGCTGGGACAGCACAACAAGCCGATTGCCATCCTTAATACCTGCGGCTATTACAATCCAATGCTGAAAATGCTTGAAACTGCTGTAACAGAGGGCTTTATGAAACGGGTCTGCCTGTCCTTGTACGGGGTGTTCGACAATCCGGAGACACTATTGGAGTATGTGGAGCGGTACGATGCCTGTGCGTTGGATGTACGCCATCTGAAGAATATTTGAGGGCTCTTCCTGCTTGAGCCGAGCAGGGCATGGCTTAACCCTGCTCACAAGCGGCAGACTGAGGGCCTGCCTTGCCGACGCCGACAGACGCAGGGTATTACGGAGCGGCAAAGGGCGGAAAATGTTTAGGAGGCCAAAATGAAACTGCGGATTGCAACACCAAACGATATAGATGTTATTCAAGCATTACGTTTAGCAATGCTTAAAGAGGTAGCCGATGCGGCCCCTTTGTATCAAAGAATTGGATCTGAAATAAAAGGGAATGAAATGGCTATTAGATTATAGAGCGGTAAATCGGATATTATTAGAAGCATATATATCGCGGCAGCGTGGATAGATGAAGGCGGGAAGGATATGTATCGAATAGACTTTGCGAATATAAAAGAAGCAGCAGGAATCCTCTATCGTTTTATGACTTCTTCCACACTTACCAAGCCTGAATGCACCATATGGAGCGAGGACGGCTTTCCCGATACGATTGAAAATAACGGAGCAGGCTTTATGACAGAACAGGAGTTTTGCAGGAAACTTATTGGTTCCGGATTTGCCGCTGTTACCTGTATTGCATCTATCGACAAGGCGGATACGAGAAGGGTAGTGCTGAATCTGCTCCCCGATGCAGAGTTTATACTTCTTAACTTTCCTAACGCCAATGGGAAACCGAATGAAGCGGAAAAACGGTTGCTTCAATCACTGGGTATATAAAACTGAAAGAGTGCAGCAGGGAAAATAAGGTAAAGCGAAGGGCTGAAGGTGTTGAAGAAATATTGTGGTGAAAGCCCGGGCGGGATGGGAGGAATACTGGTATATGGATATTTCTAATGGGGATTGGAAGCTGTTCAGGGAGAGACTTCCCATATGGCAGGAGCGTCACATGGAAAGGCTGAACCTTGAATATATTCGGATCTTGAATGGTCCGGGCAACCCATCTGAAAAATTCTGGGCTCTGGATAAGAGAATCCGTCAGGATAAACGTCATCCGGGCGTTTGTACAGAGCTGACGAAACAGAACATGATACCGACAATTGTCAGGCTGTTAAGGGACGATGTGATCGTCGAAGCGGATGTCTCTGTGTTCAGTGATGCCATCAGGGAAGCAGTCGCTGTGTTCCTTTGAAGGTTGGGCTTAGGCGACCCCTCTGCGAAGAAGCGAAAAATCGAAATTCTGGCACAGGAATATTGTCTCACGCTCGTTTTTAAGATCCGTCCTTGTCATGCTCTGTAATCATCTGTGTCAGCAGAAGACATCGAATCTCGCAATCCTCCGGTAAAATTTTGAACAGACATAAGCTTTGAGGGGCAGGACGTTTGCCCCTCAATTTTAATAAGTGGGAATTACTCAAGTTTTCTGTCAGACAACAGTGCAACTGCCCCCAAAGCAATTTGCCATTTGATTCTGCCTTTCCGCTTTACCTTGATTTTACACAAATTTAACCCGTTTATGGTCGCACCTTAATACTGACAGAGGTATCATTACATAATGGGATTTTATACATACAGGTTTTTGGTTTCGACCCCGGTTTTTTCAAAACGGGGACGTATTCTATATACAGGAGGGATTCTGCTGCATGAACGATGAACATAAAATCATCCAGCAGGTCTATGCGGCAAAGGAAGATGTACAGGCGGCTGATCGGCTGATCGGTACATATCTGCCCTTTATCAAGGCGGAAACGGCGAAATTCCTCAAACGCCCGCCCATTGAAGGGCATGACGATGAACTGAGCATCGCCATGATCGCTTTTCATGAGGCAATCGGCGGATACTCCCGCACCCGGGGAGCTTTCCTGAAGTATGCGGCCATGCTGATTAGAAGCCGCCTGATCGATTACAGCCGCAGGGAGCAGCGGCACAGCCGCGTCATCTCGCTGGATGCGCCGGCAGGGGAAGAAGACACAACCTTGGGAGAAACGCTGGCAGATGACAAGGAGCCTCATGAAGAAACGGCAACAAGGGATGCGACCCGTGCGGAGATCGAGGAGCTGACCCGGCAGATGAAAGAATTCGGCGTCAGCCTCAGCGATGTGGCGGACAATTGCCCCAAGCAGCAGCGCACGCTGGACGCCTGCCGGAAGGCCTTACAGTATGCCAGAGAAAACTCAGAACTGTTGGATGACCTTTTGCAGACAAAGCGCTTGCCCATCGGGCAACTGACAGCCGGCAGCGGCGTGGAACGCAAAACGCTGGAGCGGCACCGCAAATACATGGTGGCCCTGCTGCTGATTTATACCAACGGGTATGACATACTCCGCGGGCATTTGAAACAGGTGATGAAAGGAGTGGCAGCGCGATGAGTTATCTGGTTATGGAATGCCACCCCGGCTATGCGGTCCTTCTGGACGAAGAAGGACGTTTTTTAAAAGCGGCCAATCTTCGATACGAAATCGGGCAGACGGTGTATGATCCGGTGCTGATGAAGGAAACGCCGGAAAGGCAGCGGCATACCGTCCGGTGGATCGGCAGCGGCATTGCGGCAATCGCCGCCTGCTTCCTGCTGTTCTTTGGCATCAGCTATTACCAGAATTATCTACAGCCCTATTCGTCCATATATCTGACCATCAACCCGGAAGTGCAGATGGAGCTGAACCGGCAGGGCACGGTTGTAGGGCTGACGGGGACAAATGAAGACGGGAAAACGCTGCTGGAGGGCTATGAAGGAAAAGGGAAAGACAAGGTAACGGTTGCCGACGAGCTGATCGACCGCGCCATTGAAATGGGCTTCCTGTCGGAAGGCGGGCAGGTTTCCTTCTCCATTGATTCCCCGGACGACGCCCTGTTCCGGGAGTATGGGACGGAGCTGCGCACCAAAGTAACAGAGTATTTGGACGGACGGATTACCATTACAATAGAAATTACGAACCATCAAGACGGACAGGGACAGGAAAGCCCTGAAAACAGCTCATCTTCGACCCCCTCTCAGCCGAGTTCTTCTCAGCCGGAATCCACACTGCCATCTTCGTCCGAGCCGTCCCGGCCGGCGGTTACCCCTCCGACGTCTTCCAACGCCACCGATTATGATGATACCGATTACGGCCCGGATAACGATGGCGTCACCGACTATACACCGCCTTCCACCAGTATGCCGCCTGCGGATACGGACTATGGTCCCGGCAGCGATGGGGTCACGGATTATACGGACGGAGACACCGATTATGATCCGGATCACAACGATGACGACAACGACGGCGACAGCGGCTATGACGACGATGATTCGGATGATGATTCAGACGATGACAACGATCCGGACGATGA
>CAJFTG010000124.1 GCA_904419875.1 Candidatus Avimonas caecicola | reverse complement strand
CTCCTCGGTGCTGTTGGTAAACACCCCTGGCCGGTCATCAACTTCCTTCATGTACAGCTCGTCAAACGCATTCTCCGGATCAAATAGATTCGTCGCGCCGGATACGGAAAGACCTCCCAGCAGAAGGCAGAACGCCAAAGCCGTCAGCAATACTTTGCCTGCAATTCCTTTTCTCATGATGTACCTCCTGAATAATTTATTATCATAATTTTAATAAATTATGCGGTACGGCGGCAAGGTCACCCCTCTACACAAATCAGACACTTTTTGACATTTTGTACTCATTAGAATTCCGTCGGCCCGTATCGCTCCCGCGGAGAAAAGCAACGCCTATTTATTCGGTTTGCTGCAAACGAACTTACAGACTCCATAACCTTCAAACCGGTCATACAGATCGTATCCTGCGTCTCTCGGCGCAACTATAATCTCCTCCAACCGCGTCTCAGACGAATTACATCTCATTCAAAGCGCCACTTTCCTACAGGTCCATCGCTGTTTCATTCAGCAAGAACTGCTCAATTCCTATATACAGAATTTCATTATCATCATGCCACGGTTCGATATCCTCTCTCACAACAACGATCTTCTTGAACGAATCCTGTATTTTAACCAGTGATCTGGTTTCCTGCTCTCTTTTTTCTTCGTCAGGGATTGCAAACGCCGACTGGATATAATAGCGCCTGCTGCCCTTGTTGGCTACAAAGTCCACCTCATACTGAACCCTTTTGCTTTTGCCTTCGGGAGAACGCGTGTTGAGTTCCACGACGCCGACGTCAACGTCAAATTCCCGGACACGCAGTTCATTGAACAGAATGTTTTCCATGATATGGTTTTCTTCCTGCTGCCTAAAATTCAGCCGCGCATTACGCATCCCCACATCAGAATAGTAGTATTTGAGCGGCGAACCGATATGCTTTCTGCCCTTCACATCATACCGCTTCGCCTTGTACAGCATAAACGCGTCAATGAAAAAATCCAAATATTTGCCGACGGTATCGTCGGTAACAGATATCCCTTTTACAGTAGCAAAGGTGTTCGCTATTTTTATGGGATTTGTCAGCGAGCCGACCGCAGAGGCCACAATATCAAGCAGATCGTCGAGCACCGATTTATCATAACCGATTTTATGTCTTGCCATAATGTCGTCCAGATAAATCTTATCAAATAAATCATGCAGGTATTTACTTTTATCCTCCGGCGTTTTCTGCATAAGAACCATGGGCATACCGCCATAGGTAAAATAATCCCGCCAGGCATGACGCTTGTCGTCTCCGCAGGCCTCGTAGAATTCCTTATAGGACAGCGGGTTTACGCGGATCTCATCTCCCCGCCCCCGGAACTCGGTCAGAATATCTGAGGAAAGCATTTTTGAATTGCTGCCGGTGACATACAAATCGACATTTTTTATTTTCATCAGCCCAAGCAGAACGTCTACGAATCCGATTTTTTCATCGCTGCCAGGAAGGTATGGATTTGGTATCGCTGCAACCTTTTGAATCTCATCCAGGAAAACATAATACATTTTGTCCTTGTCGATCAGCAGGCTACGGACATATTGCCCCAGCTCAATGGGATTTCTGTATCGGATATTTTCGTCGTCGTCCAAGGCGAGCATAATGATATGCTCGTCGTCGACGCCGATGCTGTTTAAGTACTGACGATAGATTTCAAATAAAAGGTACGACTTCCCGCACCGCCGGATTCCGGTAATGACCTTGACCATACCGTTCTCTTTTTTATGAATCAGTTTATCGAGATATCGTTGACGCTGTATCATAACCGCTCTCCTGTTCTCCAAAATTGCGTATGCACGCATTTTTATCTATCGTCAGTATACCACAAGCTTTTACCGAAAACAATATGTTTATTCGATGTTTTTTCAAAAATACGCATTTTTATCGACGAGCGGCTTTGCTTTATAACAGGAAAGGCAGCGAATCGCTTCGCTGCCATGCCGTTTGAGTATTATGAATTTTGAGTGTTATGAATCAGGTATATAGGTAACGCAAACCGCAATATTGTCCGGACCGCCGAGCATATTGGCGGCTTCTATAATTGCAGTGCACGTATCATAACAATTACCGGCTGAAAAAACGATTTCATTTAGCTGCGAAGAATTTATCAGTTTATGCGCTCCGTCAGTCAGCAGCATGATGATATCGCCTTTCTTTACCCGGCCGTCTCTTACATCTATTTCAGGATTGTCGAATCCTAAAGCAGAAAAGAGTATATCACGGTCTGGATGCGTACAATTCTGTTCTTTTGTGATCTTTCCTGCATCGCATAACCGCTGCGCTTCGGTATGATCCTTGGACAGCTGATGCAAACGGTTATCCCTGAGCAAATACGTGCGGCTGTCGCCAGCATGCGCCGTAATCAAGTCGCCCTCGGGTGTAATTGCTGTCATATCAAGCGAAGCAAATACGTCGGAAGCATATTTGTCTCCGCACCCGCGTTTGAAAGCAAGCAAAATCCGATTTGCGCAGTGTACAGCCCCTTTCACCATCCGTTTTATTTCTGCGGCGGTCATTTGAGGATCCGAATAAGCGTCAATAAACCGCTGCACTTCATTTATAAGAAAAGGCGCCGGATTCAGCTCATCGGTTGTTCCGTTGCCATCCGCAACCGCCTGAAAATGGATGCCGTTCTTTTCCCATGCATGTGCATAGTCTTCATTTTGTTTTTCCAGGGCTTCGCTTCTCTTTCCCGGATGGGTTGCAAAAGCGCCGATAGTTCTCATTTTAATAACGTTCCCTCCTCTCCTTTGCTATTCTGTGATCCCTTTCCTTTTGATATTGCATCAGCTTTGGATAAAGCTGCGGGTATACACTGTAAATCAATTCGGATAGTGAAAAATACACAGTATTCAATATTATCCGCAATTTGTACTTTGCCAGCAAATGTATCCCTTCCGAATGACTGAATTCCCATGCGATTCTGTCTCCGGACATATGCAAAACACGTCGGCAGAGATGCCGGAAGCAAACATCTGCCCTGTACTTGCCTTCGGCCGGATCAGAAAAATACAATCGAGGAAATCTGTTGCGTTTTCCCGAAAGCACCTCGCTGTACACCTTGAGTACAAGCGCATACCGCCCTTTCCTATGCTCGGGAAAAAGCAGCCATAGAACATGATCGTATTCATCCGGTAAAAGCTCCGGCGGCTTTGGGATTCCTTTAATGACCTGGAAAAGCCTGTATTTGACGACAAAATCCCGATTCAATGCCGCCCGCGCTGACTGGTAATCACAGAGCTTCAGCTTTTCAAAAAATAGAAAACGAAGGATCTCAATAGAACGGTTGATTGTTGTAGGTGTACCGACGTATTGCCTGGGCCAGTACTCCCCTTTCAGCACACGCTCATAAATAACAACGGATTCCGGATGCATATTTCTACCCTTTCGTTATCAGTTACCACGCTCCTTTCCTCGCGTCTTATTCACTCCAATGATAAATGATATCTACCTTTCCTTTTTATCTGATTCGTAAAACACATATATTCCTGCAAGCACCGCGCAGGCAACCAAGGCAAACCCCATCGGCTGCCGGAAAAATATGGCGGCAAACAGCCCGGCAACCAGTTCGCCTACAAGTACAAAAATCACAAGAATATTCAAAATCCTGTTCGTCATTTTTATCACCCTATATTTATGTTGGACTTTCTATTTTCATTTATCATATTCCTTTATTTTTTTGATATTAAATATCTAACATAATTATAGTGTATTTTATAGCCATTGTCAAGAGGAACTCCCTTTATTTCCTGAACACAGAAAAGTTGGCTTTCTTCCGCATTGTCTCAATTCCATCCACAGAATATTCCCTTGCACGTTTACCTTCAGTAGTGAAATCGGCGCATACGATTCTTCTGGCCATCATACGAAATGCATTTGCATATTCCACCGCTTTATTGCTGAGCTTTTTACGATTAAAAAATACCGACACGCCCTCATTATTGATACGGACAATTTCCGGGAAATACGGAATTTGCCCTATAAGTTCCATTTGAAGGACCGAGCTGATCTCTTCTGCACTGATTGCCGACTTTTCCGTCATATCATTAATCAAGAGTTTCATCTTGCTGAAATCGAAACCTCGGATTTTTGAAAACACATCCTGTGCCATGCCGTCAACACGCTTGGCCGAAACCATATCGCAATTGCAGACCGCATAAATCTCATCGGCAAGAGATAATGCGGTTAACGTATAATCCAAAATATTCGGTCCCGTATCCAGTACTATCACATCAAAATCGCAAAGCCTGAGATTCTCAACAATTGCTTCAATATACGCGCTTTCTATTTTAAACGCATCGGTTTTTCTTTGCGGTGCGTTCAGCACATAAATCCCGGATTCATGTTCAAACAGATAGCGCTCTTTGATAACGTCTTCGGTAAAACGGATCTGCGATAAACTGTCTCCAGACCGCTGAGCTTCATAATCGATATCTTCACACCATGTAAGGATACCGAAGCTATCGGATATGTCCATAATTGTAGCGATATCCGCGCCTTCAAGATCAAGATCGCAAAGGCATACCTTAGGCGTATACTCCACCGATTCCTTTTTGATTCTTGCGCAGCGCACGCCAATCGCAAGCTCGCGGGCAATTGTACTCTTGCCGACTCCGCCTTTCTGCGATTGAATGGCAATGACCTTTTGAGGAATGAGCCGATTGGCCATCCGTTGGTTTTTGCTTAACTGAATGCTTTTCAGACGTTCCTGAAAACTCGGCTTCTTTTCCTTATTCTCCGCTGTCTGAACCGAGTTTTTTGCAGATACACGGGCAAACGGGTTGTCTGTTGAAACATTGCTTTCTGCCATGCGTTCCAGATCTGAATCATCATATGAAGGAGCATCCGACATACGCTTAATCGTTTCCTCAATGATATTGCAGGAAAACGGATAATGGATGACAACCGCATATTGCGATATTTTTTCTCTTGTCACTTCATCCCTGCTGCGAAGCGCTACAATCTTTTTGGCCGGATGATTCATAAGCGCCTTGAGCGCTTCAACGCAGGAGGCATCAATCAGATTATCTGTAATGACAATGATATCCACATCATTCCGGTTTTGCAGTTCGGTAAGGGCCTGCTGTAATAGGCCGGTTCCTCCAAGATAATTAACCATATCATTGACGATGAAAAAGCTTTCAAGATCTGACAGCAGGCTTTGGTTCTTATCTAAGAAATAAATTCCTTTGGTCATAAAAATCCTCCCTCATATGATGCATCTGCCGCAGCGGAACCTGCCGTCCAAAATGCATTCGTTTGCGGCAGGTTCCGTTTATCGGATTATCCCTTTTTTACAAAAGCGAAATGGCCGACCTTTGCAGCATTCTCGTCTCCAGTTCATAATTGCTTGGCGGATCGACATTGAGTGCATCCACTTTGACCAGTACCGGCTCCGATTCCTTGAAGTCAAAATTCCGTGAGCTTCGGCACACAAACCATCCAATCGGCGAACGCGGGAACCACTTGAGAATATCCCTGTCGTCATATCTCTCTTCGCGTCCTATTTTTCGGATAATCGTCATAACGTCATCCGGACGGCTTATTTTCCCTGCAAAGATCATCCCGGAGTTGGCGATAACAGACGACGGCATATCTGCAACCTTTTGCGTGATTGAAAATATATACATTCCCAATCCCGCTGCCTGATCGAGAATTTTTTCAAATTCCGACTGGCCCCCGAACGAGGGCATCATAGAAGAGCCTGTGCCGGCCGTGTCCGAGCCGGTCAATACCTCGTTTGCTTCCTCAATGACCAGTACTGTCTCATATTGATCGTCCGCGAGAAATCCCTTCTCGTGCCCCTGTGCGAACTTGAAAAAGCCTGAGGTGATACATCCGAATACGAAATTCTTAAAGGTGGTTTCAAGTCCATAGGATTCCAAAACAATCACGTCATCTTTGCCAATCAGTTCATCTACACCCATGCCGTCTTCCTGGCCAAACATACGGCTTTCAATCGAAAATTTTCTGCTGAATATCTGAAGGCGATCCAGCACACGGGTATATGCGTCTCTGGCCTCGTTTCCCATTCGGCCTTTTCCTGATTTCAGAGGATCCTCCAGTTCCACTTTGATTCGATTCATGCGCTCGTACAGCTTACAGAAAGTTACCTGTGCAGAACGCTCCGGCACAAACTCTCTCCAGTTCGGACGGTCTTCAAAAACGCCGGCTTCTTCATACAGGCTGTACAGAGATTCGGCAAGAATCGCCTTGCCTCGTTCCATAAGCCCATATGCCCTGCAGAAAATTTCAATGATCGTGTCTGCCCATACCTGCGGGTTTACATTATGGGGAACCTTGCACAAATTCAAGTTAATAGGCAGAAAATCAAAATTTCCCAGACTGTAAAAGTGAAATCTCTCCGGCTCAACAAACTTGCTGAGAATCCTCCAATCCTGTTTGGGATCCAGTGCCACGATGCGCAGTCTCTTGCCGGTCTTTTTACGGCGGACTTTTGTCAGTTCCGAAATAAATCTTGTAGCGGCGACCGTTTTTCCGGAACGCGATTCCCCTGTAAAAATACCGTGCATCAGCTCGCTGTCGTCGATCCTGTACTCAAACGGCGTTTCGTATCCGGTTGACGGGGTCCAACGCTCTCCGGACAGAACCTTTCCAATGTAGATTTCACCCGTTTTTCCGGAGGGCACTGCAAATTTCGGAATGTCGCCCACGTCCGCGAAGATACCGCCCTCACTGATTCTCGGCAAATGCGTGTAGGCGCTGAATTCGTCCGATAAAAGGATCGTGGAATATCGATAGGATTCCATGCGTCCCGGAATCCCTTCCTTCTGATTGTCGGGGCTGAACGCATAGGAATGATACAGCAGATGGTTCTGTTCCTCCGGCGTAAGATCCAGCACCTGCAGAGGGCAGATCATGGACTCGTTATTTGTCCATGCCGATTTGGCCAAAGCCGCGGCGGCGGCAAGATTCTCATCCGAAGACGTACACAGATAAACATCTGTGAAAAACGCGCCGTTTCCTTTTAATGCCCGCATCAGCCGGTCATTTTGAAATTCCAGCAGCGCTAAAATATTTTTTACTTCCTGATCAAGCCACATATAGCTCTTGGCATAGCCGATGGAAGGACCCACGCCCATACTGGTGGCGGCGCCGCTGGACATCATACTATTCGTTCCAAGCGCCTGACCTAGCGATTTACCGGTACTGTGTGCTGTTCCGGAGTTTGTTCCTTTGCTTGTGGAAGAACCCCATGACTGCCCGGTTCCTTTGGAGCTGCTCTGTGTGAAGGAATCGCTTTGAGACTCCGTATAGCTCTTGCCGCTGTTTTCTCCCCAATTTTCCGACTTGGAAGTCCCATCCGCATGCATCTGCGAACTTCCATAGGAATCAGTAGCGCTCTGCGATGCGTTTTGCGAAGCATTCACACCCCAATTGCTTCCATGGCTCTGCCCCCAGCCTTCTGAAACACCTTGAGAAGATGAGGTACCCCAGCTCTCGCTTCTGCCTTCTGTAACGCCTTGGGAAACCGTCTGGCCGACAGAACTGCCGATCGTCGTTCCGGAAGTTTCCGTTTTACCCACAGTCTGCCCAATAGAATTTGATACGCTTTGATTCCATCCGCTGCTGTCCGTTTCGCTCAGGCTCTGCCCAAAGCTCTCGCTGGTACCGCTGGTCGACCCTTGCGAAACCGTTTGACTCGTCCCGTTTGTCACGCCGCTTGAAACCCCGACGGATTCAGTGGACGACGAGCCGACCATGCTTGCATTTGAATGGCTCGTTCCGGCAGTGCTGTTCCACCCTTCTGAACCGTTCGTTCCAGTAGTCGTAGAATACGACTCGGCGTCGCTTCCGTTAATCACAAAAATACCGCCGCTGATTCCGCTGGTCGTTCCCAGTGTCTCTCCGGAATTCCAACCCGTGCTGCCGCTGGTTCCCTGACTGGAATTTGTTCCGTTCGTCACCGTTTGGCTGCTGTTCTGTCCGGTGCTGTTTGTTTGTGTGGTATTTTGCGAAACTGAATTAGATACGCCCTCGCTTTGGGAAACTGACGTAGACTGATTTGCGCCGACCGTATGCGATTCCCCGCTGCTGACGCTGTGGCTGCCTGAGATTCCGCTGCTTTCCGTAACTGTAGAACTCTCGCTTTCCGTTTGAGAAATCGAATGTGACTGTGACTGCGTTTCGGAAACCGAATGCGCAACCCCTTCGTTTTCAGTATGGCTGACGCCTTGATTGTGGCTTTTTCCTACCGTTTCGTTTTCGGAAATATTGTGCGAGGTGGAATCTGATTCGCCGTAGGACTGCCCTACTGAGAAGCCTTCGGATACTCCGTCCGAATGAGAAATATTTTCCCCAGTCGAATCGAGCGTAGACGAGCCCTCGCCTATCCCGTGCGATATCCCTTCATTTTCCCCATAAGAGGTTCCGAACGCTTTTCCAATACTCTCGCCGACCGTTTCGCTGATAGAATGTCCCACCGAATCCGACACGGAAGAAGAAATTCCTTCGCTTATTGTGTCTGTTACGGTATCAGCTTCCGTATAGGAGTGATTCCAGCCCTGCGATGCGCCGAGGTTGGCCATATACATCATCGGTACGGAAATGGAAAAATTCATGGTAGTAGAACCCTGAAGCTGCTTGTTCCACCGTGTCATTTCCTTTGCGGTCTGCGCTAACCAACGCTCTAAATGTTCCGCTTTGACCGGGCTGGAGATGATCTGAAGCACATATTCCCGATCACTCATGCCGGCTATATATTCCTCTGTCGTATCCTGAGAATCCGCGTTGACATTTTTTCCGCCCATACCCTTGTCCCCGACATCAACGCCGCCCGGTTTGGCCTTCGGGATACCGCGAATCACCGTCATCTGATCCATGGTATACATTTTTTCGTGAAGCCATTCCAGCTCATCGTAGGTAAGGGTTCTGTGTTCCAGCACACGGTACGTGCCCTGAAGGACGCTGCAAAGGCCGATAAAATCTCTATCAGCGATCTCTTTTGCACGGTCAGCTGTATCGGCTACGCCCTGAACTCCGTATAAATACAGAAGTCCCAGAGATACAGGATGCAGCAGGTTTGCAATGATTGTTAAAAGCTTTATATTGCGTTCCCAGACGGCAGCGAGTACTTGGCCGTGCATATCCATAAACGCTTCAGACTGTTTTGCGCTTTTCGGCAGTCTGATAATCCGCGTGAATTTGACGGCTTTGAAGAAGTGGACAACATTTCCGTTGCTCTCCCTCATTTCAAGCTCATACATCAGATATCGCATATACTCTCTGTCATCCGTGTATTCTTTCCAACTCCTGATGATGCGAAAATCATCTTCGATCCGCTGTCTGTCCGGACGCAAAATCCGAGACAGATTTAGCAATGTATCAACTCTCCTTTCACTGTGAAATATCCCGGCTTATCCTTAATAGGGTTTCGTATTGTCGCGGATATCCCGGATTTCACGAACCGCCCGATTCTTTGAACGTGTTCCGAAAAACTGCGGGATTTTCTTGCCCTGAAAAATAAAATAGCCCACCGGATAAGTGATCGAAATAATCCATAAAAGATTCTGCAGCCATCCAAGGATCGCCGTTCCGGAAGATGCAGCCACGGACTGACCAAATGATGCACTGAGATTTTCCGCTGACACACCCGAAACCAGAATGATGACATAGCGATATATAAACAAAATAGCAAGGTATCCTAATACAAACCATTTAGTGTGCTTGATGATCTCAAGCCTCTGACTCGGCAGCAGCAGGGCCAGCACTGCGCCGACAATCCACATTGCCCCCGTCAGGGGCGTAATGATTTTAGAACCGAAGTTATAATACGCATGGTGCAGATAGAGCCAAAGCCCAAAGGTGCCGATATAGATCAGCAGCGTCAGCATTTTTTTGCCCATCTCGCGCACGGTGAAGCTATCGGTATAAACGATCTCATCCTTGCTGCGCGGCACATAGTTTTTCCTGTACATAAAGCCCTCACCTCTCTCCAAGGCATTACAGGATCTGCCTTTCATCCCTCACCTCATCCTTCGAATCCGAAAACTGTTCAGCTGCAAAAATATATCCGATGGATATCAGGCCGAGTATCAGCCAGAGATTCTTATAAATGAAATAGATACAGGTCAAAAAAGCGTTCTGATTGAAAATCAGAAAATTTTGAAAAAATTCCAGCATTTCTGAGTCTCCCTCGCTTTATTTTTTCTTTGCCGCAGGTGCGGCCGTGTAGATCGGCTCTTCCTTTTTCATATCAAACACATACGTCCAGCGCTGCGCCGCCAGTTCGGAAATACTTGTCAGATATACCGTTATTCCGCTCATAGCAAGCAGGCTTCGCCCGCATTCCTTGATCCACTGTTCGATTTGCGGCTTCAGCTTCTTTTCTGTCGTTTCCCTGTTGGGCGTAACAAAGAACAGGTTCTGCGTAATTCCTTTCAGCTTATTGCACTTCTCGCTGAAATCGGATTGATGATGGTTGCCGCATTCTACTTCGTAATACTCAATTCCATTCGGAAGGCAGCAAACAATATCCGGGATGCAGCTTCTGCCTTCCGTCAGCTGAATGGTATTTCCCCTCCGCGACATGGAAACCGAACGATACCGGCCGGTATCTCTGAGGATTTGGCATACATCCTTGATGATATAGCCGTGCTCGGCGTTTTCGTGCTCCCGCACAATCCTCTGATACTCCGTTTCCGCCGGTGGCTTACGATATCGTTCCATATATAACCGCGTGCCGATATCTGTCAGGTTCAAAACCATAAACCACCTCATTCCGGTACTGACCTTGATTTGCGTAAATATCATCAGGGTGACCAGCTGTTTGAGAATACGGAAGGATTTATCCGTGCTGACCGGTTCATTTTCATCCGTCAGTTTTTCAATCAGCAGCTTTCGCGCCACTGAAAGCTCTGAAACGCCGCTTTCTACAATAAGCCGCAGGGCTTCCCAGTGCACTTCTTTCATCTGTCCGGTAATATTGTCCAGATCCTGCACATACATTTTTCCTTTGGTAATAAGGCTGGGAAGTTCCCCTTCTCCGTTTTCCGTCAGATCTACAACTCTCTCGTTTTCCCCCGCTATCGTCGTCGATGCAATTGCGGGCCGCAGCGCTTCCAGAGGCGTATCGGTATCCAGCATATATGCCGCTGTACGCTTCATGTCCTGCGGCTCCTCAAAAGGGGTGGTGAACATTTTTTCCGCATTATCCAGCATGATTTTCAGCTGGGAAACCTGATCAGTCAGCCCCTGGATCATCTGATTCTTCTGTGTCAGCCTCTCTTTAAAAGTATCATAAATGCTTCTGGCTTTTTCCTGGTTCTGACGAAGCATGTTTCGCGCACGGCTCAGCAACTCATTGAGCGACATCGCTTCCAAATCCCGGCTGGTAATATCCCCATAAGCCAATTCGCTTTCGAGTACACGAATGCAGAACGCCCGAAAATTCTTGATCAGCTCCTGGGTGTTATCCGTAGCCGTTCGGATGAACTCGTTTAACTCTGCAATCTGTTCGTTCTTTGATTCAAGCTGCGTTTCCAGCCGCCGGATAATCAGCTCCAGTTCTTTATTGGATCTGTCGGCCATTCACTGTTCCTCCTTTTCCCCTAATACCGCCGTGCTGTCTTTTTCTTTCACTGCCTCTGATAATTCCCATGCATAATAATCCTCGTCACTTATTTTCAAACGTTCTGCAATTTTCCGTATATCGGCTTCGATGATTTCATATGTCTGCAGTGCGCGTTCCCTGTAGGCAAGGGCAGCATTTACGGTTACGCTATCTCCGCTGCTCAGACCTTTTGAAATGTTCTGCAGATATATCGCCAGATCATAACTTAACAGGCTGATGATCTCCTCGCGGATTGGTTCCTGGTCTTCCTGCAGATTCATAGAGCTTACCCGAGGCAAAAGAATATCCAGACGGTCATTCAGAACTTTCGTGTATAAGGTTGCAGCCTCATAATTTGTATACCTTTCCTGAGCAAAATGAATATCGATCACTGTTATTTCCGCAAGCAAATCCCGGACGTCGGTAAGCTTATTTTTCAATTCACGATAATCATCCTGCAGTTTCAAGTCTGAAAAGGTGAGCCTATGCGCACGGGTTGTCCCGTTTTCGTCATTGTAAAACCTCGTCACGCACAGCCCGAGCAGAAAAAACAGTATGTAAAACACCGCGGCACCGATAATCAATCTTTTTCTGTTCCGATTAATGAACCTTTTTATTTTGCCAAGCCTTGTGTTCGAATGCGTCGTTTCGCTTTCTGTCTTCGGCTCCATATCAATGGTGTCAACGCTCCAATAATCACGCTTTTTCCTTCTCATTGGCAGCACCTTCCTCAGCAGCTTTCGTATCCTCCTTTTGCTCAAACAGGCAGTGGTTCAAAAATTCGATACCCGAAGGAATCACTTCACCGACGCGCTCGGTATAAACGATCTGCTTCCCGCAGGATTCACACGTCACATGACGGCTGATATCCCGCGTCTGATAGGCGCCGGAAACATACACCTGGGAGGATTTCCGCAGCCTCTTCAGGCACTCGTCTGCCGTAGGCCCAAACGCTTTTATCCAGGGATAATCGGTACGGACACCATGTTCCAGCTCTCTGACCCGGTACCGGCGGTTTACCGCCATCTGAAACTGTGCGGCTGTCGGCCCGTTAGCGCTGTCCATCCGGCTGACATCAGTGCATAATGAGCCGATCAGATTCCCTATGTTGGAAAACTCGGCAATTTCTTTTGGATCCACCGCGCCGCCAAAGATAAACGGGTTGCTGTAACAGATGATTTCCGTCTGTAAAGTGCTGATTTGACTGATCGCGCCGCACGCCTCGCATTTGACCGGTTTTTTAAGCATCTTTGTCGAGAGCATCCCCCGAACCATAATAAAAACGCCTGGCTTCATTCTGCGCATATAGGCCCTTGCGTCCTCCTCGGACAGTCCGTAGACGCTGATCTTCGGATAATCCATCCGCCCGTTGCGCCGTACTGTCTTTACAGAAAACGAGATTCGGTAATTTTTGTATTCTTCATTGAGCAGAACAATCGGCGCATTCACCAGTTCGCCGATAATAATAAACGCATTCTCCCTGGCCATAAGTAAATCCTCCTTCATTTTTGCCGTTTCAAACGGCTATGTAAGGCCGGCAGATGTCTGCCGGCTGTGTTTAAACTGCTTTAGTCTTTCTCAGCTGTTATGGCTTGACTTCTTTGGGCTTTAAAAGCTTTGGATAGACGGAAACCAGAACCTTTGATAGTTCAAGCAGATCCTTCGTATTTTCTTCGTATTGTTCCAGAAAATCTTCTTCACTACCGCTGAAATCGTATTTCAGATAAAACAGGAAGAACATCATGTTGTAGTAAGTTGATATCACCTTTTCAGATGGGATGCGTTCTAGTCCTGCCAGATCGATTATCTGAATCAACTTCATATTGAACTGCTGGAATAAATAATTGTATCTTTCAGAAGTCTCATTTTGTGCCCCGATGCATATGCTGTCATCCGAAATATCCTGGAGAAAATATCTGGCTGTTGTTTCTGCTGCATTATCTCTGTGTTCTCCAAATGCAGCAACTCTTCCCAAGGGATATGCTCTGCAGACAAACGGTTTATTTTCCTGTATCCTACAATAAAATTTGCCGTCCTTCCGACCAAGAAAATAACAGGTTGTTTGTCCGTCGGGTTCGTCGCGGTAACGCAGCTGCATGACCGTCATATTAGAACTGGGGCCAATATACACGTATGTGTACCGTTCAATAACTTCCTGCGGATCCTTTCCGGTTCCCTTTACCATGTGAAAGAAATCGTGCGGGCTGATTACGATGTCGTCCCGGTTGCGGCAGCATTTCCCGCATTGTTCGCAGGAAAACACAAATTCTGATTCGTCTTCTAAAAAATCCAGCTCTCCTTTTTCGAATTTTTCCACAAGCTCCTTCATGAAATCGATGCTAGGCATGGCTCTGTTTCCTTTCCGCGCATACATTCCAAGCGACTTTAAATAAATTTCGACCTTCCTATATGATGAATGTACATCTTGGTTATACGGAAAAGCGTGATTGAGAAACAAGAAAACTTCAGCCAAGCATCTGCGGAACGGCAGAACATAATCCGAAAATAAAGGCGATCAACCCACCTGCTGCAACAAGTACCGCAAAAATCAAAAGAATATAGTCTCGAATAGTAAAGTGCTTTCTCTTTTTTATCGGGTGCATGAGCAGCAAAATACATATGCCCTCCAGAAACAGTGCAAGCCCAACGAGCAATTTCATATTGAACCCTGTCATGGTAAAGTCGATCATTCTTCCTCATCCTCCTCATATTCCATATCTCTGGCGCCGTACCCGTCTGAAAATTCTACGTCGCCATATCGGATGTTCCTGTCGGTTTCATCCACAATCGTGGTGATATCGTTATCCTCAAAATCAGACACAATATCTTCGATATGTGCAAGCCTTTGCTGTTCCTGTACGCTTTTCTCATACAGATCATCATTTCGAAACTGAGACAAAGAGGACTTATGTATCTTCGTCCTATGGTTCCATAACCAAACAACAACAGCAGCCAACGTGATCAATACGCAGAGAATCAGGATATCGAGTGCTATATATACCCAAACCATATGCTCACTCCGTTTCTGCCGCTGCCGGCTGCAATTCAACGACTATCGTCGCCGCCTGATTGACGCCCATTCCAATCAGCGTGATACGGCAGGAACTTCTCTGGTATTCCGCACGGACCGTGCCATTACCGTCAAATACATTTTTCAGTTCGTCAGCATCTTCGCTGCCGCCGAATTCCGTAAATGTCAGTTCTGCCGGTTCTACCCCTAACTTCTCTGCCAGCTGCCGGTTCATAGAAATCAATTGTTCGTTAAATTCTACCGGATCCGTAAATGCCTCGCTGCCGAAATTGCAGGAGGAAATTTTCCCGTCATCCATATAGCAAACCACATTTCCGTTCATCCCGCACAGCGATACATAGTCGATCCCTGTCATGGTATCGTCCTGCATAAAAATATTTTCTTCTTTTAAGCCCACATCCGCCGGCGCTGCTCCGAGC
>CAJFTG010000123.1 GCA_904419875.1 Candidatus Avimonas caecicola | reverse complement strand
GAGGTCGTCATTCTTTTTGATGAGTTTGATAAAACCTTTGGCGGCAGCCGTTCTTCGGACGGAAATACGCCGCAGTCTTCCATGCTCAGCCTGTTTGACGGACTGTCTGTAGGGAAAAAGCTGTTTGTAATTACATGCAACCAACTGAGTATGCTCAATGATTATCTGGTAAACCGTCCCGGCAGATTCCATTATCATTTCCGGTTTGACTATCCCAGTCCTGAAGAAATCACAACATATCTGAAGGATAAGATCGACAGCAAATATTATGACGAAATACCGAGCGTTGTGTTTTTTTCAAAGAAAGTCAACCTCAACTATGATTGCCTGCGCGCGATTGCGTTTGAACTTGGAAAAGGCCATTGCTTTAAGGAGGCTATTCAAGATCTAAATATTGTTAATGTGGAAAAGGGTCAGTATGATGTGGTGCTGCACTACAAGAACGGGATGAAAGGATATGCGAACGGCGTTTATATTGATCTTTTCGACGGTGGCCGTAAAAGAATATATCTTTACAACGATAAAGGTGAAAACTTCGTTGACGTAATATTCAACACCTCCGACTGCAAATATGATCCTACATTAAGGGCGAATGTGATAGGCGCCGATCAGCTGTCACTGAGATATTGTGATGATGCGTGCGAAGAGACAGTGAAAAAAGCACAGGAAAGCGAGCCGGATTATCTGAGCGTTACCCGTGTCAAAGCCAAAGAACTGCATTATGCAGTTTGAAAATTCTTGGAATGAAAGGCGGAATTGAAAAATGAGAGCTTTTACAAGCGAGCAGGTATCAAAACACCGCCCCGATACCGACCAGATCAGCGACGCCGTATCGGCTGTCTGCCCTCAACAGGACAGGGAAAGCCGCGTTGCCTGCGATCGCATGGTAAAGGGGAAAAGCGTGTATCAGTGTGGAGAAATCACGACACGGGCAGAAGCAAATTGTTCCGAAGCAGCAGAAGCAGTCGAAAAGAACCCAGGGTACGGTGTTGAGAACATCGTACAGCAAATTGCCGTGCAGTTGCCGGAATTTGCCGATGCTGTCAAGAAGAGCCGGAATCTGTGTACCGACGACCAGGACATTATGTCCGACTTTACATGCTGTGGAACAATGGAGCGTCTGCCTTTTTGACAAGATTTGGCTAACAGGATAAATAGGTATGCTGGAAGATGATGCCGCTATTATCAGGCGGTTGAATCTTCTTGATGCCGATTATAGGAAACTGTCAAAAGGTTGTTATTTCAGAGACGTCTCCATTGGCGGATAGTCGATATTAGATGCAGCAACTGCTTGAAATCGAAAGCGATTCCAAGCAGTTGTTTTAAATTCCACAAAATTGAATGCATCGGCAACGTCTCTTGAATGTGAAGGACGAAAAAATATGCTGGCGGTTGCTTGACAGAGCGAAACATCTGTTTTGCAACTGGACAGCAGCATATGCGGCCGTACAACTACAAGGAGGAAAATGTATGTATGCCAAAGAGTATCTGAAAATGTATCTGCAGTTGCAGTTGAATCCGTTTGTTCATCTGCCGTGCCCGCGCTGCGGGAAAGCATTGCTGAACGAGAAAATAGAAGAGAATCCCATCAGCCGGTATGCGGATGTTCCCATATGTGAAGAGTGCGGGATTCGGGAGGCGCTGCTGGATCACAATCATACGCAGATGCCGCTTGACAGCTGGTTTGCAGTGAGACTTCTGTCGGGGACGCCACCGATCGACCGTATTCCCGGCCCTGACGGCGGAGCGTCAATATATCAGATGTCGGTATTGGGTAGCGTTGATGTAACCGAAGAAGATGTCTCGGATATTATGACAACGGCGCTGGAAGGCGGCATTGCACACTGGTGCGGCAGGATTGAAATAACAGGAGCCCATTCAGAACTATCGATAGAAGAAAGGCTGGCGAAGGGAGAGAGCTTGACGCTGCATGATATGAAATCGGAAAAGGCCTATACCCTCACCTGTGCCGCACTGCTGAACGGGCTGCGACTTTTCTTGAACGATATTCCAAGAGCCTGTGTTTATAACGGGAAGCTGGACACTTCGGAAATAGATGCAGATGATGCCGACAGTATTATCCAGCTTGCTGTGTTCGGGAGGATTGTATATGGATAAGAATAACCAGAATATCCGCTGCAATCAATGCGGGGCTTTTATGACAATGCATTTTGACAATGAGACGGAGGAGCTGCGAGGGGCCTGTATGTGCTGCGGCTATACGGTCGAGGTAGTCCCGGTAAGGGATGAGAATGGGCAGATCATCCGAGGCCATGGCGGATTACCGGAGACGGAAGTACATTTTTCCGAAGGTTACGGTGTGATTGTTGTGGCCGAAAAAGACGGACCGTGTCATTATTTTATGCGGAAAAAGCCATATACGGACGATTTGAAGATCATACTGCATCGGATACTTGAACAATCGGAGATGATCGATCTCGAACGGACATATGTTACGCTGTGGGACCGGCAAACAAAGCAGCTTTACTGCTTCTGCAGACAGCCGCCTGAGCAGTTTGCGGCTTCGGCTGAAAGTTGAAGGGAGAGAATATATGCAGCGAAAACGAAGAACGAATCGATATGCGGAAATGTCCGGACGGCACCAAAAGGAATTCAATGATTTTCCCAAGGTATTTGCTTTCAATCAGGAAGACGCTCTGAAGAAGCTTGGTATGCCTTCCGGCAGCTCGGATGAAATTTGCAGCTTTGGTGATACAGGCTGCTATTACCGAAAATGTGACGAGCCTGCATTTCAGAAAATGCTTGACAGGCAGCGCAGGGAACGGGAAGACGCCGTTCGGTCGGACAGGACAGGCAGCGGCTTTATTTATGATATGTTTTCCTGTGTGCTTGCAAATTAGGAGTTCGCTTTTACCTTCAGCATAGAGGATACACTGGACTACCTGGGATACAGCAGGCAAGAGGTGCTGGAATCAAAAACATTGCTGAACGGGCTGAATAAGGCGCTGAAAAAATACGGCGTGGTTTTTGAGGGATAATCAGGCAATGAATTCAATACTGAAGGAGGAGCTATTATGACAGAAGTTGCCGTTATTGTGAAAGATGGAATGGTTCAGGCCGTGTACAGCTCGGAACCGACTGAGCTTGACGTGGAAATTCTGGATTTGGATACGCTGGATCCGGAGGAAGAGCAGATGCGGCTGGAGCGCTTAAAGGATATCGAGCAGGAGCTGTGCCAAATATATTGAAGAAGGAGAAAAAAGATGGATGGAATAACTGCTGCAAAGCGCATGAAAAGTTTGATTGCTAAGATCAAAGAGGCGGATACGGCGTACTACAAATACGATAATCCGGTCATGACAGATCGTGACTATGATCTGCTCATGGATGAACTGAGAAAGCTGGAACAGGAAACAGGACTGATTCTCGCCGGTTCTCCAACGCAGCAAGTCGCCGGTGAAATCCTGGATAAGCTGACGCCAGTGCGCCACTCAAAACCGATGCTTTCGGCAGACAAAACGAAGTCTGTTGATGAAGTGCTCCGTTTTATCGGGACACAACCGGTATTGCTGTCCTTCAAAATGGATGGTCTGACACTGGTACTCCGCTACGAGGACGGGAAGCTGAAGCAGGCGGTTACCCGTGGAGCAGAGGGGCTTGTAGGCGAGGATGTGACGCATACGGCCCGCATGATCGAAAACCTGCCGCTTGAAATTCCCGTAAAAGATGCTTTTGAGATAAGAGGGGAAGGGGTCATCTCCTGGCAGAATTTCGGCAAAATCAATTCTGAACTGGACGAGCCGTACAACCATCCCAGAAATCTGGCAGGTGGCAGCGTACGAAAACTGGATGCCGGCGAAGCGGCAAAGCGCCACATTGAGTTTTTTGCCTTTGAACTGGTCAGCGATGATCTGGCACCGAAATCCAAGCTTGCACAGATGCAGTTCCTGGAGCAGACCGGGTTTTCGGTTGTTCCCTATGAATATCTGGACGTCAAGGGAAGTGCAGAGGATATCTGCTCGGCGATTGCCCGATTTGATCCCAAGACCTACGTATACCCGGTCGATGGGGTGATTATCGAATACGAAGATATCGCCTATGGGAAAAGCCTAGGCGCAACGGGACACCACGAGAATCGACTGATCGCTTTCAAGTGGGAAGACGAGCTGTATGATACCAAATTTCTGGGAGTTGAGATGGCCACAACCCGTACGGGGCTGGTCAGTTTGACCGGGCTTTTTGAGCCGGTTGTGATCGACGGCACAAATGTCAGCCGTGCATATTTGCACAATCTCAATATTTTTGAAGAAATGCAGCTGGGCAAGGGGGATGTGATCCGCGTATTCAAAGCCAATAAAGTCATCCCTCAGATCGCCGAGAACACGACGAGAAGCGGAACCTACCAATTGGACAGGCATTGTCCCTGCTGCGGCTCTGCGCTTGTAGAACGGTGCACAGATGGAGGCACACGGCAGCTGTATTGCGAAAACCCGTCATGCTCGGCCAGGCAGGTGCGGAGGTTTCTGCATTTTACAGATAAGACCCGTATGAATATTACGGGTCTTTCGGAAGCAACTCTGAAAACATTTATAGGACATGGCTGGATACACAATTTCGGGGATCTGTATGATTTGGAGCAGCATCGAACGGAGATCATCCAGACGCCGGGCTTCGGGATACGGTCATTTGAACGGCTTCAGGAGTCCATTGAAAAAAGCCGGCACTGCACGCTGGCGCAATTCATTGCCGGACTGGGAATCCCCATGGTCGGCCGGCATGCAGGTCGGGATATTGACAAATATTTTCAAGGCTCATGGGATGCCTTTGAACAGGCAATTCAGAGCGGCTTTGATTTTACGCAGTTGCCGGATTTCGGACAAACCATGCATGAGAATATTTACACATGGTATGCGGACGCCGATGAAGCAAAGCTCTGGCGTCCACTTCTGGGGAAAGTGAAATTTGTAAAGGAGAATCAGGATATGAACATGAATCAAACGACAGACAATCCCTTTTATGGAAAAACCGTAGTTGCAACCGGAACACTTGCCGGTTATACCCGCAACGAGATAGAGATGAAGCTGTTATCTCTTGGCGCAAAGCCAGCGTCGTCGGTAACAAGAAAAACGGACTATTTGATTGTCGGTGAAAAAGCCGGCAGCAAGCTTGCAAAGGCACAGCAGCTGGGTGTTCCTACGCTGACGGAAGAGGAATTTGAACAAATGCTGGCGGATTAAAGCAAGCGGACAGTGAACGTATTCTCACATCGGAGAAATGGGGGAAAGTCCAATGCTTTTATGGAGCGGCAGGTTTTATGCCTGCCGCTCCTAATGACATATTGACAAAATCGCTAATTTTGTATATACTAATAATAGTTAAAATAAACGCGTAAGAAAGAGGTGAAGAAGATGACTACTGCAACAGCAACCGAGGTTCAAAATAATTTCGGCAGATATTTGAAAATGGTTCAAGATGGTCAGGAAGTCGTGATCTTTAAAAACGGCTCTGAGGTCGCACGGCTGATTTCAAAGGCGCATACGGTATCTTTTCTATCCGATAGTCTGGTGGGCGTTCTTTCTTCTGATGTGAATGAAAAGAGCGTGCGGGCGGAAAGGATGGCGCGGTATGAAAATCCTGATTGATACAAATGTTATTCTTGATGTTCTCTGTAATCGAAAAGATTTCGTGGAGGATTCGCTGAGGGTTTTCAAATATTGCGAAGCCAATCAGATAACGGGATATATCTCCGCTTTGTCTGTGCCAAATATCGTATATATTATGCGGAAGGAATTAGATAACGAACGCATCAAAGATATATTGGTAACGCTCACCTCGCTTTTCACTGTAGTGGATTTGAGGGAAACCGATCTAACGAAAGCGGTGGATCTGGAGTTTCCCGATTATGAGGACGCTTTGCAATCCGTTTGCGCTTCAAGAGCAAAAGTAAACTATATTGTGACAAGGAATATCAAGGATTTCAGGAACAGCGCTGTTCCTGCGATCAAGCCGTCCGAATTATTTGATAGACTCTAAGCCCGGGAATACGTATTTAATTGAGCTTTGGAACAGAAAAAGGCTTTTGGCCTGCATGTCGTATCGGCATTTTCAGCGTATAATAAAACTGCAGACACCCTGCTCATGCATCGTGTCTGCAGTTTTTGTTTACTTGTTTATAATTTTCAGGAATAGGTCATTTGCGTTCTGCGGCGGGATCCGATTTTCATACTCATTCCTACGGCAGAAACCCAGGTAATCCCATCGGCCGTCTTTCTGGATAAACGTCAGAAAGCAAGGCTCTTGACAATCCTTTTCGCTTGTAGCTTTTTCGGACGCGGCAATTTGCAGATATCCCAGCCTATCGATTTCCGGAACCAAACTGTCCCGAAGATACTTTATAAAGCTTTCTTCGATCGGGTCGCCGGGTTCCAGATAATCGGCAGCTTCTTCAAATCCTGAATTTTGAAAGCCGCGTATGGTTTTGATTTCTTCCATAGAACGAATTCTTCGGCATCCATTTTCACTTACATAAAGAACCTTCAGCGTTTCACCGAGCGTCAGTTCAATATGATTCTGAAGACCGTCCTGTGCGCGCATTACCCCCTGATGCAAAAGTGGGACATTGACCATCACCTCCCGCTGTTCGCCCTTATTTCCATAGAAAAGACGAACCGACTCCGTTTGCTTTGCTGACCGCGGCAGATATTCCGCCTCTTTGCATACGCGGTAATTTTCTCCGAAATCTACCGGATCAAATCCGAAGGAATCGCAAAAGAGATACAGTCTTTCGCCAGAAGGAAAGGTGTACTCAATAATATCGCTGACCGATAAGCTGCGTGCTTTTTCCCTGCGTGGGAAATCATCGTTGTAAATACAATACAGCTCCTCCGGATCAAGCGCGGAGGCCTTCCCGGTATACGCAGCGCCGTATAGTTCAAGCGGCGGCGGGTAAACCGTTTTTGCGGACAGAATAAGCTCACGGCTGGGGCGGAAGATGTAGTCCTTCGCGTCCTCTGTTGCATGCATTTGCAGAACCCTGTAATCCATAATCATGCTTTCATCCTCATTTCCTGTTTTTTGCATAGCGGCCGCACCCGCCGATATGCTCTGTTTGATTAAAGAACCTCCTTCAATTTAACTTTCGGTGCCTAATCGTAATACAAAGATTGTTATCCGGAAACAAGAAAAGATAAAGGGATCGGATACTGTATTTGGCCGGAGGAGAGCCCTTGCTCTGCAGCCTTTATATTTAGGAAGTTTTCTTGTTTCTCAACCGGATTTTTCGCCATATAGATAATACCCTATTTTAAATTTTATGAAGGAGTGTATCTACAATGGCAAACAAGGAACTTTTGGAAAATGTCGAAATGAATGAAGAGGTTGAAGCTGTTGAAACGGAAACGGACGATACGGCAGTGGATACCGAAGAGAGCAAAGGTTTGCAGAAAAGGGAGAAAATAATCCTTATCGTTATCGCGGTTCTGCTTTTTCTCCTGTTTATCGGGTTGCTGCTGTTCGGACTCAACCGGATGACGCGTGGCGGATTGGATGCCCGGAACCCTTCCGGCGGACAGCCGATTTTAAGCACGACGCCTGATTCAAGTCCTGACGGCTCAAATTTGGACGGTATGGACGCCGATATTGATGATGGCGCCGGATCTGTGAATGATATCTCAACAAATGCCGGAAATGATGGAGACAATGGCAATGGCGGCAATAACGGCAATGCCGGAAACACTGGAAATAATAGTGGAGGCAACAACGGTAATGCCGGAAATAACGATAATAACGGCGGTGCAGGAAACAACGGAGGCAACGAAACGAGTTCCACTCCCGGTCAGAATGGCAATACAAGTGAAAAGCCGGATGATCAGCAACCGACTACACCTCCTACTGGCAATGATGATGAAGACACAGACAACAATGACAACACCTCGGATGACAGTGACAATAATTCGAAAGATGATGGACAGAATAATGATGCAGCTCTGGATTATGCCGGAGAAACAAAAGTACGCATATCTAAAATTGATGCGAATACCGGTGTCATTACGGTAACTGTCGAGGGGGAAAATATTGTTGTCCCGGTACAGACGACGGTTTTCAACGGGAGGATTACAAAATCCGGCGTTGCGCAGGGGAAACTGTTTGGCTATAATTGCGGTGTTACGATTATGCTGTTTTACCCTGAAAATGAAAGCTTTGGTTATTATGAGGCGAACGGATATATGAGCCGCAATGCAGACGGACTCACAATTTTGGTTGATATCAATGGAAACAGCTCTAAACTTCTGATTAAGGTCAATGGTATGAAATCTTTGCTTTAACGAACATGCGGAGGTCGGCTTGACGGCCGGCCTCCGTGCATTATCAACCTCATATGGAAAGAGAGGATAAATATGATTTATGAATATGAAATCCATGGATACGGCGATGTAGAAGAAGAAATACTAATCGAAAAATTGACGGAGGCAGGGCTTTTCGATGTGCTGATAGAAAGAGATATCGATATAAACGCATTCATTGACGAGCAGAGCGACATGGCGGAGGATACTCTATCAGAAAAATGGCATGAGATTTCCAAGGCGGAATTTATGCCGAAAACCGGATTGGTTGAAATGATAACAAAGCAGTTTGAGTCTGCCTCGGTCAAATCACGAAAAAGCCTTGCACTGGCAATCCATGCAGGCTGTCTTGAAATGGATATCAGTATGCATACGGAGGGCCTGCTGATTTTAAAGATTTTCAATCGGCTTAAGGTCGATTGACTTTCCGCCGTATAAATTTAGAGATTTTGTTATTTGCCCGTATTGCTTCTTTTTCGAAACTCTGAAATGAGCTTTTCAATTGCAGAAAATGAGAATTCAATATGCACATCGTTGGCCGCATATGCGGCCTTTTTTTGTAGATTGAACCGCCGCGGGACAGCGGAGCGAAATCCGCAAATTTGGGTGTGGGAGCAGTCCCTGGAGTTTTTCTTGTTTCAAAACAAGTTCCTTTATATATGAATAATACCAACTATTTCATATGTGAAGGAGCAGTTTACTATGGAAATGAAAAAAATCAGGGAGATCATAATGGCTTCCAAGTCGAAAGAGTTTATTCAATCTCTCTTTTTGGAAAAGTATGGATGCAAGCCTGCGCTTCATGCCATTAAGAGAGAATACAGATGGAAAAAGGATGAGAACGGCAGGAACATCTATTGGAATGAGCTCACGATGGAATGCGACAGATGCCAAAAAGCGTTCATGTATCAGGAGACGAGAGAAGAAGACAAGGAGAAGCTACGATGTCCTCATTGCGGTTTTTCCTGTACAGTAGCAAAAACCGGCTGGAGAAACTCTGCCCATTTTATTGATGACAGTCATTGCAGCTATACGCAAGTGCTGGGGAATAACGATACCATTATCACGCCGTGCCTCGTTTATTATGAAAAAACGGAGGTTGACGGAGAACCGTATCATGTGCTCAGACGTTTTCATTTGTCTGTTCGGTACGGCGAAATAATCGGTATTCGCACCGCCAAATGTGTGATCGTTAGCCCAAACCGAGCAATGGGTTCGGCTTTGGTGTATGAAAACAGCGAGGGAAGACTCGGCCGGTCTGAGCCAAGCAGACTGAAGGATTGGTTTTGTTTGAGTCGGCAAGGGGAAATTCCCTGTGAAAATATCCATGGATTGGAAGAATTCCCATGCGATGTACACTCCCTTGAAGAGTTGCTGCAATATTTGGATAAGCTTGTGTCCGCTTCGGAACGATACGATTCAATAGCAGCGGCTGAGGGAAGGAGATTAACAGCACAGTTTCCTGTCAATGAAGAATACTGTGGAGAATGCGGCGAAAATCGGCTGGAAATTTACACGGACTACTTTGTACTGCGTGATTTTGAGGATGAAGGAGAACGATACCGCTGGATATATACACAAAGCGGCGATGTGAATAGCCTGCTGAAGAAAGAAGGGGAGGATTGGCTGTTGGATGCAAGCGGGTTTGTTCGTGTATATTGCGATGCTGTGTTTGTGGAGAATGCCAGCCATATCAGGGGAACATTCCTTGAAAAAATCGGTGTTTTTCTGATTATGAACAAGCGGAAAGAGATTTTCAGTTCCAGAGAAGATGAATACAATGTGGTGAATTATTTGAATCAGCGTGGACATTATCCATTGATCGAAACGCTGCTCAAAATCGGAATGAGCCGACTGATCGATTCCGTGTGCGACGGCAGTCTTCGCACAAATATGCACAGAAGGCATATTTGGCAGAAGATGGAGCTGAGTAAGGCGAATTACGGTTTGATTCAGCGGCATGATTTATCTGCCTCTACAGTGAAGCTTTTGCAGGAATTGAATCGATTCGACGGTGCTGTCGATGCCGATACGCTGCTTCTGTATCAAGAACGGTTAGGAGATGAAGGCAACATATATGAACTGAAAAGGCTGATGGAACAACGCCCGATGACGATCAAGTGTTTAGCGACGTATCTTGAAAGCGTATGGCAGCTTCAAGGGTGCCCATGGGAGGAAGGGATGAGACTATGGCACGATTACTTGACGATGTACGCAAAATATTACGGACATATGCCGAGCAGAAAGGGAGATATGTATCCAGACAGCCTGAAAAAAGAGCACGATCTTCTGGTAAAACGTTTGAACGAAAAGAAGGATGAAATAGATATCCTGAATTTTCAGGGAGTGAATGAAAAATGGGAGAAGCTCTGCTATTCAAACAGTCGGTTCTGCATTACGCTTCCGCAGTCATCCGCCGATTTGATTGTGGAGAGCAAGGAACTCGGACATTGTGTCCGTGCTTATGCGGCTTCTGTTCTAATGGAGGAATCCGTGGTTCTTTTTTTGAGAAGAGCAGATAAGCCGGCAAAACCGTTTTTTACCATGGAATTTGACGGGAAGGATAGGATCCTGCAGATCAGAGGAAAGGGGAATCGGCAAATCAGGGAAATCAATGACTCTAACAAGGCTTTGAGAGATGCTCTGATTTCATTCCTTCACGCATGGGGCAAGAAAAATCGGATCAAAGTCGGGGTATAGGAGAACGGAGGTACATATGAAACAGTCGGATACAATAAAAGCAGAAAGATTTCGACGCGTTGCTTTCGCGAGGACGGATGCCGTTATGTCGTGTTTGCGAAAGCTCGGGAACTGTTCGGCTTTAGCGTCATACCGGTATACACAGCGGCAGGTAGAGACGATTTTTGCGTCGCTCGAAAAGGAACTGCAAAAAACCAGGGCGCTGTTTGCAAATCCCTCCTATCGCGGAAAACCACAGTTTCGAATGACAGAGGTACCGACAAAAGAGGGCTTTGTACAAACGTTACTGACCAAATTTAAAGTGGAGGCTGCCATGCGCTGCCTGGAAGAAAACGGGATTGAGCCAAATGAAACGGCAACCGTTTTGCAGGCATTATGCTATATTTTGCTGGATGCAGAGATAGAAAACATAATCGGAGGATGATCGAGATGGCAGAACAAAAATGTAACTGGGTAATTCACTATATGACCAATGGGGTTCCATGTGAATGCTGTGGAAAGGTAGAATATAATTTTCCGCCGCAGTTGTGCGATGCGCATACGGATGGGATGTGGAAGTATGGACATATGGAGTTCCAACTGGTGTTGAATTATCAACGGGAAGAAATCATGAGACTGCTGAACACAATGGGAATGCGCGTGGCGAGAGGAGAGCGTTTTAAGGATGGCGATCTGATTGAAGGACTTTATCTCGATTGCTCCGTAAAACTTCAGGAGTTCCCGGATATTGACGGGAAACCCGTACTGAGACTGATGATTCCTGATAAGGAAAACCGTTGGCCTGAGGAGGCGGGCGTCCCATATTGCGGACAGCTCTTTTCGACGTTTCTTCTGCATCACTATGGGGATCTTAGAAACGCATTGGACGAATATAAGAAAAATCCATAACCGCACACGTTGGCGGGGAAAAGATTTAGCCCCGCAAGTGTGTAAACCTGCGGGGTAATTGTATTTACACGGAGGTTTATACACATGAAGGTTAAAATGGGAAGCTATGATATCGAAGTGGATTACGGCCTGCACGTCATCGACCGCTTATTCAGCCGCTTTTTCGGGATGGACACAGCCCATCTGGACTATGTGTTCGAATGCTTGTTTGCCGATACGGATGTAGCAGATTTTTTAATCAATGAAGTCAGGATCGGCGAAGACGTAGTTGTTATTGATGAGGATAGCGGAATTTCTCTGGCAGTCAATGTCGGAATTGACAATATATATGTCAAAACGATATACAACGCCTATGAGGGGGATCTGTTGATAGGGGAGATGCAGAAGGTGTTGCGATATGCCAGAGAAAAAGGCTTAAGAACGGAAACTTTTCACAAGCAAGGGAGGCTGGCATATGCGGGTGTTTAAAAAAGGCGACTTTGTGATTGTCAGGAAACCTATTTTTATCCGGAAGAAAAACGGCCAGATGGTTTCCATACAAAACAGGCGATTTGAGGTGACGGGAAGCAAAGGATGCCGGACATATTGTAACGTTGGCTGCGATAAACCCATAGGTATTCCGACTTTCTATTTGAAGGCAGCTTGAGAATTTTCATAAAAAACA
>CAJFTG010000122.1 GCA_904419875.1 Candidatus Avimonas caecicola | reverse complement strand
TTTTTCCAAGTCTTTGACTGCCCGTTTTACAGTGCTTCGGGAGAGAGACAGATCCTTTGCAATGGTATTCAGTCCCGGCCACGCCTTTTTTTCCTTGTCAATACGGTCGTGAAGATAGATAACTGTCGCCCACGATATAATGGTCGGACAAAAATTTGAGATAAGGTAGAATAAGTTTCGCAAAAATAAAAAAGACAAGGATTGCAGAACTCTGGTAGAATGAAGTTGCGACACTAACCATTCTGAAAGGAGACTACAAACCATGTCCGAGAAGATTGTACAGCTAAATGAGGAAGTAATCAAGAGCGAACTCAAAGAGCTGGTGCGAGGGAGCGTAAAAAGGTGGAGGACGGCATTGAAGAGACGTTAACCTACTGTGACTTCCCCAGCGAACACTGGACACGCATCCGCACTAACAATTGTCTTGAGCGACTCAACCGGGAGATCCGCCGCCGCACCCGGGTGGTGGGCAGTTTTCCGGACGGTAATTCCGCTCTTATGCTGGTCTGTGCCCGACTGCGCCATGTGGCGGGCACCCAGTGGGGCAACAAGAAATACATGAATATGAAGCACCTGGAGGCTGCCATTGAGGATACCTCCATTGCTGGCTGACTTCATTCATGCCAGAACCTGCAAACCTTTTTGCGCAAAACTCTTGACCTGTATTCTCAACTGGATCAAAATGTTTTGAGGAGGTTTTCGCATGAAAGAAACGGATCTTGCGTCAGTAAAGAATGTTGCAAAAATGCTGTTGTATGTTGATTTTAAAATTGATGAACTGGTCCCTTTTATAATCCACCACCCATTCTTTCAAAATACGACCTTCTTCTATCGGGAAGAGGAAAGTATTCATTGTTTGGACTTAACAAAACCGGCTGGATACGGCAGAGCGATAGAAGTAGTAACAAAGGCCATTGAGGAAGTAACGGATTTCGCCTCGCTTTATAGTTTAATCAAACCGCCCTATTGGGCAGTTTTTTTCCAGCTTGTTCAGATGTATTTAAGTGTTTCGGATTATTCCACCTTCTTGGCGCATTTATGGGTACATATGGAGTTCCCAAACAGGGATGCCGATGTCAAGCCTTATGAGATGATTTGCTATTTTAAAAAGGCAGACAAGAATCTGCTAATGACCGCAAGGGAACTGCAATTTTTTAAAGACCTCCCCGATGAAATTCTGGTTTATCGAGGAATCGGCGAAGGAGGAAGCATCAAGGCGCTTTCGTGGACACTGGATGTGCATACAGCGGAATGGTTTTCAAAACGGTTTAGCCAAAGCCCTCGTGTATATCGCGCAAAAATTAAGAAACCATACGTACTTGCTTACTTTGAAGGAGAAGGGGAAGCTGAATTGGTAGTAGATTACAGGAAGCTTTACTTAATCGAAGAAATATGAACATATCAGATCCGGGATATGGATCGGGAAAGGTACAGTCTCTTCCCAGCGAGTAGGAGGAAAATAGAATGTATGCTTATTCTAAAAGGTTATCTGATTTGATTGCCCGTAAATATCAGGCTTTCATACATGAACAACGATGTTATGATAACGTGTTTCATCTGCTTACAGAGCGGATCCCCGAATTATATCCTCTTTCAAAAGTTAGCGTACTTTTTTGCTATTACAAAGGCGCAGACAGCCGCTATTACCGTCATGTTTTTATTCTCTATGATAATGAGCTTGTTGAGCCATTGCCGTATGTTAATATGAACGAGGAAAACCGGAGCAGTCTTGTTCCTATCAGGCTGATTCCATCCATAGAAGACTATTTTCAAATGGTACGAAAAGATGGGAACAGTTCGCTGGCCAATGTTTTGTATGAGGATGAAATAAAAGCAGTCAACCAAGCAAAGATATGGCAAAAGCTGTGGATTCGGGATCTGTCGAATTTATACAGAGACTTTGAATAGGAACTTCCTGCAATGAAGAAAGCTCCTTTGTAGCAACATTGTGTTGCCAAAGGAGCTTCTTTATTATAAAGACGCTGCTTTTTAGTTTTCTTGTTTCCAAAGCGATTCCCGAGTATTTCATAATTACTTGAATTTATATGCTATGAAGGAGGAATTGAAATGCTTTGGAAACAAAGTGAAACAAAAAAAGATTGTGCTGCTTTTATAGCAGCGGGGTATTCAAAGCTGACGGCTTTGACACTGTCTAAGGCAGGAATTAAGACTGTTCAGGAAGCGGAGGAATTTCTTCACGGCGACGAACTGCACGATCCGGCACAGATCCGAAATATCCAAAAAGCTACAGACATTATCTGGCGGCACATTTACAGGGAAAGCAGAATCTGTATCTTCGGCGATTACGATACGGATGGCATTACATCATCAGCAATTATGTTTTTGGCTCTGCGAAAGCTGGGAGCGCGGGTATATGTACGCTTGCCGGATCGCATCGAAGAAGGATATGGAATTTCCCAAAAAGCAATTGAAGAGCAGATGGAACTGGGGACTAACCTGTTCATAACGGTTGATAACGGAGTAAGGGCAGTAGCGGAAACTGCCTTTGTCAAGGGAAACGGATGCGATATCGTCATTTTAGACCATCATCAGCCGGGGGATGTGCTACCAAAGGCAGACGCCCTGATCGATCTGCATATTCCGAGAGAAACCTATCCTTACGTGGAGCTGACGGGAGCCGGCCTGGCCTGGAAAGTGGCGCATTTTATGCTGGAACAGGCGGGAGAGCACGATTATGCAATGGCTCTGGTCGATTTGGCGGCGATTGGAACAATAGGCGATGTGGCGCCTCTGATTGGTGAAAATCGGGTTATTGTGAAGCGGGCATTGCGGCTAATGAGAAGCAGTATGTATGAAAGGCCTGGAATCGCTGCGCTTATGCCGGATCTGCAGCATATTACGGCGGAAGACATTGCCTTCCGGATTTCGCCATGCCTGAATGCCCCAGGACGCTTGGAAGAAAGGGGAGCCGAATTATCGCTTCTTTTGTTGTTGGAGGATCGGCCACAGACGGCGATGCGTTTGGCACAGAATATCACGGCCACCAACGAGCGGCGCAAAATATTACAGGCAGAGTGTTTCTGTTCAATCCAGGAAGAAGTGGAACAACGGATTCAAAACGGTGAAAAAGTAATCGTAGTCTGTGCTGAGAATGCACCGAGTGGAATTGCCGGCCTTCTCGCCGGAACGATTCGGGAGAGGTACAACCGTCCGGCTATCGTCTTTACACCTAAGAAAAACATCGAAGGCGAAGTGATATGGACGGGGAGCGCACGCTCTGTTGAAGGATTTCATATGCTTGATGGAATTACCTGCTGTAAAGATTATTTAAAAGCTTTCGGCGGTCATAAGCTGGCAGCTGGCCTGAGTATGGAAGCGGATACGGAAAAGCTGGAATTATTTCGCTCGGCGATCAACCGGCAGGCTACCGAAATGGACGAATCCATTTTTGAACCGGCGCTCTATTGGGACATGGAAATCAGCACAGACGAACTTACGGCAGAACTGTTTGCAGAAATGGAGGCACTTGAGCCGTTTGGGGCAGGCGTTCCCAAACCGGTTTTTCGCTTGCTGACGCAGCTGAATACAGATAAGGCATACGACCTTTTGGGCGCAAACCGCAATCATTTAAAGCTGTATGCTAAGGGCTTTTCGATGATAGGGTTTTCAATGGCTGAAAAGTATCTCAGCAGTGATTTGCCGGAGCAAATAGAGGCCGTTGGCTCCCTGTCCATGAACTACTATCGGGGTCAGGCGTATAAACAGATTTCATTGCTGGATTTTAAGGCGGCATGACGGTGAAGAGGACAAAGCGAGGTGATTTTAATGCCAGGCAAGACGAACAGCAAGCAAATCTGTGCTTATAAAACCCAAAAGGCGTTACTCGAATTTATGGACGATACACGTTACTATAAGGAAGCAATGGCGTGGCCTCACACAATGATATCCCGAATCAGAGTAAACGCCAAGGATTACAGCAGGGGAACCGGCGATCTGGCGGTAGACGCCTTCTATAATCTGACGCCGGATGAATTCTTTCGGCTGCATTCCGCGGTCAAAAGTGTCAAAGGAACGCTTACTGCAGAATACAGCCGGTGCAGGGAACAGCTTGAACATTTGCAGAAGTTGAAAAAAAGCTTAGAACCGATGATCGGCACCGCATTGCAGGAGCTGGGGAAAATAGCGGAAGATATTAAGTGCTTATGTTCGGATGCGATTGTTCAGCGGATTGCAGATATTTCAACACAGTTGGAACTGTCTTCCCAAAAGGCGTATGTCGGAGAAAATTCTGTCCTGGAACGGATGATCCTTGAGCTTTCAGAGCAGCTTAAAAAACTGCAAAAGGCGAGAGAGGTTTATTCTGAACTCAAAATTTTGAATTTCGACAAATATGCCAATCCGGATAATCTAAAAGAGCGCCGCGTAACTTCCTTTGAGTTAATGTATCACCCGAAGATGCAGTACCCATATGCATTTACTATTTCAAACGGATGGGGGATTCCAATAATTACGAAAAACGGGGGCGTCATAGTCGGGGAAGGCACGGCTAGATATGAACAGAAGGTCAATATTCTGCTTGACGACAAGAATTTAATGCCGATGCTGAAGCGTGTGGAGCTTTTCTTGCAGACCATGTTAAATCACGGTTTGGAACAGTATTTTGAATCGGCTATGAATCCGCCTTTATATAGCGGCGGCAATGAAAACGAAGAAACGGTTCGCTTCTGAAATGGAGGCGAACCGTTTATAGTTTTCTTGAATCTCAACAGGGCTCTCGGTACTACATGGTAAAGAGTACAGACCAAAGAGGAGAGTCATATGGCGGGTACAGCAAATGAGCCAAGGCGTTTAGATATTCATATCGCTTTTTTACCGCGTATCGGAGGATCGATTCAATACGGTATTCGTCCGGTCGTCATTGTGCAAAACAATAAAGGCAACTTGAATTCATCGACTGTGATAATCGCACCGATCACAAAACAGCATAAACATGAGCTTCCCACACATGTACGGATCCAACAGGATACAGGGGTGGACTGCCCGTCCATTGTGCTTTGCGAGCAAATACAGACGATTGACAAATCCATGCTCCGCCGAAAAATAGGGAGCATAAACAAGTTGAGCGATATTAGGAAAATCAATCGTGCGCTGCGGGTTTCGCTGGAATTAATGAATGAAGAAGAAAATGAAGAATGAATGTAAAGGTCGTTTGAAACTATCCGAATATTAGCTGCCGGATTGGAACAGCTAATCAAACTGCAAAAAGCAAATGCTTAACCTTCAAAAAACATAAAATGTTGAAAAAGAGGTCAAGAACAAGTCTTCTTCTACAAGAATCGGTCATAAAATATCCGTTCCAGATAGTCATACTTGGAATGATCCCCTGCAATGCCCAGACGAGCGCATTCGAGCATACGACGTATGGACACGGAACAGCTACTGGGCGGAAACAGCTGGAACTTCTTCCAACGGGAAGTATGAGAAAATTGGGGACTACAAGGTATCACAAAGAACGCCCGCATCAGTATCTGGACAAGAAGTAGTCAGGAACGCTGGCAAAGCAAAATCAAGAGAGGGCAAAGCCGATTTTTTCGGCTTTGCCCTCTCTTGATTTTATAAAAGTGCTGTTTTTTTAAATCACATTTTTTTGCTTACGACAGACGGGGCAACAGGACGATTTCCTGATTGCTCGGGCAGCAATGCGGCTCTGGTATTCCGCGCCGCACTGTGCGCAGATAAACCATGCCGTGGCCTGCGAAGACGCGGAATAGTCGAACGGCGTTTTCCCTTTATTTTTCTGTGGATGCCATTCTGCAGCGGCGGCAGGGTGCAGAAATCCAAATGAATTGCATATGGGACAAACTGTTTTCCGGCGCATTAGTTCGGCAGGTGTGGCAGTGAAAGAATGTCCATGAGAACATCTCCAATGGTATTTTATATTTGAATAGGCGGGAATATCGCGGAACGATATGCCGGCGTTTTTCTTTTTGTCCCACAGTGCCGCTAATTCCGGTTTTGCCGCGGCCAATCGATTTTTCAGCATCGAGCATATGGGGCAGGAGCCGATCAGGAGCTGCTGTGACAGCCGCCGTCTCCATTGATGGCCGTGAGGGCATTTCCAAAGGATGAACCCGGTGTAGGACGGAGAAGTCGAATATGGATCCAGATTATTCTCTTCGCTCCAAAACTGAAGCAGTTCGGGATATCGCTGTGCAAAAGAACCGCTTCTTTCTTTTCCGCAGACGGCGCAGTAACCGCGCAGCACACGGTCTCGGGGAGAGGCGATTTCTTCGTGGCCGTAACTGCAAATCCATTTTACCTTCCGGCGGGAATCTTTGCTGATTTGAGAAGGACGTATCGGATTGTCGGATGCATATTCAGCCAAAAGATCGTCCCGGTTATTCTCTCTGGCATATTCCTCCAGGCTTATTTTGAACGGCCGCATTTTTTCTTACCGCCTGCAAAGAGTACGAGCAGCCCGCAGCTCAGACAGCCCGCCGTGTAAAGGTAGGGCATAAAGGACAGCTGATCTATGCATTTTACTGCGCAAAAGCAGGTAACAGCGAATATGAGAATCAGGGTAAAAATTTTATAGAAGCTCATTGTGTTTCTCCTTTGATTCAAATGGTCTATTTTCACATATATTATACCATAAAAAATCAAAGGTGTCAATAAACACGATAAGATTTCGTAGTGAAAACAATAAGAACCATATAAAAAGTGATCAGACAGCGGATCTTCCGCTGTCTGATCTGTTTCGCGCCGTTCTGAGGCTCTCTTCAATTTGTTCGTTAAGAAGGATATTCCGAAGTTTCAGTTCTTTCCGGAAAAGACGTTTATCCATCAACCCTTTTCTCAGAAGCCGGATAGAATCGTCCATCGCTTTTTGAATAACGTCTTCCATTAGAACATATCCCTGGGATTGACAGAATAGCAACATACTTGCATATCTTAGCCAGTATTTTCTTGATACGGTACAGACCACCCAGTCGTGAAATTCCGGATCCTGTAGTGCGAGCGACCTGTAATAATACTGGGTATACCGGCAGGGGACATAGTCCCATTCGTCTTTTTCATATTCGATCTGTTCAAACTCGGTAGGGACGGAATAGTGATCATCAAGCAGAAGCCTTTTATATTCTTCGGAGCTTAACCGATCCGGGACCCTTTTCCCGCGGTAGTAATCCCACGATGTACAATGGTCGCAAACATTTTCACGGATAAGACCAAATTCCGAAACAATCCTTTCCAGCAAATTATCCATTGAATTCAGTGGAATATCAAGGTAGCCGGAAGCAAGGGCAAGGGTGTCTCCGTGCGCCCCGCAGGCCTCGCATTTGAAGGTGTTGCTGTCGGTGTAAATTCGGCAGGAACCTAGATTTTTATCGGAATGGAACGGGCAAATGATCTGCGGGCGTTTTGTCCTGGTGTTGATTTTGGGAGAAAACCTCTCGGCGACATCCAGGATTGAGATGGCTTCTTTTATCTTTTCCTTTGATATTTTTGTTTTCTGCGGCGCTTTTCTTTTGACATCGTTCAAGTAGATCCCTCCTTCGCCAATGAATGCTTTCATCAATTTAATACGAAGAAGGCTGCTTGGATACAAGAAAAGATAAGGGGGTAAAAGAGAAGATGCAGGTGCATTTGGACGCAGCTTATTGGGAAACGAAACCTGGTATATGGACACAAAGAGGGACACGCCGGAAAGCTTTGATTTGGACCGGCCTATGGACACAAATCTAAAAGCCGAAAGTCCGTTATGGACACAAAAACTTATCGCCTATGGACTATGTATTGGACACGAGGGGTTCAGAGATCCGGACACAGACTGAAAAAAAGAAGGGACACTGATGTGGACACATCGGCCTTTCCTTTGTATGGACTCTTGTTTGGACACAATGGGTTTGCTGCATATGGCCTATGGATTGGACACACGGTACCAAACGGTGTTTGGACACACGGATGGACACGGAAAAACCAGCCCGGTAGTCTGACGCTCTGGACACAACGCAGTTGAGCAGATTTGGTCGGGATGGAATTTGATTTACAGAGTCCCCCTTAAAGATTAATTATTGATTCTATATCCAAAAAACCTGAAAATGAGATGTATGGCCGGGTTTATGGCTTGAAAATGATAGCAGAACGTCTGTAAAACCGTTTCAGCGGGGATAATCATTTTTAATATGATTCAATAGAGAAAACTTTAGATATCGTTTTTCAGTTTGAAATGATAAAGTTCTGAGAGCTTTTTTGCCTGATGATTATCCTTTTGATATGCTTTTCCCTGCAAAAAATTATCGTTCTGTTCCGTGCATTTTCCGAGGAGGCGGTAAGGTGAAAGAACGATAAAATTATCGGTTCGTAAATGACAGAAAAATGCGTATCGTTTTGAGATGAAAAGAGGGTAAGCAATCCCTCCGTCATATCGAAAGGAAAGGGCCGTCATATCAAAACGAGAGTTTTGACGAAACTGAATCGAAGCGGAATCAGAGCGAGAACAAATCGAATCATCTCGAAACGAGAGCGGAGAGGTCATATCAGAACGGGGGTGATAGTCATTTCAAAATGACAGGGGGAATCCGCTCATATCAAAACGAGAGTTTGACCCAAGTAAAATCGGAAAGGAATCAAAGCGGAATCTAAATGTGTCATCCCGGAACGAAAGTGAGACCTCATCTCGGAGCGAGGGTGATAATCATTTCGAAATGACAGAGCGGGATAGTCATACCGAAACGACAGTTTAGCCCGAGAGGAATCCGAACCAATCTGAAAAAAATCCAAATGAATCATATCGGAACGACAGGGAGCGGGTCATATCGAAATGACGGGGACTAAATCTGAACGTAATCCAATCTTAATCCGCAAAGCGGGACATTTCGAAATGACAGGCATAAGCCGTGATTAATCTGCAAAAAAGTCGGAACCGAATCTGAAAGGCGTTCATTTCGGAATGACAGGCATGGCATAGCTTAATCTGAAAGAGAGGCTGCGCTTAATCTGCATATGATTTTCATTCCCAAATGACGGGCATATATCATATGGGAACGACGCGCATACCGGAACAGGGCAGTCGCCTGCGGAATGACTGTCATTCGGAAATGAGAGGGCGACTGCAACCCATTAAAGAAGGAAGACCAACCTGCCCCGGCTTGTTTTCTTGTTTCTTATGCAAGACTGCGGTATATCGTAGACAATGGGAAAGAAGCAATAAATGATAAGGAGAGGGAGCGGGCTGGATGACTTATGACGAAATCCTGATTGAAACCTACACAGAGGACATACAGTGCCTGAAAGCGGAACTGTCGGAGCTGACCTATTATCCAGAGTACACAGGTGAAATTGTGGAAAAGTATGTCACCTGCCAAAGACCAAACTGTATTTGTAAGCGGGGGTTTCCGCACGGCCCGCATAAGTATTACCGCTACCGTGAGAACAACCGGTGGAAAGAAATCTATCTTGGCAAAAAGAACAGCGGGGAATACATCCCAAAGGTCGAATCCAACATGAAAATCCGCGAACTAAAAAAAGAAATCGCGGAACTGGAACGATTGTTATCCGAAGCACGGGAGCGGGCAAACGCCGCTGACGAAAATCCGCGCCGACGGCAGGATGACTAACTGGCGGATCGCATCCACATCGGGATGGAACGACCGGCGTACCCGGATCTAAAATAAAAAGAAATGTATTTTCGTCAGCAGGCAGCGGAAAGGCGCCTTCGGCGAGCTGCTCGTGTTAATTGCTCTGCCTACGAAAATAACAACCGAGCGGGCGGAAATTGGGAGGAAGGAATTCTCAGCTGCCAGGAGAGTTTTTTTTCGTCAGCAAATGTAACGTATATCTTCGGGCAGGCTATCTGGGTCGTCTGCCATCGAGACAAGCTTTTTCGTCAGGAAGTTTTTGTCGTTTGGGTCGCGAATTATATTGAGGTTCCAAGTAAAAATTGAATTGTATTTTCGCCAGCAAATACGGGATGTACATCCCGTTAATATTAGCCGAACCGGCAACGCCGCCTACGAAAAATGACAGCCGAGTGAAGAGTTTCCTGAGGAGGATTCATCGCACGAGACACATCAATATCAGGGTGCGTTTTTTTCGTCAGCAGAGATATTAAGAGCCCGGAGAAAAAAATAAATCTATCAAGAGAATTTGCTGACGAGAAATTGCAAGATGTCGGAAGCGGGTATGGCGCCTGCAACCGGGTGCTGAGACAGGTGAACCAACAATGCTGCTGACGAAAAAAAGAACTGTGCAGATGTCAAATGAGATCCCATGGACCGGAGTCGGTAACCTATATTTTGCAATAGGACAGATGACGAAATTTTCGTCGGCAGAATGATAGATATAGCATTCGCTGAGCTTGGCATTCGAAACGGGAGCTGAACTGCATATTCGTCAGCAAACGCTACATATACATCTCGCTGATTCAATAGCGATGTGTCTGGAGAGATATTTCTTCATCCAGGAGCTGCTGTGTCTGAAAAGAATTTTTTTCGTCGGTAAAAAGATAAAAACTCCAGATGCACAGGCCAATTTGCCAAGAGATTATACTGACGAGAAATTATGGAGTATAGGAGCTAAGCAAGGCGCCTTGGGCAGGCGTCCGCCGTTTGGAACATAACATTTCTCGTCAGCGATTTTATTATTACCCTGTCGGCGGGCCCGATCGAAACGACAGCGCTGCCTACGAAAAAAGCCGTAAGACTTTCAGATAAGATCCCATGGACCATAAGCTTAAATGAAATAAGCAAGTTTTCGTCGGCAGATTCAGGCAATGCGGCGGGCTCGCAGCAACTCACAATTTCGTCAGCAGGAGGGTTGATGAGGAAACAGAAGATGCGACTCAGGATCATCTGCCTGGCGAAAAAACAGAGCAGGACAAGGTATCCACGAATATGGTCCATGATTAATAAAAACCGGCAAGCGATAAAGGCTTTTTTTCGTAAGGAGCATTGGACAATACGGTACCATCCCGGGATAAAACAGTTTTTCACATTTTCGTAGGCAAGATATAGAAAGGGCCGCCAGGCATTCAACTTTCCGTATAGATACAGTGTTTCTGCGCGTAGCAATATTATCGAGGCGAACCAGCGGTTGCGCATACGAAACTCACATCGGGATGGGAGTGTCCGGATGAGTCTTCATGAAATCCGAATCAAATTGCGAAATTCGTCAGTGAAACAGCACGCGTACCTTCGAAGGAAAAGATATCATGTGCCGTTTGCTTACGAAAATAATATATTAAAGGCCGTGGATCGACGATGTCGACGTACATATTCAATACAAGATCATTTTGGTAGGCAAAAGCCGGTTCGGATGCGCAGCATTCGAGACCCGGCCGGCATGCTTTATCAGACTCTCCTGACGAAAAAAAGAGGATTTGACTTATCTGTCCAAGCAGCCGTATATCTCTTTCGGCGAAGTTCCAAGCCGAAGGCTCTTGGGACACAGCGGACATCTTCTTTATTGGAGCGTTGGTTACCAGCCTTGATGTACAGCTGCAGCAGAGCGCTGGATACGGGGAAGCGGTTCACGGGAGTTTTCCAGACGAAAATTCTGCTTCTCTCTTTTTCTGCAGCAATGCAGGAATATATTCGGCTTGGCTTCCATGCATCGGCTTCAAGCCGATGGAAACCTCTTGGATCCGGCACGCAATACAGGACAGGGCATTGTGCGTCCGGAGAAGAAGTCCAAATGGCCGCTGAAGCGATTTTCGTAGGCAATTTGCAGATAAAGCGTGAAGAGTGCACTTCAGAAGGCTGGATCGAGATTTTTTATATACTCGTCAGCGGCGCTGCAAAGCGGATCGACGAAGAGAGGCTGAAGAGTCGGCGTACAAACTCATGTTCCTGACGAAAATGCTAAACAGAGCTCAGCCAGAAGTGCTCAGCTTCCACGCAGGCGCCGCCGGCGGATCGCAGTTGCCTTTTTCGTCAGCAGACAGGGTTTGAGGAACGGAAAGTCTGGTCAGTCGAGTAAGTAATGCGCTCGTTTTCGTTAGGAATTGTATCCGGATGTGGATTATTGTCCATTCGCTGGCAACCCGCTGGACAGAGAAGCCCTTTTCGTCAGCAAAATAAGAACACACATACATGACTGCAGACAGTTGAGCAGCGCCTGAACCGGCCAATCTCTGTAAGATTCGAAAGGGCGCCAAAGGCAGGAATTGACTGCGGACGAAAAACAGGCGGAAAAGCCGCATCGGGCGATTCTTCCGGCGAAAAGATTAAAAAGGCGCAGGGCAATGCGGATCGACTCATGATATTTGCAAGCAAAATCTGCTGACGAAAACAGATTCAGTCATCCGGCCAAGCCGGCCGATGCCCAGTCAGAACATCCCTATATACAATTTCGTTGGCAGAAACTCCGGTCCCAGGCAATTGATCCGCGGAAGATACCAGGGCTTATTCTCGTCAGCGGCGCTTCAGGTTCTGTTATATATATATTTTAACAGCCAAACCTCCATCCTTGTTGGAGGCGGAGTTCTTTCATTCCGGTATAAAAAGGCGCCCGCATACAAGGGCCTTTGCAAAAAATTCCCTGACGAAATTTTCAGACGGAGCAACACATGAATTTTGAAAGCGACGCCTCCGAAATGATGAAACCGACAGGACATTCTTGGTTGCACAGCGCAGGGTGGAACGAAGCATTGTGCAGCCGTAGGGGAGACAAAAATGGCTGTCGGAGCGTTTTTCGCGGGTCAAATGTGAATGGAGGCGTATTTCCGAGATACTGACTGATTTTTTGATATATTCGTCAGTGGGATCGCTGGCGAGTTAGCACACAATATCTGTTCCTGAAGAAAATGCTACGGCAAAAACGGAACTTAAGAAGATGGCTTTAGCGCTATCGCAGCAATCAGCATGGCATTATATATGAGCAACGAACCGGCTGTTATCTTTTTTCGTCTGCGGATCAGGCATGCATGGAAGTAAACATAACCAGTGGAAATGCAGCAAGCAGCAATAGCCAGCGTGTGTACAGTGCGCTCGGTTTCGTCAGCAGCAAAGGATACGCGTGCATTGTTGCGGGCTGGTAATTTAAAAATCTTTATTGCCTGCGGACGAAAAGCAGGTCGAAAAGCTGCATCGGGCATCTCGATTATCATTAGAGTTCTGCTGACGAAAAGAGGTTTTAAACTACTTGGTCAAGTCGGCCAACGTTCAGTCAGAACATCCGTGTATGAAATTTCGTTGGTAAACGATGTGGGCTCGGGCAATTGCTGTGTGGAAAATATCATGCTTATTCTCGTTGGCAAAGCCCCAAATTTTGATTCTATACTGGTAGCGGCCGTCAACCTTCGTTTTTATTGGAGTTTGAGCTCATTTGTCTCGGTATACCGCTGAGGCAGCGAGACGGCCACCAGTAAAGAGAACCGAGGAAACCATCCTAACGATGTTCACTTCGCAGAAGAATGCTGATTCTGGAAATAGTGTCCCTGTTTTAATTCAAAGCCGCCAGGTTCCTCTTAGTTCCATAGCATAGAGTGGGACAAAGCATTGTGCATCCGGAGAAGGCACTTAAATGGCCGCCGGAGCGAATTTTCGTAGGTAATGCGCAATGCAACGCGAAAAACATCTCGTAGTTTGACATCGCCGTCTTTCAATATATTCGTCAGTGGAATTACCAGAACGATTAACGAAGAGTTCCTGTAAATACAGCATATAATATTTGTTCCTGACGAAAAAGTGGATCGTAACGCTTTTTTGTCCGGTAGGCCGGGTTTTCGACTTGCTTGATGCTTTTTCGGAGTACGAGAGCTGCATCTGCACAGCGCATATCCTCGAAATATAGCAGATGCAGGATCTCCCGATACTCCCCGTGAAGTTTTTGTAAAGCCTGATGTACCTGACGATCCTGTTCGATGCGCAATACCTGCTGCTCCAGGCTTTCCCTGTCCGGCAACAGGTTTTCCAATTCCTTCACCGGTGCTTGGGGAAATCGTGCCTGTCGGCGCAGATGATCCAGGGGGTGTTCCGTCCAATTTGTAAAGCCAGGCTTTAAAGGAATAGCGGCCTTTGTGCCGGCCTTTCATGGACATCACCTCAAAAAAGGTTTCGTCCGCCAGAGCTTCGGCCACCGCAAGGTCGTTCACAAAACCATTGAAAAAAGGATCGGGTCATCGCTGTACAGTTCTACAACTTCTTCAAGGGCGTTGACATCTGCCTTTCCCGATATGGCAAATTTTAGAGATATCTTCTTTGGGGATTATTTGATTTGTAAAAATCATATTTCTGTATTATAATTTACAATATAA
>CAJFTG010000121.1 GCA_904419875.1 Candidatus Avimonas caecicola | reverse complement strand
ACCATCGTAGACCTCAGTTCGAACCTTCATCCAGGCGGCGATGTCGGGGTTGAGGAGGCGGTTGAGCACCGCGTTGCCATGAAAGGCTTTTTCCTGCCATTCGGGCAGGGCCTCCCGGTATTCTTCCGTTGTGTAGAGGGCGGTAATCACCTCATCCGGAACCGTGTCCGGATATTCCAAAAGGAGGCGCGGGCAAACGGAGGTGGAAGTTCTTTTATATATGGTGCCGCTGCTGGTCACCTGCAACTGTCCATACGGATAATAGTTCCCCGCCGAGCCGCCGGCTTGGGTTCCCTCCGGAAAATATCCGGTGGAACCGTCCACCCAGCCCAGTTCCCCGGTCTGCGGATCGGCCGTCAGGCCGAAAGTGAAGTCTTTAGAACTTCCTCCCGGGATCTGCGACGAAAGATCTTTCAGCACGGTGTCCTGCACCGCCTGCCACTCCTCCTCGGAACCAAAGCAGGCGAGGGTGCCGCCCCGGCTTTCGGCCAGGCGGTTGAACAGCGTCCAGAGCTGCGAGTCTTGGCTGCTGCCGTAAGAAACGTCATCCCCCTTCTGGGCTTGTAAACCGAGATACAGCGGGAAAGCAGAAAGAGAACTAGTTCCATAATCCAGCAGGACATATTTCCGGCCGTTCACGGTGTAGACCCGGGAGAACTCGTGGGAAACGCCGCGGAAGGGCTCGCCCGGATTGGTCACGTTGGACGCCGGCCCCAGGCCGGTGCCCGCCTCCGCCTGGTTCCCCACAAAGGCGCACTGGGTGAAGGTGGGCCGGCAATGCAGCAAATACGTCTTACCAGCGGCCGCTATGCTGCAGCCGTCAAAGAGCACCCGCTCCGCATTCCCATAAAAGTTAAAGTAACTCGTGCCACGCCGCAGAGCGCGGGCCACCGAATCGGTCAGCCGCTGCACGACGAGCCTAGCGACAGTAGATTCGTACATGGTTGAACCGGAAAAATATCGATATTTGATGCTGTCCGGATCCTGCACCAGGTTCAGATGATCCCCCTCGTTGATGTTGAGGATGGGGTTGAGAATATTCGCGTATTGCAGCACCGTTGTTCCCCTGGCTTCCGATTCCGGGTGAGCGACCAAATCTGTATCCAGCCCTCCCCGGATATCCACGCCATAATCCTGGAACGCGGTGCTGGGGAACATCTCCACCGGCTCTTCCTCCGTGCCGTTGACGTAAAACTCCCCGTCCACCTGGATATAGGCCATGGCCTTTTCGTCATACGGCCCCTCGGGTTCCGAGCTCCAGAACTGGATCTGGGTTCCCGGCTCGACGTTCACCGTCACCCCCTCGGGGATATAGAGGGAGTTTTCGATGATCCAGTAATCCTCCTTGGTGAGGGTCATGTCCCCGGTGACCCGGCCCTTGAGCACCCGACCCCGCTGGACGTAGAAGGTGATGGTGAAATCAAAGCCGTAGACGGTGGCGTCCTCCTCGTCAAAGCCGTTGCGGGCCGAGACATGGAGGTTAATGGCAATATGGGCGTCGTTGATGGTATCGTCTTTGATTTTGAAGCGGATGGGGTTGTCCGTCCCCTCCAGATAGTCCCCGTCGTACCGGAAATCGTTGTCCTGCTCGCTGAAGGTGCCGACGTCCTCCATCTGGATGGTGTCGTTGATAAACTCCACGTTGGGGTTCTCGATGCCGGCGTCCGACTTGGCGTCGGCCGTCACGGTGATATCGGTGGCCAGCCCCCACTGGTTGCGGAGCACCAGGCCGAGGTCAATGGTCTCCCCGGCGTCCACAATGCCGTCGTTGTCATTGCCCGCCGCAATGTCCTCCCCGTCGAACAGGTAGCTGCTCTTGAGCGACAGGTTGGGCTTGGGCAGGTTATTTAAGCTGTCCTGGATATTCAGGGCGGCGTAGGTATGGGGTTCCTCGAGCATATCGACATAGGTAACCGTATCCTCGGTGGCGCTGGCCAGCTGGCCCATGATGAACCGGGAGGAATAGAGGTCCTTGTCAAAATACTTGGTGCGCAGGATGGCGGCCGTCGCCGACACCACCGGCGCGGCCATGGAGGTGCCGCTCCAGGGGGCATACTGCCCGCCGGGCAGGGTCGAGAAAATGTTCACGCCGGGGGCGATCAGCTCATATTCCGCATTCAGATCGCCGTAATAATCCCAGTTGGAGAAGTCGGCCAGATTGCCGTTCTGATCCGAGGCCATGACGCCCAAGACATAGGAATACCCGGCGGGATAGGTGTCGGCCTTTCGGAGAAATTCCGGCGGCGCGTCGGAGGTGGGGATGCCGTCGTTGCCCGCCGAGGCCACCAGCACGCAGGAGCCGAACGCGTCCTGCAGCGCCTCCTCCACCAGGAAGGAGTGGCCGTAGCCGCCGAAGGACATGTTGATGACGTCCGCCCCGTTGGCGACGGCGTACCGGATGGCTTCGGCAATGTCGGTGTCAGCGAAGGAGCCGGTAGCCTGGCCCGCCTTGATGGCCATGATTTTGGTGCCGTAGGCAAGCCCTGCGCCGCCCCGCCCGTTACCGGCGGTCATGGCGATGATGCCGGCCACATGGGTGCCGTGCCCATGGTCGTCCATGGGGTCGCCGGTGTGGTCGCGGGTGCCGCCTACGGTGGACACGCCGTAAATATCGTCCACATAGCCGTTGCCGTCGTCGTCCACGCCGGGCAGGCCGCCGTATTCCGCCGCGTTGACCCACATGCTGCTTTGCAGATCGGGGTGGGTATAGTCCACGCCGGTGTCAATGACCGCCACGACGGTTTCCATACCCGGGGTAATGCCCATACCGGCGTATTCCTGCCAGGTATCCTGTGCATGCAGTTCGCTCAGGTACCACTGGCGGTCAAAGTCCGGGTCGGTGGTGGCGTCGGGGACGCCGATGGCCGTGGTGTGGTAAACATAGTCGGGCTGAGCGTCCACAATGCCGTCCAGCCGGGACAGGCTGTCCACCGTCTCCCACACGTCGCCGTCCAGCTCCGCTTCATAGGTCACCTCATAGGTGGTGGAGAACAGGCCGGAATCAACCTTCCGCCGGTTCAGCTCCTGCGCGGTATCCACCGCGATGCCGAGGCTTTCCAGCTCGCCTTCATCCGTTTCGGGGCGGGGAGTCGAGCGGAACAGGCCGGTTTTCTCGGTCTGCTTATAGATGATGGTATCCTCCGCAACCTCCACCTGCTCCCGGTAGGCCTCGGTCGCCTCTTCGGTTTCGAGACGCGCAAACGGATCGTAGGCGTGCTTCTCCTCCGACGGTACGGAGAAGTTGCGGCGCCCGGCGTCCTCCACCAGAGAGACGCCATCATCCGCCGCAGGCGCGATCCCTTCTGCCGATACGACAGACGTCACATTGCCGGGAATCAGCATAGACACGGCCAGAAGCAGGCCGAGCCATCGTTTCCCTTTCTTCTTCAGCATGTCCAAACACCCTTTCTACCATATGTGTGATATATGTGAATGAAAATTGTGCCCTGTATTCACCGGACTATGTCCCGGGAGCCGGCCGCGCCGGTCTTCGGTGCCTCACTGTCCGTTTGGCGCTTCATCCGACGAGTTCCGACGCTTATTCCTCATATATAATACCGCCAGAACGGCGCCAATTGCTACAACGCCGCCGCCGAAAATACAACAAAATATGACGACAGGCAAAGAGGACGTCTGTGCCGGCGGGGCCTTTGCCAAAACGGACGAGGCCGGATGGTCGATAACTGCCGTCTGTCCAGGTTCGCCCGCTGAAGCCGAGGAGTGCGATGCCGTCGACTGAGCCGCCGGAGCCGATGGGCTCCCAGTAGGCGTCGCTTCCGTAGGCGAGGACACGGGTCCCGAGGTCTGGGATGCTGTATCGGTTTCATCAGCCGAACCCGTTTGGGTCGCTAGCCGGCTGCCCGAGGTGGTTGTACTTGGCGGGGTAGCCGATGGGCCGGATGACGTGGCTGTGCTCTCATCAGTGGGGGCACGGCTGTCTGACCCCGGCGATGCCGGTGCAGCGGCTACGGTTCCATCTTCCACGGTCGTTTTTATATCCGCTCCATCCTCCGAAAAAAGACGGACCGCTTTCAGCCGCAAAGGGGTGGACTGACCGGGCTCAAGAGCTTCTTTGACCTGAAAGCGGATCGTAAACAGTACCCCGTCGTCCTTGACTGACCCCATACTTGCATATGCCACCTTGACGCAGCTTTCCCCGGCATTGCTTCCCTGCAGATTATAGGTGGGCGTACCGCCGAGGCCACCCTTTAACTCGATCGGCTGGAGAAAATCTGCATCATAAACGACGTCCATCTGGTAACTGACGAAGCCTGTATTCCCCTTCAGGGACACCGCGATTTCCACAGTTTCATGACTGGCTGTATACGAGCCGATAGACAGGCAGGAGGCAGTCTGGGCGCCGACCGGCAAACAAAAAAGCAGGACGCACATAAAAATACCCCAGCACCGTTTCATTTGTTCATTCCCCCCCGTTTACTGCCGTGCCTTTTATTTTTATAAGTAGAATATTCCCCTTTGAAAGCAATTGGCCTAACCCGTGTGCATCTGCCGCAGTTCAAGCATATATCGCGCATTGCCGAGCACGATTGAGGATAAATTTCCGATTTGCGTATATTTAGCTAAAAGCATCTTATTATATCGTCATTTAATTTTAACACATAACGAGCGACCAAGCAACATATCACTTAAATATTCGGGAAAAATATATGAATATACAGAACCACGTCGTATAACCGGGAAAACAGGAGCATCCTTTTGCTCTACATGCAGAATTTGTTAATAAACAAAACAAATCCGAACTCATCGCCAACCGGCGCAAGGTTCGGATTTGCTTGTTTTGATGGTGTAATCTGAACAGCAGGCATCCTGCCAAAAAGACCGTACTGTCAAAGATGACAGTACGGTCTTTTTGTAACTGCAAACACGCCTGAAATACATATGCTACTGAGAACAGGCTTTTTATGACTGACAGCAGCGCCTCTGGCAAACTACATTTTATTTCCCGCTGTATCCAAATATTCTTTTAACTTCTGTCTGTCAATCGTCTTAATTAGGTCTCTTGCTCCACCCCTCCGGGTAATATATTTCTCGTCGCCTGTCAGCAAGTATCCCGTTAACTGATCATATGGATCATATCCGGATTTTTTGATTTCATTTACGATCTTTAATATTGTGTTCTCCTCATATGTCTGAGCCACAATTGTTTTTACCTCCAATGATCTATTTTCACTGTCTAATGTATTCTTTACTTATCTTTACTTATCAAACCATTCCTCTGGGTGCTGTTTCCTTTCTATGTATTCAGCTTTTTCCTCTTCATTCGCTTCCTGAACCGACTTTTTTCCGCAGTCGGGGCATAATTCAATTTCTCCGACCCGTTCGAATATAAATTTGCAGCTTCTGCATACATAAATCATTTTGATTTAACCTCCAAAAAATTGATTATCTTTCTATTTCGATTAAACAGGCTATATTTCCCACAGACTATCTGCTATGGCTTTTTCCCAATCCACGCACACGACACGTACTTTCCTGTTAAAAGATAAAAACCGTTCCTTTTGCCTGATGTAGCCTTCTTCCATCATTTTCAGCATTGCATCGTGTATTTCTTCAGACGGTACGCTGTTTTTCCTTGCAACCATCTCAATTGTACTCCAAAAAGTCGCAATGATTGCAGGTTTATCCGCCACATAGTTTAAATCTTCTATAATCATCCTGTAATAGGCTGCCATTTTCTCTTCGTTTGCCGGCATACTAACGGCCAGTGTTGCTGACATCTGCAATTGTCTGCTGAAAGAATTCTGCACGCCGTATACGACAACCTGTTTCCGCTTTTTCTGCACCAGATACTTCACCACAGGTTGAAAATGTCCGTCGCCGGTGACCAAAATATATGTATGGATATTTTTATCATTGGCCGCCTGATAGATATAATCCAGCATGACAAAAACCGTCATGTCTTTCTTGTTGCCCGCACAAAAACTCTCCGTCTCGATAATGGAATTGGGAACGCATCTGATTTTCTCTAATTCTTTTGACAACGCTGGGGATGAAAAATCTCCAAAAACAAAGATATCTTCTATTTGGTATTCCTCGGATAAAGATTTTCTCCATGCTTCCATATCCGGTGTCATATGCCAAAGGTTCTTATAGGAATAGTACCAATACTCATAGTCTACAAAAGCTATTGCCTTTCTGCGGCTTTTCAGCAGCGTTTTCAAACTTTTCAATATTCCTTCCCTCCGCTGACGGCACGGATTTTCCCCATACGAATGCTGTTTTTCAGGTTTTAGCCATCGAAAAATTTCCGTTTTGCTCACAAACGCCGTAAACGCCAAAAATTCAATTTATCAATAAATCCAGCTGACGTCTCTGCATTCTTTTACATACTTTTGCTTTCAAGGTCAGTCATAATCCCTGATTCTGACACCAGCGCAACATATCCTTTTCACCATCGGCAATATAGGCAATGTCTTTTTCATCCACATTGCGGGCAGCAGCAATCGACATGGCAACCAGATATTCCTCGTCATCCGTTTCATTCATATATTCCGCGTTATTTTCTTTTAAAGCCTGTTTTTGTTTGGCCGAGTAATCCCCCGTGTTAATTAGATATTGATAGCAGAAAAACAGCCCGCAGGGGAGCGCGTAAACTTCAATGATCTCATACACCATGCTTTTCCGTTTCCGTACTCTGATCTTGTTGCTGAATTCCATCCATTCCTTTGTGTCATTTTCTTGATGCCTTTTGGCGTCCTCCCGGGCTATAACGAGTGAAATCAGTTTATCCTTTATTTCGTCCGTCGGATTATCCTTGTACTTCTGTATAAGTTCAGATAGATCGCTCATGGAAATTACCTCTTCTTATAGATCTCTACCGTTACCGACTTCAGATACCTTCTGCCGTCCGCTCTTTCCCTGCCTGCATATTCCAATATCCTGTAATTTCGGATATTTTCATCAATTAACCTTTCGATTCTTTTATGGTTCCCCTGGGTATCTTCTACATGACAATACCCTTCACAGCTGCTTTTCAGCAACTCCCAGCCTTCTTTCTGCCTCATCTCAATTGCAGAATCTTTCCCCGGCGGAAGACTATCCGAATGCCCCAGTATCTGATATATCGAATCTCCAACCAAAAGCATCAAATCCGCTTTTGTCCCACTTTCCGTATCTTGAAAATTCGATACACAGAAAAAGCCTTCGTTGACCCACCAATCAAATAACCTCTTCTGAAACGGCGTCAGATCTTTCAGGAAATATTGATCAGCCCAATATCTTAATACATCTTCACCTTTGACCCTGGCATTTTGACTCATTATACCACCCCCTTTAACTCTGCTTGTTTTGTCTAATCCGTTTTCGTTGCCTTAAAATATCAAAAATATCATTCTGTATATGTCATTCTTCACCAATTTGAGCGACATATGCCAGAAACTCTACTATGACAGATTTCCATATATAATATACCAGCAAGAAAGAGCTTTGTCAACCTGAAACCGGATTTTTATTATATCTTATTAGCACTTGATAATTGGATTTTCAATTTATATACGCTTTGTATATAGGTTATTTTTTAATCTTTTTAGCCTTTTCGTTGACTTTCGAATTTTTCATGGGTATATTAATAATAGGACGTATTGGAGGTGTGTTTATATGCGAAGAAAATCAAAGAGCAAGCAAAATAAGCAGCAATTGCTTGCCGCCCTTATGAGTCAGGGGATCAGAAAAGGCTTTCTGCAGTCTGAAACCATATTAAAACAATTATCAAGATATAATCTCAGCGAAGAGGAAAAGGAAGCTATCTTGCTTGAATTTGAACAGGCTGGTGTCTCAATTATTTTTCCTGAAATGGAATCTCTCGACACAGTATATGACATGGACAGCGAACTTTCTTATTTAGATGAGTTAAAACAGGAATGTTCCAGCATACGCAGAGAACCGAAAAATGGAGACCCCGTCATTCCCGACCCGCACCGCTTATACTGGGATGAAATCAGCAAATATCCAACGCTCTCTCATAAGGAAACTCTTCAACTGGTCAGACAGATTATGAATGGTGATGCAGAAGCCAAAGAACGCCTGATTGTCTGCAACCTGAAATTCGCTGCCAAAATGGCTGAAAAGTACATACATACCGGCATTCCCCCGCTGGATTTAATTCAACAGGCCAATCTCGGACTCATAGAGGCGGTCTCCCATTATAAACCTAATCGCGGCACGCAATTTACATCGTATGCTAACTTCTGGATCAAGCGTTCGATCCTTCGTTACATAGACACGCAAATACGCCTGATTAAATTGCCCGCAAACATTACCGCTGAATTAACGAAAATAAGAAAAATCCGCACAACCTTCTATACTGAACACTTACGGGCTCCAACCGATGCTGAAATCGCCACAGCCGGAGGTTTTAGTATAGCGCGTGTAAAATATTTGCAGGCACTCGACTATTCTGTTATATCCACAGACCTGCAGCCGACCGAAGATATGGAGGGAACGATTCTCGACACCTTATCGACCGAACATACCGGGCAGGATGCTTTCGCTGATATCAAAAACAGCGACCGTCTCAAAACGATTCACAGTTTTCTTGAAAAATTGAGTGATCGGGAACGAACCGTTCTGATGCTTCGTTTTGGGTTGGATAGCTCCCCGCTGACATTGGAAGAGATCGGTAATCGGATGAATCTGACACGGGAAGGCGTGCGAAAGATTGAGGTGCGTGCCATAGCCAAATTGCGCAATATGCCTGATATAGACGGGCTGCGCGACTATTTATAAGCTTACATTGATTTTTTCCCACCTATATATCCGGTATTTGCGACGCCTTCTGTTTGTTGAAACCGGCTGGCTCGAAATAACAGGAGGTGTTTCTTTAACCATATGCCAAATACAAACAATAAGAAGGCGGAAAAGGCAAACGAGTTTCCAGAGCTCGCAGCAGCCGATATAGAAATCGCTTTCGATGATGAATCCAATACCGAAGAATCACATCCATCCTTCAATGATAAATTGTATTACGATGGTCATAGTTCTTTTTATGCGGATTCTCTTCAGATTTATATAAAAGAGATCCACCGATATCCTACGCTTTCCCACGAGGAAACCGTAGAGCTCTCGAAGAGAATTGCTTCTGGCGATATGTCTGCAAAAGAGCGATTGATCAACTGTAACTTGAAGTTTGCTTTTTCTGTTGCAGCAAAATACATCCGGACAGGTCTTCCCCTGTTAGACCTAATCCAGCAGGCTAATTTGGGGCTCATGAAAGCTGCTGACCTATATGATTACAGAAAAGGCGCACGATTCACCACCTACTCTGTCTTTCTGATTCGGAACTCCATTGTACGATATGTTAATGAACAATCCCAGCCGATTCGTTTGCCTGAGCACGCTTATGCGGATATTGCCAGGATCAATAATATTACCCAAACATATTATCTCGAATGCATGCGGTATCCGACCGACAATGAAATTGCGGATAAAACCGGTTTTACCCTTGCACATATAAAACGAATAAAGAATCTGAATTTTGACTGCATATCGACAGACGAGAAGCCGGACAAAGAAATGAATGGCACGGCTCTCGATATTCTTATCTCTGACGAAAATCCCTATTGCGAGCTTCACACGAAAGAATGCCGGAAGCAAATCATGAAGCTTCTGTCAAAGCTCAATGACCGGGAACGTACAATCATTCTGCTTCGTTATGGGTTCGACGGCGAAGGAAATAAAAGTCTCGATGATGTTGGAAAAAGGCTCGGCCTGACGCGCGAACGCATACGGCAAATTGAAGCACGGGCGCTGAATAAAATTCGGAATATGCCCGATGCCTCTGAATTATATGATTTTCTTCATTAAAGCAAATAAGCAGAGGGGGGCATACTACAACAGCGTTCTAACAAAAAAGGTTAAGGTGTATTTCAACCTTAACCTCTGATATCTCAAGTCATGAAGCAGCAGACATACCTGTTCCAGCGGGTGCCGTCTGTTTTCCCCGTTTTCTTTTGTGACTTGCGTAATATTCAAGCGCTTCCACAACAAAGTCCTCAACGTGACTGCCATCGATTCCTTCAGGAATATATTTCGACAGCCTTTCGTATGAGAGATGATATTTGGGCCTCTGGTTTGGTTTTTCTTCCTTCAGAATCTTTTTCACCAATTCATAATCCAGTTTCCCCTGCTCAAATATTTTTCGCAGACGTATTGTTTGTGCGTGAGACGGGAACGCTTCGGTTTCATCAATGATGTCTACCACGTCTCGCTGCGCCTCTTCGTCGAGATATGATAACTCAACAGCCGGACAAAGCTTGATTTTTTCAAGATCAACAAACTCCAGCAATTCCGGCACAAGGTTTGTCAGTCTGATATAGCGCCTGATTTGATCCTGGCTTTGGCCCTCCTGCTCAGCAAGGATTTGCCGTGACGTCTTTCGTGCCGACTTCTGTGCAACTTGCGCAGAAGTTAGATCTGAACGCTTTCCCTGCCTTTTCATTGCTTCAAGCTTCATCTTGTATGCAAAGGCGCGTTCGCTCGGAAGAACCTTCGTGCGCTGGCAATTGCTGTCCACCATCATAATTATGGCTTCGTCGTCTGTAACATCTACAATGCTGCAGGCTATTTCGCCATGCCCAAGCAGCTCACAAGCATGCTTTCTTCTATGCCCGGATATCAATTCATATCGGGTTCCCTTTTTACGGACAATCAGAGGAGTGATCATACCGTTCTTTCTGATACTTTCCGTAAGCTCAAACATGTCATCGTCATCAAACACATAGTACGGATGGTTTGGAAAATCGTCAATCAACTGAATACTGATTTTTCCTGTCACAGACGCCAAGGGGGCAGTCTGTCCTTTTTGCATTTTCTCCACTGTCATATCGCACCTTCCTTTTCAAATTTTAGGCAAAAGAAAAAGCGCCTTT
>CAJFTG010000120.1 GCA_904419875.1 Candidatus Avimonas caecicola | reverse complement strand
CTGCTGGACTTCTTTGCCTGCATCCTCCAGTGCTTCCACGATGGAGATGAGATGGAACACGCCGAGGCGCTGCCGCTGTTCTCCGATTTGTTGAAGGAAGAATATCTGTGGTCGGAGGAATACGACGAGGAAGAAGATGAGATGCGCTATGAGGAGGACGAGGTCTTCCCCGATGACCTGTTCTACAGCTTCTATTACTACTCCTGGCAGGCGGTGCTGGCCTACCGAGGGGTACTGGAGCGGGAAGTTTCCACGGAGTTTGCTCCCAAGATCGCGGCAGTTCTGGAAGGGCTGTAAAGGAGGATACACCGATGTTTGAAGAATTCTATGAGATGTACGAGCCGGAGGAGCGGGAAGTGGTCGCCCTCATCAATCGAATCTTAGGCGGCGGCTACCACAGCCGGGGCGGCTTTTGGTCCTTTTCCGCAGTCACCTTGGGGATGATGTTCTGCGATACCGGCAAGATCAGCGCCAAAGAGGAGCGGCTGGAGTGGCCGGTTGCCGATGAGGAGCGTAACAGTGAAAAGGGCTGGGGCCGCTTCCAGAACGAACAAATCTGCCGCCTGAGAATCCGCCGGATGAAGGAAGAATGGGCACAAAATTTGGCGGTGCGGCCCTGGTGCATCTCCGAGGTGGTCAAGGCCCATGAGGACTGCCCGGAGCTTCAGGCCGTTCTGGATGAGTACCATAAGCCGGTGGTAATCCAAGACGAGGCGCTGGGTGAGCTGAAGCTGGACAAGGACTATGATACCTTCGGGGGCGAAATCCAGTGGTGCGGAAAAGATGTGCTCCTTTCTCTGGAGGTCAATGCTGAGAGCAAGCCCTCCTGGACCCGCGCACGCAGTGCCGCCAAGAAGCTGCTCTGTGACTGTGAAACCTGGGACAAATCCATGCGGGAGCTTGCAGCCAAGAACCTGACCGGGCTGGCCAACGACTGGCTCTCCCAGGATGAGGAAAACCCCCGTGACCCGGAAACAGACCCCATCACAGAGGAAGAACTTGCCCGGCGGATCAGCATGACGAGTCTGTCCGTCACCTCCGGCGACAGCTTTACAGCTTTCTTTGATTGTGACGGAATGTTCACCGACCACGCGGTGACGGTCTACGGTTCCTTGAAAAAGGGCCTCAAGGATGCCCACATTGAGGGGTAAGGAGGATACCATGATGAAACTGAACTGTAAACGCATTGATTTACCATATACACCCGGCGAGGAGATCTTCCACTTTCCCGAGGACACGGGACTGCCTTTTCTCTTCGATGTAGCGAAAGAACTGACTGCTGATCCTGCTGCCATGGATGCGGTGGGAGAGGCGCTGGATGAAGCGGAGACATTGGCGGAAAAGGCCAAAGCCGCCGTCAAAGCGGCGCTGGCAGACGAGGGCAGCCCCTACCATAGCGTTGTGACATTTTTCATGGAGTTCCACCGGGACGAGGTAGGCCCGGAGATTGCGGCGGAGCTTTTTCCGGGAACCGACCCGGCCAAGCTGTCCTTTGCCGAGATGGTGGACTTTTTGCGGCTCAAGCGGTTTGGCAGTCTGGTGGACGGCGAGATGAATCAGCAGGCTTTCATTCTGGATCTGTCCTTCAATCCGGAGATCACCGACGAGCTGATGGTGGTCTACTTTGACTTGAACAAGGAGATTTTCTGTATCACCCATGAGAGCTGAGAAAGAATTGCTGCAGCCGATCACAAACGCAGAGCCGGTGGACAACGAGTTCTTCCTTCGGGATGGAGCCGTCTATTTCTCCGGTCTATATGAAAACGGCCTGCTGAAAGGGGTTGCCCCAAAAGACTTCCGCTGCTGGCATTACTGGGGCAAATCCTCTACGGCCTGCTTTCTCGGCGGGATTCGCCTGCGTGGAGCAGACCCGGCATCGTTTCGGGTGTTAAACTTTGCCTACGCAATGGACAAAACGGCGGTCTACACCACCAGCGGGCGGGTCCCCGGCGCAGAGTTGGCGGCTTTCCAGGTGTTGGACGGCGGCCGGAACGATTCAGGCGCGCCCCAGGGATATGCAAAGGACAGCCGGCAGGTCTACTTTCACAACGGGGACGGCAAGGTGAAGATCATCAAGGGCGTGGAGGTTTCCTCCTTACGCTCGTTGGGCGACACCTATTTTGCCAGAGATGAAAAACGGATCTATGCCTACGGGAAGCAGCTTCCCAAGGCGGACCTGGCCTCCTGGGAACGGCTTGGACACTGGTATTCCCGCGACGCCAAGCGGGTGTACTACCTCAACCGGGAGATCAAGGGAGCGGACCGGGACAGCTTCACGGTATGCACCCCGCTGGACGCGCCTCCCCTTTCCGACCATCTGGCCCGCGACAAAGACCATTATTATCAGAACGATGAGATGATGGAAGAACCGCTGTAAGGAGATTTTTTGTATTACCATGAGAACTGAGGAAAGAGAGTTACCTATGGAGAAAGCGACTGCTGTTAATACCTGTTTCGGTGTTTTGAAGGGACGGGACTGCATCTATCTGGATCAGGTGAAACTGGATGGCATGGACAATCTGACTTTTACGGGGGACATCAATGGCCATCTGATCTCCCGGCACAGGGACGAAAAAGACTGGTTTCCCTATACACTCACCTTCCGGCGGGTGCTGACCCATTTTGCCTGTGAATTGGACACCTATGAAAATCTGGCTGGGACGGGGCATCTGGATGGCAGTTCTTTCGATTTGATCGAGAATAGCTCTTGGTTAAAGTCTTTGCCGGTGCGGGAGGATTTTGATAAAAGCGTCTACCGGCACTATCGGCTGTTTACATACGATGTAGTTTACAACATCATTGCGGTTTCCTATGAGTTTGCAGCAGAGCTGTAAATGCCTGAAACATGGAACATCATTGGAAGGATCAAGCCAGGAAGGCGGTATGGTAATGAAACAGAATAAGCATCAGCTGGATCATCTGCCCGCACTTTTGGTTCAGCAGATCCGCCTGCAATGGTATAAAGACTGCCGGGGCGGAAATGCCGCCGCACAGCGGAACCAGTATCCCAGATCCATGCGGCTGCCGAAAGACTTCTTCTCCTATTATCCCTTTGGCCTGCCTGCACACTTTGTATCGATCTTACAGAGGCCCGATGGATTTCAGATCGATAAGGACTGTCGCAGGCTGATGGAATGGAAGCCGAATGGCACAATGCGGCTTCACCCTTTTGAACTGATTCAGCAGGAGTCCGGAATCCAGGTGCGATACCGCTATGATTGGCACATCGGTGCGATGCCGGAGCGATATACCTATGATAAGACCGGGCAGAAACAGCCCCTCAATGAGCTGGCACTGGATCTGGCTCCCGGCGAGTATGGGCGAGCTGTCTGCAATGGGCGGTTCCGGGACTGGGATACAGGGATCTGGTATTATGTGCTGGATATTTTGAATGTGATGCCGCTTACGGAACCTACCGACGCATTGACCAGTTTTACGGACAGAGAACCTAATAAGATATATACCCAGATTGACCGGCTATGGTAATGGAGGTAACCAGCATGATCAAAGAACGCATCCTTATTTCCGGCGATCTGGGAAGCAAGGTCAAGCAGCTGATGGAGTACGCCGGATGGCAGGAAGGGCGAAAAGTGGACATCTCCATTGCGGAGAAGTATTACGCCGATCATGGCGTCCCGATGATGAAGACCACCCAGCGGTTTTACCGCAAGTATTTCGGCCTGTGCTGTGAGTGGTACTTAGCGCAGAAGAAGATGAACTGGGCGGCGGACTTTGAGTTTGCGCTGTTTCCCTACCTCATCAACGGAATCAAAAACCATTTGGAAGATGCCTACTTTCGGGATATGTCCGGCTGTGAACTGGCAGAGATCGAACAGGCTGCCGGTGAAAAATGCCAGCCCATCAGTCATATCGGCTACTACTACCCGGCAGAGGTCTGGATCTCCGAGTACGGGAAACTGTATGCGAAATATGAGTACCAAGATGAGATTGAGTGTTTTCCAGATGTGTTTGCCCTGATTGAACGGGATCTGCGGCAGTGCAAATTTGATTCCGTTGCCATGAAAACGGTTGAGGCACTGGATGGGAAGATATAAGAAAATAATCACAACAGTAAGCGGAGGAAAACGGTTATGGATTATTTGAAAGCACTGCGTGATGACCCTGATTTGGCAGAGGAGTTTGATTCCCTTTTTGACTTCTTCCTGCTGGAAGAGTTGTCCCCGAGGGATGAGGCGGACGGCCGAGCAACCTTCACACTGCCCGGCATGGCTTTTGCCAGAGATGGCTCCGGCGGAGAATACCACCTGTTGCCGAGCAACCTTCACACTGCCCGGCATGGCTTTTGCCAGAGATGGCTCCGGCGGAGAATACCACCTGTTGGAAGATGGCTCCATCGGCTATTACAGCAGTGAAGGTGAGGCGGGCCGTCTGGCTGAGAGTATGGATGATCTCTTTTCCCTGCTTGTGAGCTGTATCTGCTGGCACGACTGCTGTGACGCAAAGGAGTATGCGGACTCCAAAACACTGGAGGAATATGGGCAGAGACAGCGTAACTGTAACTTGGAAAATATTGATCTGGACAGCTGGCGGCGGGTAGCTGATGCTCTCGGCATCCCTAATGGTGAGCCGCTGGCTCCGGTTCTGGAGCGGTTCCGCAAAGCAACACAGCGCCAGCCTCTGTATCAGTGTGTTTTCCATGAGGATGACGGCAGCCTGACCAAATCATACGGCCTGATGTTTGAATGAGAAAGGAGCAATCTCTATGAAAGCATTTGACCCGAATTACAGCCTGCTGGACGAGATGTATCAGGACGAATACTATCCCGATTTTCTGGTAGACAAGGTAAAGGACGAACTCCAAAAGGTCATCGACCTGCTGGAGAGCGGCGAAACCGACACCGAAGCGGTGCAGGAGACGCTGGACGAGGCGGTCTGCGGCATCAATGATCTGCAGGAGGAATTTGACGAGAACGACAGCGAGATCGAAACGGTGGCACGGGAATGCATTGCCGCAAGTGTGGCCTATATTCTGGAGTGGTTCAACATCCCCATTGACACCGAGGAGGCCATCCGGGAACGGGACTGGTGAACCCCATGGCAGAAAAAGAACTGGCCGTCTGTGATGAGTGCGACAGCCTGTTTTTCAAAGGCTCTTCAAAGATGATGGGGCTGTGCCCGGAATGCGCTCATGTCCTCTATGGCTACCCAAATTGTCCCCATCGTTTCCTGAATGGCCGGTGTGTGAACTGCTATTGGGACGGCGCAAAGAGCGAGTACATCAAGCATTTGGAAAAAGATTGCGTCAAAAAGGATCGGTGAAGGCGATGGCGATTGAAGATATGTTCGGGGATCTGTACACGATTGACATTCTGGCGGAAAAAACCGAGACAAAGGAAGTTTTAATGGCCCTCGTCTGCAACGGCTTCATTGACGGCTCCCCGGAAACACAGACGGCCCTGTTGGACAAGATGGAGGGCTATCTGAACCACACCCAGAGCGAGGAATTCCAAAAGGAATATGGGGACTGGTCCGTGATTTTGCGGGTGACCCTTGACCGGGAGCCGGATGAGCGCATCCTGGCCCTGCTCAGTAAATGCCCCGCGTGGGCGGCGGACTACGGCGTAAAGCTGGAAATTGAAATTGGAGGAAAACAGGTTCGCATTGTAGAGAGCTGACCAATCCTCAAACCAAATCAACAGGAGGAAACGAGTATGCCGACAACAGAATGGCTGAACAAATATGAATCCATCAAGGAGAAACTCTCCTGCAAAACAGACCTGGACGCTCATTTCACAGAGAAAGTGATTGAGAATATGGCCGTGGATGTGCTGGACATCGGCGCCGTCCATTTCCCCACCGGGAGGATCATCGCCTGTGACCCTCTGGTGGAGTTGGAGGACGCTCTGCCCTTTATCCAGCCGATCCCCGCCGGGACTTATCCCGTGAAGATCTGTGTGGTGCCCAGTGAGCAATACGGCGACCGCTACGCCTGCGTCAAGGTGGAGGTCAGCCAGGAGAAGCCCGTCCGCTATGAGCTGGCCATGACGGGCCAAGAGGATCTGGACGAGGAACTGGGCGAGGACGACTACTTTGGCTTCGGCGTAGACGCCGGGATGGGCTGTGTTGCGGATATCCAGACCCAAGCGGCCTTCAAGACCTACTGGGCCAAGCGGCTGGAGGAGGACCCGGACATCGACCCCTACAACGACCTGTTCTGCGATCTTCTGGAGGAAAACGCCAAAGCCTACCCCAAATATCAGGGAGACTGCGGCGACTGGCTCAACTGGACGGTGCCGGACACGGACTGCGGCCTCCCCATCTTCTCCTCCGGCTGGGGGGACGGGTACTACCCCGTCTACTTCGGCTATAACGCGAAGGGCGAAATCTGCGCCGTGTATCTGCGCTTCATCGATATTGAAGCCAGCTATCAAGAGCGGGGTTAAAAATGTGACAGGACAAAGGAGAGCGCCATGAAAGCCAATGCCGGAGAGGTCTATACAGTCTACAACCAATATCTGAAACGCTACACCGCCTGTCAGGTGGCCTATATTGCTCCGCCGGACACAGTGAGCAAAGAGTCTTGGGCGGTGATCCTCTCTCTGGATTGGGTGGGCGACGCCCCTCTGACAGCGGAGGAACTGCCCCGTCTCCGCCCGCTCTACAAGGACTTCATGTACTGGTCCCGCGACCTCCACCTGCGGCGGGTGCCAGTGGAGATCCCGCCCCAGTATAAGCTGGTGGGCACCCTGCCGCCCTTCACCGACAAGCCCTGCCACTCCTATGGTGGCTGGAATGACGGCTATGAGGTATATTTGCAGATGAAGTGGCGGGCCATCCCGGAAAAGCAGCGGCGAGCCTTCAAGGAAGCTATGGAGAGCGACGAGGAAACGGAGATCGGTGGGATCTCGGTGAAGGTCAGCAGCCATCGGGTGATGGACAAATATACGCCCTTTGGCTCGGCGCTGGAACTGGCGGCGCTGCCTTGCCTTTCCGAAATTATCTGCGAGAAATGGCACCCGGATTTGCTGGAGTTTTTGCGGGGCAATCCCTTCATCCGTGAACTGACCCTGCTGAACCACAGCCAGAGGACACTTGATCTGCGGGGCACCAGCATCAGAAAACTGATGCTGGACATGACCGGACTTCAGGAACTGTGGCTGGGTGAGGATACGGAGCAGCTCCTGTTTCAGAACAAGGGACCGGACGCCTGTACTATCCATGCCTCCGAAGATGGCAGCGGTTTGACCCTCCAATTTATCGGGGAATACCGCCCGCACACGGAACTGCCGAACCTATTGGGACTGCGTGGCATCCAGCTGAAGGACTTTGATTTGACCGGATTGGCCGCTGTCCATCCCCACCTGAAGGAGTTGCGGCTCTGGGGTGCGCCGGGAAACCTGGGGAACTTCTCCGCCGTGGGAGGGTTCCGGGAACTGACGAACCTCTCCATCTTCGATCTGTTCGGCTTTGGCGCAGCTGATATCCCCGCCCCGGAGCAGATGCCAGAGCTTCGCTGGTTCTGGATGACCAGCCTGCCGGAAGATGCGGCAAAAGCGGCAAAGCAGCTCTGGAAAAGCAAGCCGGGAATGGATCTGCAGATCACCAAACCCCGGAAACCGGAGTGGCTGGCGCAAAACCTGGACAATCCCTTCCGAGGCTGGGACGGCGCGGAGCATATCCCTGCATCTGCTGCAAAAAAGGCAGCCAATCAATACCGAAAGACTCGTTCCCAGCTGATGAAGCTGGCCGCTGAACCGGGCGAGGACGCCCAGGCCCAGGCGCTGGATGCGGTGGCAGACTATACCCAGACCTTCAACAAGATGGGCTTTATCGAAACCGAGGAACGGGATGAAATTTACATGGCCCTGCGGGGTATCCTGGATGCACTCCCGGACAGTGCGATCCAAAAAGAAGCCCTGATTGAGAAGTTTGAGGTACTTCGTGATTTTTGAGGAGGATTGAGTTTGAATAAAAAAGAGTTTCAAAAGCTGTGCAGGGATATATTCAAAAAGAATGGATTTCTGGCTCGCGGAAATAATTTTTATTTTGACTATGGCTCGCTCTTCCTGATTTTTGGCCTACAGCACTCAGATTTTGGAAGCTATTATTATATTGAGCATGGCATTGCAAATAAGGAAACCAATCCATACATGCCTTGGCCAAAATATTACCAAATAGATCGAGAACGGGGACGAATTGATTTTCAATTAAATAAGAGTGGTGACCCGCAAGCAATTTTCTATGAGAGTGATTTCGATGAAGGAAGGTTTATCGATATACTTGAAAGAACAATAAGTTATGAGAAAGAGAAACTGAAAGCATAAGACAATAAGTGTGAGCTTTTGATTGGAGGGTGCGTACATTGAGTTACACAAAATTCAGTAAGGCAGTGACTATGTGGCTGAAAGCCAATGGTCTGCCCTGCTATGGAACAGCTTATGATAGCCCCGAAGAAACAAAAGCCCGGCTGGACGCATGGATGCGCGGGAGCAAAGAAATACTGCGCCAGTGGATCACAGAAAAGCGATACCGTGAACTGATCTCCTGCGCCCACGGAGGCTGGTATCAGGATGATGTGATTTTAGAGCCCTTGGCTGAACATTTTGTGGCGAACCACCTGTTTGATGAACTGCGGTTTCTCTGCGAGCGCGGCATCCGTTTTTCTGCGGAAGATATGCTGGCCACCATTAAATCTGAGAAAGAGGAGCATGGGACGCTTGATATAGAAACAATTCGGGCTATCGATGTTCCAAGCTATGTGTCAGGCCGCGGTTATTCCCATTTGGGGGAAATCGCAAAATACAGGAAACGGGCGCTGGATCAGATTATCCGCTATGCAGGCTATCTGGAGCAGATCCACGCACCTGCGG
>CAJFTG010000119.1 GCA_904419875.1 Candidatus Avimonas caecicola | reverse complement strand
ATTCCCGCGCACATCGTATGCCAGTAAGACATGGCAAAGCGCAGATGCTCCGACATTTTCTTTCCCAGGATGACCTCATCCTTATTGTAGTGCTTGAAGGCCAGCGGATTTTTGCTGTCTCTGCCTTCGTACCGGATTTGGGGAACATTTTGGAAATACTCTTTCATCCGAATCGTCTCCTTTCGTTCACGTATCGTTCACGTGAACGTTTTTAGCAGGATTACGCGGCGCCTCTCCGAAAAGGGGCGCCTTTCGTATAATTATACGGGCTGTTGAAAGCGGCCGGTTAAGGGGGACCGCCTTCTTCACCGGAGCCAGGCGGAATAAGCGGGAAACGGCAGTCGCCGGCGGGAACGAACGGAAGCCGGTCGCGGCAGGGGTTCCCTTCGGGCTTTACTCCGCTTGCTATTCAATATTTTGTCTGATCTTGATCTGGCAGTCGGTATAAAGGAATTCCGATTCCGGCAAAACTCCGTTGACCACGGCGTCAAACAGCACGCGCACCGAACGGTATCCCTGTTCAAAAGGTTTCTGGCAGATGGTCGCGGTAATCTCCCCTTTTTTGACCAGCGAAACAATCTGCGGCGTGCTGTCGAAGCACAAAACATGAATTTTCCGTTTCTGCTCCGAAACCGCCTTCACCGCCCCCGCCGCCCCGCCGGATACGATATACACCAGGTTAATCCCGGGATGCTCCTTCAATTTCTGTTTGGCGGCAATATACGCCGTCTCCTCATCATCGTTGTTCTCGATTATATCCGCCACCCGGATTTCCCTCATCCGGTCCTTCATCTCCCGGCTGAACCCATAAATCCGCTGATTGTGCCCCAGATTCTTGATGGAGCCTGTCACAATCAGCAGTTCGGCGCGGCCCGGCACAACCAGCTCCGCCAGCCCCGCCGCCGTCCGTCCGCTCTGGAAATAGTCGCTGCCGACATACGCCAGACGCCTGGTTTGGGAGATATCGGTATTGACCGTCACAAAGCGCATTCCCGTCCCGGACAAAGCGTTGATTTTCTCCGCTATGCGCGGGTCGTCAACCGGCATAATTACAACGCCCTTCACGTCCTGCTGCGCAAAAGCGTCCAGCGCCGCAAGCTGATCTTCTGCCCGGTACCCCTTGGTCTCTCTCATCAAAATTTCCAGCCGGAAATCCGCAAGTTCCTTTTGCGCTGCGGCAATCCCTTCTTTCACCTCATGGAAAAACGGATTGCCGAGCGAATTCATAAGGACGCCAAACCGGGGGGGATTTTTGCGGGTGGAAAGCGCTTTCCCCGCACGGTCCGGTTCATATCCAAGCTTTTGCGCGATTTCCTTAATCCTGTTTTCAACCTCGGGCTTAACGCCGCCGCGGTTATGCAGCGCCCGGTCAACGGTTCCCCTGGAAACTCCGGCCAACTCGGCTATTTTTCCGCTGGTAACCGGCATCGGCATTCCTCCCTGCTGGTCCGTGCACGTGAACGTTCCTCTTTACATATAGCACGTTTATCATAAATCGTCAAGTGCTTTTTATATGATGGCGTTTTCACAGCCCGCCAGTCGGTGATATCCATAGTTATGATCCTGGAAAACATGTATTCTCAGGACTATTCTTGTCTTTACGACGATCATGATCTTGATGCTGAGGCCGTTCATTCGCCCGGATTTTTCCTCCACGTTTATCAACGGTCTATCCCCCGATATGGTGAGGCTTATCAAAGCAACAGCCCTTGAAAACATAACGTTTTCAAGGGCTGTTCCATCTCCCCTGCCGGGCTCGATCCAAGTTTTCATTATCTGCACCGCTTCGAATAAACGGTTTGTCAAACAGGATGTCAGAAAACATAATTTGAAGCAGCCGCAGGAACCAACGCCCTATGGGCTTTTTACAATATTACAACGGCGGCTGTGCGAGCGGCGTCGGTTAGATCGGAAGCAACGGCGCTGTCCGCCACTGCTATTATAACGGGACGGGCAACGGTTTCTTGCCGCAGGGCGTATATTTTCTCATAAAAATCCCTTCTCCTGTTAACGCGGTGAGTTTTTCTCTTTGTGTCTTTTGCCTGCATAAATACTTCGGCACGACGGGACTGTCGCCGGGAGGCTTTTCACAATATTGTACAATATTCCGTAAGAAACAGAACCCATACGCTACGGAGGAATAGACTATGAGAGAAGAGATCGCCGCTTTCGTGCAGCACCTGAAAATCGAAGAAAAAAGTACAGCGACTATTGAGAAGTATAGGCGGGATGTGCTGGGGTTTCTGGCATTTCTGGCCGGTCAGAGTGTATGCAAAGCTGCCGTCATCGCCTACAAGGAACATCTAACAGCACACTATGCACCGGCCAGCGCCAATTCCATGCTGGCGGCGCTCAATTGCTTCCTGCGGTTTACAGGGCAGACGGACTGCTGCGTGAAGCCGCTGAAAATCCAGCGGCAGATGTTTTGCAGGGAGGACAAGGAACTGACAAGGCAGGAGCTGCACCGGTTGGTAAAAGCTGCCGGAAATACCCGCCTGGCGCTGGTGATCCACACCATCTGCGGCACCGGTATCCGGGTGAGCGAACTGCAATACATCACCGCCGAAGCAGTGCGGGCGGGAAAAGCGGTGGTGAACTGCAAAAACAAAACGCGGGTAATTTTTATCCCCGCGCCGCTGCAAAAAATGTTAAAGGACTATATCAAAAAGTCCGGCATAACGGCCGGAGCGGTGTTTGTGAGCAAAAATGGCCGGCCATTGGACCGCCGAAACATCTGGAGGGACATGAAAGCGCTGTGCCAGAAGGCGAACGTATCGCCGCAGAAGGTGTTTCCCCATAATTTACGCCATCTTTTCGCCCGTACCTTTTACGCCATGGAAAAGGATATTGTCCGTCTGGCCGACCTGCTGGGACACAGCAGCGTCGATACCACGCGGATCTATACCATGGAATCCGGGAACCGGCACGTTCTGCGGCTGGAAAAGGCATACCGGCTTCTGGCGACATAATGCTGATTATGTCGCCAACCATGCTGCCGCTTTATGAACAACGATCAAATACAGGATAAAAATGGTAGCAAAACTGTAGGTATCCCTGAAAAAACACGCGAAAAAAGGTGCCGGTAAAATGCATAATTTTATCCGACATATATTTCTTGGATTTTTTGGTTTTCTCAAATTTCTTGGTGGTTTATGTTGCGGATTCTGGTAGATTGTGGTATGATAAATAATGAGTTATAATGTGTGACAAAATGTCCCGATGACATAATCAGCATTATGTCGCAGCGGCAAGAAAATCAAGGAGGGGCGGTGATTGGCAGGGTATGGAGAATCGTGAACGGGAAAAGCCGAAATCTTCACGGCTGAAAATTGTCATCATCATTCTGGCTGTCCTGCTGGTACTCAGCGCGGGCGGCCTTGCGGCGCGGTATCTCTATCTGAAGTTCCTTTCACCGGCGCAGGCAACCGTGACGGTGCCGGACAATCAAATCGGCGAGGAGCCGGAGCCCTCGTCTGAGGAAACGCCCGGCGCTTCGCAAGGACCGGAAAGCCCGTCCGCCCCGGACAACGGCGGCGCCGGGACCGCCGATGATCCTGACGGCAATGAAAACGGCTCTCCCGAAGCGGACAAGCCGTCCGCTTCGGTGCTGGAGCTATACGCAGGCCGTCCGGACGCGAACCGGCGGTTTGAAGTGAACAATATGCTTCCCGGAGACACCGAAACCCGGTATTTCTGCGTGAAAGCGTCCCACGACGCGGACATTATCCTGTATTTCCGTGCGGACGTGACCGAAGAGACGAAATCGCTGGGCGATGTGTTACAGATCAAGGTCACCCGCCTGGACACAGGCAAAGTGCTGTGCGACGCGCCAATCCATGAGGTAACCGGCAAGGGATTTTCGGAGCTTCTGACTGCCAGTGCGCAGGGGGAAACCGCCGCCTATTACCAAATCGACGTGTCCCTCGATACCTCGGTGGGCAACGAATACCAGGCGGCCATGCTGCAGGCGGATTTTCACTGGTATGTCGAGGACGAGAGCGGGCTGGCCCCGCCGCAGACCGGCGATATAACAAATCTCACCCTCTGGATTGTGCTGGCGGCTTCGTCTCTGCTGCTGATCCTGCTTGTCCCCACAATGAAGCGCAAAAAGGAGGGCGGACCGCATGGGCAAGCCTAAAACCGCAAAAAAACTGACGGCCAGCATCGCGGCAGTTATCGTCCTTGCCGTCTGCCTGTGCGTCACCACCTTTGCGCTGGTCTATTCCACCGTGGCGGTGGATAATAACCTGTTTCAAACCGGCGTCATAAAAATCAATCTCAACGATGGCAAGCCGGTGATCACCGAGCACGAATATCTTTTTGAACCCGGCATGACGGTGGAAAAGGACTTTTATATTGAGAATCAGAGTACATGGGACGTGTACTACAAGCTGTACTTTGACAATGTAGAGGGCGGTCTGGCCGACCTGCTGGAGGTGGAAATCCGGGACGGTGACGCCGTTCTCATGGAGGGCAAAATCTCCGATTTGACAAGGGAGAAGGCCGGCGCGGCGGACGATGTTCTCAAGCTCAGCGAGCGCCGCGATTTGACGATCTCGTTCCATTACCCGGAAGAAACCGGCAACAGCGGACAAGCCCTGTATCTGGCCTTTGATTTGAAAGCCGATGCGGTGCAGACCAGGAACAACCCCGGCCGGCTGTTTGACTGAGGAGTGACCGTATGAAAAAAGCCTTACATATCATCAAAAACATATTGGTCTGGCTGATTGCGGCCATCGCGGTCCTGATGATGGTTTTCAACATTGTGTCGGTCAATACCTTCGACCGTGCGGATCGGACTATTTTCGGATACAAGGCGTTTATCGTCCTGTCTGACTCCATGAGCGCCACCGATTTCAGCGCGGGCGACCTGATCCTGGTCAGGGAGGCGGATCCCGCCACCTTGCAGGCGGGGGACATCATCTCCTACCAGTCCACCAACGAGGAAAACTACGGGGAGGTGGTCACCCACAAAATCCGGGCACGCACCACCGACGAAAACGGCAGCCCCGGCTTTGTCACCTACGGGACGACGACGGGAGAAAACGACGAAAACGTTGTGACCTACAGCTTTGTGCTGGGGAAATACCAGATGCGGCTTCCGGGAGTGGGACAATTCTTTCAGTTTCTCAAAACCACGCCGGGATATATCGTCTGTATCTTCCTGCCCTTCCTGCTGCTGATCCTCATACAGGGCGTCAACAGCATCCGGCTGTTCCGCCGCTACAAAGCGGAGCAGCTCGCCGAGATCGAGGCCCGGCGGGAACAGGAAAAGGCGGAACTGGCGGCTCAGCGGGAACAGCTGGAAGCCGAGCGGCAGGAGTCGCAGAAGATGATGGCCGAGCTGTTGCAGCTCAAAAAGGAACTGGCCGGCAAGGACGGCGGCCCTCCGGAACCCCCTGCGGTGTAAGCACGCGGCGCGTGAGTACATATATGAGTACATATAAAAGAAAAAGGAGGAAGAACCAATGACAAGCAGCAAACATACCAGGAGAGCCCTGCTCGCCAGCATACTCTCCATGCTGCTGTGCGCAGCAATGCTGGTCGGGAGCACCTTTGCGTGGTTCACCGATTCTGTAACAAGCGGCAGCAACCAAATCATTGCAGGAAATCTTGATGTCGAGCTGTATCACAGCAACGGAAATGTCTCCAATGAACAGGTCGCAGAAAACACCAAACTGTTCGTAAACGCTGACGGTACAGACATCCTGTGGGAGCCCGGCGTCATGGTTTACGAGAACTTCACCGTTAAAAATGTCGGTTCTCTTGCGCTGAAGTACAAACTGACCGTAAATGCGGGAGACTTCAACATCGTGGAGGGTACCGATCAGTCTCTGAAGGATGTGCTGAAGGTAGCAATTCTTGACGAAGCCTTTACCGGCGACAGAACGGCTGCACAGGCGCTCACGTTTGACAAGACCCTTGCAGACTTTGAAAAGAACGGCAACATCGCGGCGAAAGCTGCCGACGATACATACGCAATCGTGATTTACTGGGAGCCTTCCGCAGCCGATAATGATTACAATCTGAACAATGACAAGGAATCTTCTGACGGCGATCCGCTGTTCATCGAGCTCGGTGTGAACCTTGTTGCCACTCAGGACACGGTGGAAAACGACGGTTTCGGCAATGATTATGATGCGGATGCAAAGTTCCCTTCGGTGATTCAGATTCCGGCTGACAAAACTCTGGACGGAACTACCGGCGAAATAACAAACCTTTCCGGAAATACCGTTGTAACTGCTTCCAATAATACTTTGACATTCGGCAATAATTCTGATATCGGCGAAGCTACGGCTGTGGATATGAACGGTACTTCCCAAGCAGTAAAAAATAGTATAAAGGCTGAAGGTGGCCAGAGTTTAACTATGATCAACGGAGAATTGGTTAAGAGCACTACGTTCGGTAAAGTTCGCTTTGATACCAATGGGAAAGAACAAACCGGCCTTTTTGAAAATATGACGTTTACCGATACGTCAGCTCCGACACATACGGGAAGCTCTTCTAATGATACCGAACAGATGATTCAAATTTGTCCTAACGGCGGCGGCGCCGGAACCTATATTTTCCGTAACTGTACATTTAATGACGCATATGTCTTAGTTAGCGGAATTAACGGTGGCGCAGCTGTAGATATCATTTTTGAAAATTGTACTTTCAATAACACGGGAAATGCGGATGCAATAGAGCTTAACCCAGCTTATGTGAACAGTGGCAGCGTAACCATAAAGGATTGTACGTTTAATCTTGTCACTACATCGAACATATATGCTGTTGATATGAGTGGTACCAGTAAAATAAACCTTACTTTTGAAGGCGAAAACCGTGTAAACGGCACCGTTGCCGACGACAGTAAATATAACCTGTTCCCTACTACCTCTGTTACAGCGTATAATTGCAAAAATGTTACCGGCGCTGAGAACGTTACAGTGAGCGGAATCGCAACGAAACCGTAACAGACTTTCATTAGAAGCTTATATTGTTTTTATGTTAACGTCTTAAATTTGTCTCTCCGTCACTACGCGGGAGAGACAATCAAAGGGTATTGTGGTTTGTGCCTTTTGATTGCTGAAGGCCTGAACTGTCCGGTGTCCACGGATGTTCAGGTAAGAACAAAGCAAGGAGGAAGAACCAATGACAAGCAGCAAACATACCAAAAGAGCCCTGCTCGCCAGCATCCTGTCCGCAGCGCTGTGCGCGGCAATGCTGGTCGGGAGCACCTTTGCGTGGTTCACCGACAGCGTGACCAGCGGCAAAAACAAAATTGTCGCAGGCAGCCTGGACGTGGAGCTGGAGTACACCACCGATTTTAACACATGGAATACCGTCGAGGACGCGACAAATCTTTTCCAGGAAAACGCCCTCTGGGAGCCGGGGTATGCGGAAGCCGTTTACCTTCGCGTGCGCAACGCAGGCACGTTGGCGCTGAAATATCAGTTCGGCATCAACATTGAATCCGAGCAGGGCGGCGTCAACGCAGCGGGCGAAGAATTTTTACTCTCGGACTACCTGAAATACGGTGTCGTAACCGGGCAGTCCTCTGCTTTTGAGAGCAGAGCGGACGCGATTGGCGCCGTAGAGGACAACGCTGCGCCGCTTTCCGGTTACACGGCGAACGGCAATCTCACAGCAGGTTCAGAGGATACGCTGGCGCTGGTGGTGTATATGCCCGAGAGCGTCGGCAACGAGGCCAACTACCGCGGCGAGCAGATCCCGACAATCGAATTGGGGATCAGCGTCGTGGCGACCCAGGATACGGTGGAAGAGGACGGCTTCGGCAGCGACTATGATGCGGACGCTGTGTATCCGGAGCTGCCCGACCGGATCGATACCGTGATCACCGGCACAGTGACAGATGGGAATGAAACCGTGCTGACAGATGCCGCGAGCGGCGTGACGGCGACGATCCCGGCAAACGCCGCTTCGGCTGGAACCGTAAACCTGTCTGTGACGACCGAGCAGGTTACGACGGATTCGGTTACCTATGACATTTCCCTGACCGATGGAGAAGGTAAAACGGTTTTGCTCAGCGAAAAAATGACGGTTACAATCAACATAGGCGGCAATTTGAAGAATGTGACGGTCAAGCATAACGGCACGCCTATGGATTCAGCAGATTATTCCTATAATGCGACGACCGGTATCTTATCGATCTCGACAGCCAGCTTCAGCCCCTTTGAGGTGAGCTATGAGCGCACCGTCGTCGCCAGAATCGGGAATACGGGGTATTCCACTGTTAATGCGGCTATCACGGCGGCAAAGGACGGGGATACGGTGGTTGTGACCGAAGATATAACCACCCCCAATATTATTTTGAACCTGCTTACCAAAAAAGCGGTGACGATTGACCTGAACGGGAAAATCCTGACTTACACTGGTACCAGCCGCGGCGTCCAGCTGGCTTACGGTGCGGAGATGACTATCCTGAACGGGACAATCCTTATGCCGAATTCGGCTGATAGCAGTCGAGGAATTTTTGTCTACGGCACCGATAACACAGGGACGCTTCCCTGTAAGCTTACCATGAAGAACGTCAATGTAGAGAGCGCGTTTTGCGGGATATTCAGCCAAGGGGCGAACAATACCATAACGGTAGAAAATTGCAATATCGCCTCCGACGCCTATTGCGCTCTCTATCAGAACGGCAGCAGTTCCCCGGTCAATATCACGCTGACGGATTCCGTCCTATCCTCCGATGCTACGACAGTATATGTTTCCAATTCCAGCGCCGCAGGCAGGGCGAAGCAGGAACTCAGCGTTTCCGGCTGCACCATCAAAGGCAAGACTGCACTGGAAATCAAGCACACCAATGCCACCATCAAGGATTCCGATCTGATCGGGACATCAACACCTACCGGCTCGGGCGAAAACAACAACGGCGCTTGTACCGACGGGTACGCGCTGGCCGTTACCACCAACGGGGCGAATGATTATGTCACAGGAACCGTAACGGTTAGCGGCTGCCGGTTCTTTAACGGCGATTCCGTGCAGGAAACGCCCAACGGGTACTGCTTTGTCTATACAGTGGCGGAGGGTTCTTCCGTTACCATTGACGGTGAGGCGGTGTCAGACTACAATTCCTATGGCGATCTCAACGCGTGAAACCGATGAAACCGATTGCGGTAAAGCATCCTTCCTTTGCACCCTGTATACCCGCAAACCGGAATAAAGCCGCTGGTGGTATGCCTGCGGGAGTCCGCGAATAACCCTTGCCGCCGCCCCTGCGCGGGGCGGACGGCAATCAAAGGGCAGGAACCTGTGTTCGTGCCTTTTGATTGCTGAACAAATCCGAAAGGGGGACAGCCGCCTTGAAGCAATGGTTAAAAGCAATGTTTTACAACCCAAAGCACAGCAGGCCCGCAGATGACAACATCCTGCGGCTGCTTTTGCCGTCCCTTATAGGGATCGCTATATGCATGGTCTGCCTGGCCGGTTCCACATGGGCGTGGTACTCAGCCAGCATTTCCACCCTGCCGCAAACCATAACGGCAGCCAATTATGATTTGGATATTTCTGTGACCGGCGCTGATGAAACGCCCGTTGAACCGACAGACGGCGTGTACGCCCTGGCGGAGGGCGTCTATACTGTCCTGCTGGAAAAAGCCGGGGATACCGGCGCTTCGACCGGATACTGCGTGGTGAAAACAGGTGAAGAAACCTATTATACCGCTCCGGTTACGGCAGGGAACTCCCTCACCTTTACCATAAACAAGGCGGGGAATTACACCTTTACCGCTGTGTGGGGCAGCTATACCGGAAATGAGGAAATCATAAGCAATGGCGGGGAGATTCGTACGCAAGCCGAGCATCCCAACGAGCTGCACATCCAGCCCTCACCGGTCGGCGCAGAAGAAACCGGAGAGGCTGTATATACGGTGCAGGAAGGGGATACGCTCTGGGATATCGCCCGGGAATATGAAACTACGGTGGAGAAAATCGCTGTATACAACAATGTGGAACCGGATGCAATCCTGCAGATCGGGCAGGAGCTCAAAATCCCCATCAGTAAAAGCGATGCGGAAACGATCGGCGGCGAGCAGGAGCCGGCAGCACCGGAAAGCACAGCCGAGACACAGCCGTAGACGGAGCCCAAAAGTCAGCTGGAATAAGGAAGCCGCCTGCGGATATTTAGTCCCGCAGGCGGCTTCCTTATTGGACGGGACGGGCATCATTGACCGATCGTTGCCTCCTCATGGAAAAAGCTCGGACGGAAAGGGGATTTCAAGCTCTCGGAATTGAATAAGCGGGTTTGTTTTGCAGGATGCCAGCGGGTTCAGCACTATGCGCATCGGCATGAGCGAACAGACTGTTCCAGTGTGCTGCGAAGCTCAGGGCCGATACTATGGCGGGATGAACCTGAACCGTATTTTCTATATTTTCTATCGCTGTATGCATGACAACAGCGGTAAAGCAATCATGCGTCATATTGAACGTGACGCCGCATGCAGGGAAGGAATAATCGCTTTGGAGGGGTATTCTGGAACGAGAACTTGCTGAAAAAGATATCGCCGCCCTATATGGAAGACGGCGAGCTGGCAATTCAAAGTGTAAAACATCAGGTCGTCATGGCCGATCTGGAAGCCCCCAGCCGTTGAACGGAGCCCGCCGCTGACAAGCTGTGTAGTCTGGTTTGCCGAATGGCAGGCGCAGCACCCAGATATCCACAAAGACTATGGGAACCGTTTCGGAAAGCCGCCGATTCTATGCGAAAAAATCGCAGGAGAAAAAGGCGACTTGATTTATTTGCCCATTTTTAAGAATGGAACCCCTTTTTTGCCGTTTCAGGTTACACCGGCCAGTTCTTTAAGCTGCCCTTTAATTACTTCCTCGTTTAGCTGTACAATCTTCTCAGACATGGTTTGCCCTCTCCTTTTGGATGGTGCAGCTTCCTTCGGCCGGAGTTCTGCAAACCATGTCTCTCTTTTGGCGAAACTTATTGTACCTTATCCCCTTAGGTAGTGTCAATAGTTTTGCGCAAATTGGTTTGCAGGCTCTGGTGTGAATGAAGTCAGCCAGCAATGGAGACTTTCCCAATGGCAGCCTCCAGATGCTT
>CAJFTG010000118.1 GCA_904419875.1 Candidatus Avimonas caecicola | reverse complement strand
TGACGGCGGGCTTTCGAATCACATTATCGATACCGTCAGTCCCAACCATGTCAAATTCAATCTGTTCGACTATTGGGTGAATACGCGCGACAGCAGCTACAGCAACGGATGGGAGGTCCAAAAGGGTATCAATCAGGGTCACGTATTTCTTTTCGGGGCTGGTCAAGGCCTGGGGCCGTGGAACGTCTGGACAGGAAACGAGCGGCATTATAATAATAATGCAAACAGAACCTCCGGTGTCCGTTATGGGGAATATCAGGGCGTTGTGAACAATATTCTTGCGGACGGATACCCGATTCTTACTCTGGAAGATGATGTGGCAGATCCCTTAAAAGGCCGTCCCGAATTTATAGATAATTACGGACTGGGTTCAAAGCTTACGGAATCTCTCGCTTATCTGTTTGATCCGGATATTGCCAACGATTATAAAGTCTCCTATGAAAATGTGCAGGGGCTTGTGAAATACGACGGCAACGGCGGCTATGTCTACAACAGCCACGAAAACTACGCCGCCTTCAAGAAATCATCCGGTACGCTCGGCACCAACGGCGAAGCCAGCGACGGGTATTTCGAGGTGTACGACAGCTGGGCGCTCACCAGCGGCGGCTCCCCCAACGGGCAGTTTTTCCCCTTTGACGGGGCAGACGAGGTGTTTCAAACCACAAACGGCAAGTATAACGTCGATACAGCCGGAAAGCTTGTCCCCAAAACGAATGTTTCACTGGACAAAAACACGCCGCTCAATCACTATATCGGTATGACCATGGAGACGGTGTTTCTGCAGCCGGAAGACGGAAAGATCGACGCCGATACGCCGATGTACTTCACCTTCTCCGGCGACGACGACGTGTGGATTTTTATTGACGGCGTGCTGATTTCCGATCTCGGCGGTATTCATGACGAGTGCTTTACGATAATCGACTTTGAGACAGGGACGGTCTATACGGGGCTTACGCCGATGATACAGAATACCGACGGCACCTTCTCCGAGGCTATGCCTACGCTTGAGGAGCTGAAAAGCGCGGAGAGCGATTCAAGCGCAGCGGATGAGTGGACATGGTACAACAGGGCGAACAAAACAACTACAACTGGTACATACGAGGCGTTTAAGACGGCGCACGGCATACAATCGACAACGCTGAAGGCCATATTTGAAGCCGCGGGGCAGGACGAGTACCAGACATGGGGCGCCGGAACCATGTCTGAGACCTTCGACCAGAACACGCAGCACGAGCTGAAAATGTTTTATCTGGAGCGCGGGGCCGGAGCGTCCAACCTGATTTTGTCGTTCAATATGCTGGCGGTGCCCGCCTCGGGCGTCACCAAGACCGATCAGGACGGAAATCCCGTGCCGGGCGTTGAGTTCGAGCTCTGGCCGGCACAGGTGAGCGGCACGGAAACGGACGAAAACGGCAATCCGGCGCCGCTGATCGACCCGGATACGGGGCTGTACATAGCGGATGAAAGCGCCAAAACGCCGATCTGTAAAGCGACGACGGATGAAAACGGCCATCTGAATTTTATTACGGATACCAGAAAAATCATCAGCTTCCAGGAGCGGGCGCAGTCCACCACCAATCCGCAGTTTTACTACGTCCTGAAAGAAACGAAGCATCCGGCGGGCTACCGCTCCAAGGGCGATATCTCGCTCTATTACAGCATATATAACAAAACCACGAACGAGGGCGTCCTGCTTTCCTACAATTACTGGCAGACGGGGGCCTATACCCAGGCCAAGCTGGACGTCACCATGACGGACAAACTGTATGAATATACTTTTGATGGCAGCGGCATTCCGATAGCCGGGGAGCGTATTGCACCGCCCGCGGGGGCCGAGGAAGACGAGATACGGGAGTATCTGGACAACGGCATTATTTTCGCTGTGCCGATCAAGCGCATGAACTTGGACGGCTCCCTGTACGCGGATACGAACTTCCACGCCTTGTACGGTACCGCCAACACCGGCTGGACCCTGATGACCGAAGACATCGGCGACAAGGCTTCGGTGCTGGAGGCGGCCAGGGGCATGGTGCGGGTCATGCAGGAGGCGCGGCAGACCGGCACGATCATCGCGGAGCGCAACGCCCGCCAGCTGTTCCATGTGGAGGTCACCAATATCCCGGGGGACGTGAAGCTCACCTATCCGTACCTGCTTGGAACCAATAGAGAGGATGAGAGCCAGTATAACATCGCGTTTTACTTTGCCCCCAACGCGGATTCTCTGGATGATATTGAAGACCCGGAAACGATTGTGCGCATTTCGACGGTCACGCCGGCGGACGGCAGCGGTGAAGTAGACCGTTTTGAACGGCAGTATGCGTCCCAGTTCTATGTTCCCAACATCTTTAACCGGGTGCGGGTGCAGAAGATGAACTATTACGGGGAGCGCCTCGGGGATACGCAATTTACCATGTACCAGGCCTATTCCTATCAGAAACGTGACGGCTATGAGTGGGACGAGGGCAAGGGGCTGTACCGCAATCCCGCCGTGGTCAACGAGGACGGCGCCCTGAAAACCCGGGAGGAGATTCTGAAAACAACTTTTTGGGACCAGGGAAGGACCAGCTCGAAAGGGGCCACCGGGACGGGCGGACTGAATTTGGACGGGGCGCTGATCTTCCCCACCGCGTTTGACGACTATGTTTACTCCGACCAGACGAAGCCTTACCGCGTTGACGAGGACGACACCTCCACCTATATGGAGGAGGGGGAGTATGTCATTTTTGAAACCGATGCGCCGGCCGGATACGAGGAAAACGAAGCCCCGATTCAGGTCATCGTCAACAGCGACGGCGTATTTGCCGACGCGGGAGAGGTCAACGACGGCATCCGCACCGGGCAGTACGCCGGCTGGATAGTCAATTCCATGGCGCAGTTCGCCACGGAAGGGGCGGTCGACGAGACGCTCACCTTTATCAACAGCACCCTTCAGGTAATTGGCGAAGACGGCCGGCTGGAATCCCCGATCGAGGGGAGCATCACCTGGATGAACAAGTACAGCAACGAGAACGACCGTTACATCTTCTTTGCCGAGGATGTCGGGCGCTACGTTACCTCCGGCCGCAACCTCTACCAGTACACCGACGCAGGCATATCGCGGCTGGTCATCACCCAAAACACCGATGTCACCGCAAGGGTGATCGCTTTTGACGGAAAATACGCACGCTATGACGGCACGGTAACCGTAAACAAAAGAAACGCTGCGGACAACTCCCGTTACACTCTGGAGGGGATCGCGACGGCCGGCACCCTGTCCTTCTGGCTGCGGAAGGCGGAAGCGGAGGGCGGCCAACAGACTCTCGAAAGCGTAGCGATCGACGGAGAAATACTGCAGGAGGGCACGGACTACCATGTCTATGAGCCGAATGTGAACGACCTTGAAAGCTATGAAGACCTCTCCGGCCTTTTTTCGGTGGAGACGCTGGTGCAGGTATACGACCAGGGCTATGGTTCCCTTGAGGTGACAAAGGAGACGGAGAATACGCCGGACGGCTCCGCGGCGGAGAATGAGCTTTTCCATTTCCGGGTGTACAGCGTCTTTGAAAATGCAACGAAGGTCATTCTTGCCAAAACCGACGAAGACGGCAACCCCGTGGAGGACCCGGCTACAGGCCAGCCGGTCATTGTGGATTTCACCGGCACGCTGAATGTGCGCCTGCGGCAGAAGGGGAGCGAGGGGCAGGCCACGCAGGATACCGCCACCAACATCGCCGTTGATTTCAAAGAAGGCGTGGGATTGTTCTATCTTCAGCCGGATTACCTCACGGAGTTTGTCTATTTGCCCGAGAACGACGACCATCCTGTATATGCAAGGCTGGCAGACGGCGAGGGAGTCGTGGGACTCGTAGAGACGCGCATCACCCTGAGCAGCACGGAGCAGAATGGGAGCGGCCTGGTGCGTGCGCACCATGTGGCTTTTGAGGGACAGACAAGAGAGCATACCGTCACCTTTGAAAACGGCGTCGGCACCTTTTACCGCAACCCGGATTATGAAATCCGCAGCGTGACCTTTGCGGACGGCGGCGTGGTCTATACCGCCGGCGGCGAAGGGAACAGTTTGACGGCTGACAGCCGTATCCAATATACGACGCTGGAGAACATTCTGAATGTCCCGGTAAACGGCGAGGTCGATGTACGCTTCACGGAGGACGGTGCTTCGAGCGGCGCCGACCGCATCGTCAAAAATCCGGAACTGCCGCCGGCGGACGGGAATTTCGGTTCGATCAACGTTGGCGACGGACAGGTTACCGTGTACGAGGATAAGGTCGAAGGCGGCTACAAGCTGGCGTACAGCCTGTCTTCCGATACCTACAGGGATACGACGGTGGCGCAGTTCGCCCTTCACTCCGGGCAGACGATCCATATCAGCCAGCTTCCGGCCGGCGCCACCTATTACATCTACGAATACGCGGTGGGAGACGGCAGCCGGGATTTAAGCGACTGGGACACCGCCATAGAGGAAGCCGACGGCGGAACGCCTCTTCCCGCCTATTATGCGGCTAAGGGAACGATCGCGCTGGACGACGGTACCACTACCCCGCAATCGGTCGTCTTTACCAATACCGCCCATGTGGGGCAGCTGACCGTTTCCAAAACCGTGTCCGGCGATCAGGCGACGGCCGCGGACAGGGACAAAGCGTTTTCCTTCACCGTCACGCTGAAGGACAGCGCCGGGATTCCGCTGACGGGGACCTATCCGTATACGGGCAGTGCGGCGGACGGCGCAGAAGCGCCCGTGGACGGTGCGCTGACATTGGTAGACGGTTCTGCGACCTTTCCGCTCAAGCACGGCCAAAGCATCACGATACAGGAGATCCCGAAGGACGCCACCTATGAGGTGCGGGAGACGGACAGCGCCGGGTATACGGTCATACTCAACGCCGACGAGGACGCCGACGGCGTCGCGGAGGGGACGATCGTGAAAGACGAAGTCTCGACCGCCGCGTTTACCAATCTGAAGCTGAGCGCGCTTACGTTCACCAAGGTGGCGGCGGAGAATCACGCCTTCCCGCTTTCCGGCGCGGAATTTAAGCTGTTTGCGCTTGTGTGCACGGATTCGAACCATAATCATTCGGGCGATCTTGTGCACGCGGAGGGGGACTGCTGGAAGCTGGCAGACACTTTGACAAGCGGCGTTGACGGCGGGGTATCCTTTGGCGGCCTGACGGCCGGCAGCGAATATCGCCTTGTCGAGACCAAAGCGCCGGACGGCCGCGTTCTGCCGGAAGGCCAGTGGAAGATCACGACGGATGCGAATAACGCGATGAAGATTGAGGCCATCAGCGGGCCGGACGGCAGTCTCCCCGCGGCCTTTGCGGTGGAGGAAGGAACGGGCGCGCTCCTTCTGCCCAACGCCAAGCCGCTGGATATCCCCTCCTCCGGCGGACTTGGAGCGCTGCCGTTTCTGCTGGCCGGCGGGCTGCTGATGCTGGCGGCAGTGGGAATTCTTGTGGTAAAAAAGCCGTATGACAAGCAGGCGGCTTCAAAAAAGTAAGCAAAAATTTTCGGGAGGAAGAAATGATGAAGACAAACGGGAAAGCATCCAAAGCATTGGCGCTGTGTCTGGCGCTGCTGATGGCAATCGGCCTGTTCGGTACGACGGCTTTCGCCCTCGGACAGAACGATACGGGGAACATTACGGTGAGCGGCGTGGAAAACGGCGTGGCTGTCAGCGCCTACCGGCTGATGGACGTAAAGATCAACGCCAACGGCCAGCCGCAGGAACCGGTTTACACATGGGTATCGGCGATTGCGGGCTGGGTACGGACGAATTATTCCACCTACATCGGTAAGGAGGAGACAGACAACAGCGTGCAGATTGCCTTCAGCACGGCAGAGGCTGATGCTATAGCCGTATTCTATGACGCGCTGGCGGCGGCGATTAAGGACGGTAGCATCCCAGGCTTCCCTGCGGCGGCCACTGAGAATGCTGCAAACGGCGGCGCAACGCTTTCTAATCTCGCCATGGGCAACTACCTGATCCTCATTGAAAACGGCTATAGGGTCTATCGTCCATCGGCGGTGAATCTGGTGCCGGAATGGAAAGACGGCAGCTGGCAGATGACCGCTCCCGCTGCGGTTGCGGTCAAATCGAGCGAGCCGACGATTTCCAAAACCGTGAAAGCGGACGAAGAGGGAGAAGGCAAGGGAAAAGACAATGCCAGCATCGGCGACACCGTGACCTTTGAGATCGTGGCGGACGTCCCACGGTTCCCGGCAAACGCCCTGGCGAAAAACTACGCCATCAGCGATAAACTGCCGGACGGATTGAAGCTGACGGATGATTCGATCGAAGTATTTGGCGTGAACGGCCAGGATGAAACACCACTGACAGCCGGAGCAGGCAACGCCTATACGCAGGGAAACCAACGCCCGAACAACGGCGGTGAATCCAGCTTTACCCTTACTTTTGTCTATGCTCAAATCAGCGGTTATGAGAAGATTCGTGTCGAATATACCGCTATGTTGACCGGTGACGCCGTACTGGGCGGGAACGGCAACGTGAACAACGCTTATCTGGATTACAGCAACAACCCGTATGTATCGGCAGACTGGAAGGAAAAAACCGACAGCGCCACCGTGTATACGTACGGCCTGGACATCAGCAAGGTGGACAAGGAAGATGGCACAACACCTCTTGCGGGCGCGGAATTTGAACTGTACGCTTCGCTGGACAATGCGACAGGGGAGACCGGCAAAATATCCTTTGTTAAGGAAGGCGATGGAGTGTACCGCGTGGCGACGCAGGACGACGCCGAAGCTGATAAGACGCCGACACTTGTTGTGGGTGAGGGTGACACTGTAAAAGGCAAGCTGACCATCAGGGGCCTCGACGAGGGCACATGGTATTTGAAGGAGACGAAGGCTCCGGGCGGCTATAACCTTCTGGCGTCCCCTGTTGAGGTGGAGATTGTCGATGCGGATGACGACGGCGAGCTTGACGGCAAAGTGAAGAACGCGGCGGAGGGCGCAACCGGCGAAGCGGTCGCTCTTGTGACTCTGATGGTGGAAAACGACAACGGTTTCCAGCTGCCGACCACCGGCGGCATCGGCACCATCCTGTTCACGGCGGTGGGCGTTGTGCTGATGGGCGCCGCGGTTGTGCTGGTGATCGTGGCCCTCAAAAAGAAAAGGGCGGAAGACTGATTCGCCGATGATGTAAAACACAGGGCGGGGCGCTGCTGCCCCGCCCTGTTGCCTGATTCCAAGGGACCAAGAGGGGGAAGCCGTTCATGCAGGAGCCGTCTGCCGCAGGGAAAAAGAAAAAAAGCGGGTTTAGCCCGGCTGTCATCGTTTTGGCCGTTTTGCTGTTCCTGGCCGGGGCGGCGGTGTTTCTGTATCCGACGGTCAGCAACTGGCTGGCCGGAATCCATCAGTCCGGCGTGATTCAGGAGTATGAAGAGAAGCTGGCCGCAGAGGACGAAGGATTTTATGAGGCGGAATGGCAGAAGGCGCGGGAGTATAACGATAACCTTGCCGGCGATCCGGTACGCGACCCGTTTGTCCCCGGCACAGGCTACGCCCTGCCGGACAATTACCTCGATTGCCTGAATATCGGCGGCGTGATGGGGTATATTGCGATCCCGAAAATCCGCGTCCGGCTGCCCATCTATCACGGAACAAGCGAAGAGGTGCTGCAGAAGGGCGTCGGGCATATCGAATCCACCGCCCTGCCGATCGGCGGGGACTTTACCCACGCCATCCTCACGGGCCACCGCGGACTGCCCAGCGCCAAGCTGTTTACCGATCTGGATCAACTGAAAGTCGGGGATCGGTTTTATATTTATGTGCTTGACGAGGTGTTGGCCTATGAAGTGGACGAGATCCATACCGTGCTGCCGGATGAGCTGCAGAATCTGCAGACCGTGAAAGGCCGGGATCTGCTGACGCTGATTACCTGCACCCCTTACGCCGTCAACACCCACCGGCTGCTGGTGCGGGGGTTCCGCGTTCCCTATGTTCCCGAGGAGGCGGAAGAATACCGGCAAACGGCGGGCCTTGTGTCTGTTTTGGGGATAGATGTAAGACGGCAGTATTTGGGAGCGGCGGCCGGAGCGATCCTTTTGATCGTCATTGTCACCGTCGTTCGGCTTGTCCGCCGGCGGCGCAGGAAACAGGGAGGACGGCATGCAGGATAAGGTGAAAAAAAGAAAGGGTTATCGATGGCTGATCGTTTTGGCCGTCGTACTGTTTTTGACAGGACTGGCCGTCCTGCTCTTTCCTGTATTCACAAATTGGCTGTACGCGGAAGGGGTGCAGCAGCAAAAGCAGGCATTTGAAGAGCAGATCAAGGAGGCGGCCCAAAATATACCGGAGACAGGCGATACCGTCCTTCCTTTTGAAGAGCTGTATCAGGAGCTGAAGCGCCGTAATCAAGAGCTGTATGAGGAAAAGCAAAAGGATCTGAAAGACCCGTTTTCATACGAGCAGCCCACAATCGACCTGGCCGAATACGGGTTGGAGGGGAAGATCATCGGCTTTGTTTCCATCCCTGAAATGGAGGTGGAGCTACCGATTCTGCTAGGAGCCAATACCGAGAACATGAAGGAAGGCGCCGTCCATCTGACCGAAACCTCCTATCCTGTCGGCGGAGAGAATACCAACTGCGTACTGGCCGCCCACCGTGGTTCCAGCCGCGCAGCTATGTTCCGGGATATTGAAATACTGGAAATAGGCGACGAAATTATCATCCGAAATTTCCGGGAAACGCTGACCTATCGGGTGGCGGAGCTGCGGGTGATTTCACCGACCGACGTGCAGGAACTGCTGATTCAGCCGGGGCGCGATCTGGTCACGCTCATTACCTGTCATCCCTACCGGCATAATGATCAGCGGTACGTGGTGTACTGTGAGCGGGTATAGCATAAAAAAGCTGTTTTTCGGCTAAAGGGTAATTTTCGACCCCCCTCTTTATTGTAAGTGAGGAAAAAGGCGGAAAAATTGTTATAAAATCCCCACAATGGCGTTGAAAATGGCGCTGCAGATAAAATTCGATATAACGTTCATTTTCTATGTATCTCACCCTTCCATGTTCCCGGCACCGCAATTGCTTTTCGGAATTTTGTCTCCTCAATCAATCCGGCAGAGTGAACCTGGCGGCCTTTTCCTTAATGCCGGGCAGCCATCCCTGTAACAGAAGCCGCAGTCGACCTGCAGACTGCCGTTTTTCCATTTCCTGACGGCGATCCAGATGTTCTCCCAAACCGCTGCCGGTTTTTGAAAAGGCGCAGGAGGCGTCCGCCCGTTTTGCACAGGCTGTTCGCGACGCAGCTTATAAGTCCGCGGGAGTTAATCCGACCGCCATGAGCGCGGAAAACGGCTGTGTGGATTCGGGGGAAACGGGAACCAATCCGTTTTAGTCCTTGACAACGCCGCGAACCGCTGGAAACAGCAGCCTGTCACCGAGGAAATGACTTTAGACATATGGGTTGACTTACGCGCCGGACTGGTTTATAAATAAGGACGGGCGAACGGTGGAACGCAGCGGTTTTGGATTATCTCAAGGATTATCCGGGATACCATTTGAGCGCCCCATCTCTCCGTAACCGAGCCGGAGGAAGGGGCCCTTTCTGTGGCGCTTTCCCTGCAAAACTATGGACTGGCGGCGGTGTTTGGCATCACCAGCCGGCTGGTGTTCCTCGACGCCCCGGGAAACGAAGCGGCCTCAGCGGCGGCAGGGCCCCGTCTCCCGTCCTCCTGGTGCGCCGCCAATCCGGGGATTATGACGGCCGCGGGCAGCTCATGCACACGGTTACGGCGGAACTGGCAAAGCCCACGCAGGCCGGTGGGTACCGCATCGCGCTGGATCTCCGTTCGCAGGCTGGCACAGACGGCCGGTTTGTGCCGGCGGAAGCAGAGATTACGGGCGGGGCCATGCTGGTGCGGGCGGAGGGCGTTTCCTGCCCGGCTGAGGTGCGTATGGGGTTTGGCGGCGAGTGTACGATCATTTGTATAACGGCGACGGATTGGCGGCGGCCCCGTTCTGACAGCGCTGTGCGATGTCCGTCCGGAGCGGTTGGATATGTATCCGGGAAAACGGCACTATACCGACTTTGAAGAGATGCTGAAAAATGAGCAGCTGGATATTCTGGATATCTGCCTGCCCACCGATCTGCATGCGGATTACGCTATCCGCGCGATGGAGCAGGGCATCCATGTGCTGTGCGAAAAACCGATTTCCCTGAAAAAGGAGGACGTGGACCGGGTTTACGGCGCGGCGGAAAGGAACCATGTTCAGTTTATGGCAGCGCATGTTTTACGGTTTTGGCCGGAGTATGCGCAGATCAAGGAGATCGCCGACTCGCAGAGATACGGCAAACTGCTTTCCGGCCACATGACGCGCGTCAGTGAAATCCCGCGCTGGAGCTGGGACGGCTGGATGGCGGACGAGGAACGGAGCGGCCTGGTGCCGTTTGACCTGCATATCCACGACCTGGATTTTCTGGTATACATGCTGGGGGCGCCCAAAGCGGTGAAAACGGCCCGTGTCAAGCGTCCGGATCAGGACAGCTTAAGCGCCCTTTATGAATACGAGGGCGCGTTCGTCAGCGCGGAGTCGGCCTGGTATGCCGCGGCGGCGCCGTTCACCGCCACGTTCCGCTTCCAGTTTGAAGGGGCGGTGGCCGTATTTGACGGGCAGAAGCTGACGGTTTATGAAACCGGCGGGACCACGCGGGACTTGTCGGCGGGGGACCAGGGGGAAGCCGGCGTGATCAATTTGCCGAAAACGAACGCTTATGCCAACGAGATCGCCTATTTTGCCGACTGCGTGGAAAACGGCAAACCCGCCGATATCGTAAAGCCGGATGAGCTGAAAACCGTGCTTGATCTCCTGAAAGCATTTTGATTCCGGCGTTCACGATAATTTCCAGGGGCAGGCAGAGAACGGGGAGGGGGAACCATCATGGCGGCGTTTTCCATGGGGATTATGGCCGATTCCCTGCGCCTGCCTTCCTGCTTATTCTCTGAGCCTTTCTCTTTACTACAATGCGGCCGAAAAGGCGGTTTTTGACGGGAAAAGAGGGGGTTATTGGACGGGCGGCGGGAGTTCCGCAGAAATAGAAAAAGTGCGTTAAACCCTTGAAATGACTGGGTTTAACGCACTTTTCACTGGCAGGGGCAGAAGGGCTTGAAACGGCCCTCTTGCGGTGCCCGAAACAGCTTTTGCGCCGGCGGGCGCGCCGTTTCGACCGCTGCGCCAACACCTCCTCGCTTCTTCCGCCACTGGGGCGTTCGGACATGTTGCCCGGCACGCGGTTTTGGAGTGGATGTTTGGAGTGGATGTGGGAAAAGCATTTGTTAACATATACCGGCAAAATATCTGCGCTGTTGGAAAGCTTTGAAAACCGAGATACAAGTTTTAGTAGATTTTGATGCTTTATTGATGATAAGGAAATATTTAAGGAAGATCGGTGCGCAAAAACTGAGCCGCAGTAAACAAAGAAAAAGGGTTCACTACCGAGTTTCCATCACGTATGAATGATAAATTCATAGATACAAGTGTAATATTTCAGTATACATTGACGGAATTAGATACATAATGTATAATTAGAGTATCTTGGCTAGAAGGTCGGGGAATCATGGGAAATCCTGCAAGAAAAAGGATTATTGAGATGATGACCGATGAATTGCCGGTTCTGCGGGCAAGGCTTGGCATTTCCCAAGCAAAGCTGGCTGCTGCTGTCGGTATATCCCGACAAACCTACTCCGCCATAGAAACCAAAAAACAGCCGATGTCTTGGGCAACGTTTCTGGCACTCCTTGCTTTCTTTGAAAACAACAAGGAGACCCTTAGTGTGTTGTCCAGCGTTGGCTTTTTTAATGACCATGCGTTCGCGGAATGTTTATGTTACAAAAAGGAGCGGTAGAGATGGCGCAGATTGCGGAAATTATCAAATACGAAGGTGACAACAGCACCTTTATCTGGAAGCATCCTTGTGAGGATTTCAATTCTCTGACACAGTTGATTGTGCATGAATCACAGGAAGCGATCTTCTTTATGAATGGGCAGGCTTTGGATTTGTTCGGAGCCGGACGGTATACCCTGGAAACCGAAAACATCCCGAAACTCGGGAAACTGCTCAACCGGACGACCGGCGACAAGACTCCGTTTCACTGCGAGGTCTACTTCATCAATAAAACCGAACAGATGGCGATTAAATGGGGAACCGACAGCAGGGTTCAATTTATGGAGCCAACGTATAACTTCCCGATTGCGATCGGTGCAAGCGGGGAAATGAGCCTGCGCGCCGAGGACTCCCGAAAGCTGCTGCTCAAGCTGGTTGGCACGGAAAACTTCCTCGGGCAGGCAAAGCTCTCGCAGTATTTCCGCGCGTTTTTAATGACGAAGGTCAAATCTTATCTGGCTCGGGTCATCCGGGAGCAGAAGATCAGCATTTTTGAAATTGACGAACAGCTGAATTCACTGTCTGATACGCTACATACGATGCTGAGCGGCGATTTTAAGGATTACGGCGTTTCGCTGGAGCGCTTTTTCGTCACCACCGTGGTGAAGCCAGACGGAGAACCGTCCTACGAAAAGTTTAAGTCGCTGCACTTTCGCCAGTACGCCGATATTCTGGAGGCCAAGCTCCGCCAGCAGGTCGGCATTATCGAGCAGCAGACCGAAGCGCAGAAAATGGTCATTGAGTCCCAGGCGATTGCCCAGAAGCGTGCGCAGGAGGGCTATACTTACCAGCAGGAACGCGGGTTTGACGTAGCCGAAAAGGTGGCGCAGAACGAAGCGGTCGGAGAATTCACCAATATGGGCGTGGGGCTTGGCGCCATGGCGGGAGTCGGCGGTGCTGTAGGGAGTATGGTTGGCGGCGTTGTGTGCGATGCTTTGCAGGGGACGGCCAATCCGCCGGTAAATACAAATACGTCCAGGTGTGCGAAATGCGGCGCTCTGCTCCCCGCCAATGCAAAATTCTGCCTGGAATGCGGCGTAAAAATAGAAGCGGCGCCGGAAAGGATGATGGTTTGTCCGGAATGCGGAAAAACTGTTCCGAAAGCCAAGTTCTGCCCGGAGTGTGGGCATAAGTTTGCGGCGGTTTGTCCTAAATGCGGCACGGAAACCAACGGGGCGAAATTCTGTCCTGAGTGCGGCGAAAAGTTATAGGGAGGGCAAAGAAGATGACGGGTATAAGCAGAAAAAAGAATGCGGTATATGGCGGGGCTATCCTGCTGATTCTTTTAGCGGTATTCAACGTGGTTGCATTTGTCGTTCCACACATCAAGGGCGGGACGTTCTGGACAGGCTACGCTTTTACGATGGCGGCGTTTCTGTTAGAAATCCTTTTTGCGTTCCTGGCTTTCGGAAAGGCCGACACCCTGTATCGGACGTTTTTGGGGATTCCTGTGTTCCGGCTGGGCATCGTGTATCTGGTGCTCCAAGTCATTTTCGGGCTGGTATGCCTGTTTGTTCACCTCCTGCCGACGTGGATTGCTGTCGTTGCCAGCGTCATTCTGCTGGGACTTTATTTGATTTTGATTATCACAGCGATGATGGCGCGCGACGAGGTGGACAAAACCGGGAATAAGGTGAAAGACCAGACCGCTTTTATCCGCTCCCTGACAGTGGATGCGGAAAGCTTGCTGGCCCGGGCAAAATCGGAGACTGCAAAGGCCGAGGCAAAAAAGGTCTATGAGGCGGTTCGGTACAGCGACCCCTTGTCGAGTGAGGAGTTCTCCGCTGTGGAAACACAGATTACCATGAAGTTTGCCAGTTTCTCCGCCGCGGTGGAGGCGAACGAGGTAGAGGCAGTCATGGCGGTCGGAGCAGAATTGCTGATTTTGATTGGGAACAGGAATAGAAAATGTAAGGCGTTGAAGTGAGGAGATTATTATGAAACAGCTTAAATGTGAAATTTGCGGCGGAACAGATTTGATTAAACAGGATGGGCTTTTCGTTTGTCAATCCTGTGGATGCAAATATTCATCCGAAGAAGCCAAAAAAATGATGATCGAAGGAACTGTTGAGGTTTCAGGTACTGTAAAAATTGATAAGGAGGACAAAGAGAAAGAAATTCAAAACATCCTTAAGCTGGCTGATGATGCTTTCGCTGGCGCAAACTATGCGCAGGCATATGCCTACTATTCTGATGTCCTGAAACATGACTACCAGAATGCCTACGCCACTTTTCAAAAAGGGTTAAGCAGCGCTTATCAATCTTCACTTGCCGATATTCGAGTAAAGGAACTGGCAAATTCCGTTACCAATGCGCTGAAATTAAAAAAGGCGGAGCAGTGCGGCCAAAAGGCTTTATCAGAATTTCGGATATATATGAGCCGACAAGTGTGCGAATTCTGTGCATCCCTTCATCATTTATCCGTGGCACACTATAATAAATTTAACACATTACGTTCATCGGCTGAAGAATATTGGGCACGTACCAGTCTGATCATAACCATACTGAAATTTGCCGTTAATATTTGCGATAAAAAAACCATTCAAACAATTGCTGAAGCAGAAGAATTGGTCGAAACAATCGCAAACTATGGACTGACACTTTGTTCTGAAATGCAAAAGGAATTATCTTATAAAGACGGAATAGAATCCAAAGGGAACAGTGCTTGGGACGGAAGTACAATTTATGGCGACCGTGTTGTTAGGATTCACGCCAATGCGGACAGTATAAATGAATCCAATAAAAGCGCTGACTTTTTTGAAGAGATAATTGAAAATCTACCGTCACATGTTGCCGCACGCCAACAAGAGGAGGAAGAAGAACGCCAACGGCAAAAACAAGCTGACCACTTTTTCTCCAGTCGACGTGATACAGAACGCCAACTAAGAGAAAAATTAGAAAAGTTGGTAGATCATTATTACAGTAGTGCTTCTACCGCTTTAAAAGTAATCGGCTGGATACTGGTCGGCGGGGGCGGATTTGTATCTTTGCTGGGGATCTTAATCGGCGGTGTTATGGGTGGTATTTCCGTTCTTTTGGAAATGCCGTTTATGGTGGTATCTTTTATTGCATTAGGAATAGGTCTTGTTTTAATGCTCGTTAAGGCGTTGATATATCCAGAAAAGAGTTTATCGGAACAGATAGAAATATATCGAAATTACCTGGATTATCCAGACAAATATAAACAAGAAATTGAACAGTTCGAAAAAGACATTGCCGAGCAACCGATGGCAAGGAAAAAGAGTCATAAGAGGATAATTTTATCTTTTTCAGCAGTTGCAGCTATCACAGTATGCGCAGTTGTACTAAATCTTGTTGTTATTCCTGCCGGACACTATAAAAAAGGGGAAGAACTTCTCGCAAAAGGAGATTACGAAGCCGCATCTGATGAGTTTCAAATGGCCGGAAATTATAAAGATTCCGCAGAACGCATATATGAGCCATATTATGTCCAAGGAAATTCTTTACTGGTCCAAAAAGAGTATGGAGCGGCTGCGGAAGCGTTTCAAAAAGCAGGCGCCTACCAGGACGCACCTGAAAAATTAGTTGAAGTCTTAAGTCAAATCAGAGCGGCAATTCCTCGCGGCGTATTAGCTGTAGGAGATCATCATACTGTTGGATTAAGGGCAGATGGCACGGTTGTGGCAACCGGAGAAAATCGTTCGGGACAATGTAATGTCTCGGAATGGAGCGACATTATTGCCATCGCCGCAGGTACAGATCATACTGTCGGATTAAAAGCAGACGGCACGGTTGTAGCAACCGGTATGGAGAAATGGGGTGCCTGTAATGTCTCGGAATGGAGCGATATTGTGGCTATAACCGCTTATGATTTTATGACAGTCGGGGTTAAATCAGACGGTACGATTGTTTCAACAGGAGATGGAGAAGCTGTAAATCTGCGCACGGATAATTCGATTGAACTAGATAAAACGCGGTATTCGGAAGACACTGTTCAAGCGATAGAAAAGTATTCTGAACAAATTGTGTTGAAAAATAACGGAACAGTGAAAGTGCATGCTGATGTGCTTGGAAATGACTATGATGTATACGATTGGAAAAATATTATATCCATTGTAGCTGGCGATAATCATGTGTTGGGATTGCAGGCAGATGGCACTTTAAAAGTTGCCAATACATTTGAGGATAGGAAAGGAAACGTTTCCTATGACCATGGGCAATGTGAAGTTTCGGATTGGACAAATATTATCACATTAGCAGGCAGCGATTATCATACCGTAGGGCTGAAAGCAGACGGTACGATTGTCGCTGTTGGCGAAAATGACGATGGTCAATGTAATGTTTCCAATTGGACGAATATCAAGGTGCCGGAGAAGTAATTTGGTTATCAAGAGGTATAGATAGCTATGACATATAAAGACTATAAAATTTTTAACCTGTTGGAGCGTCGACCACAAGTTCTTCTATTTGGCAATGGCATCGTACGCAACGATAATGAGGATATGCGTTGGGAACGGCTGATACAATCTATTGCACGAGACGGCATTGATGTAAGTGAATATAGAGATGTTCCTTATACTATACAAGCAACGGCTGTAGCGGATATGGGTGATACAAAAAGGCATCAAAAATATGAGGACAAGCTAACAAAAGCTGCATATCGGAAAAATTCACTGGTGAACGCTCTATTAACTGTTCCCTTTGACGCTATATTAAGCACAAACTATACCTATGAATTAGAGTATCATATGCTGTCACAGTATCCAGAACTTAGCAAGCATGCAAAACTTAAATACTCCCATTGGACTATAGATAAACGGGATTCCAAGTATTTAATTCATGGCTTCAATCGTTTGAAAAAAGATGGCGTTGCGCAAGACATATGGCATATTCATGGAGAAACTCGCCGTCCAACTTCTCTCATTTTGACCCATGATGAGTATGCCCGACTTATCAGCCGAATTTTACTGTATAATAAAGAACGCAAAAAGGATTATCTTGATTATGAAAACGAAATGCATTTCAAATCGTGGATAGATTACTTTATTTTGGGAGATCTCTATATTCTTGGACAGGGACTAGATTTCTCCGAATTCGATTTGTGGTGGTTACTAAATCGACGTTTGAGAGAAAACAACGTGGAAACAGGCAAAGTCATCTTTTATGAGCCAAAGACAAAAAGGGCGGAAACTAAAACGTCTGTATTAAAAGCTCTTGATGTAGAGTGTGAGCATTGCGGCATTACCATAGAACCCAACTGCCTTAAAGCGGATGCATTTTACAAGGATTTCTATATTCGAGCCATTTCCGATATCAGACGGCGCATGAGCGATAGGAAGGTATGATGATGTGCGTCTCCGCCGGATATTGTGGAGTTCCACCGCTTGTATACCAAATACGGAACCTATGCGGAGGCGGCCAGATAAACCGATTTTTCCGCCTCTACGGTACGGAAGTATATCAAACTGGGAGATGTGCCGAAAGCCGTTAGCCAGACGTGGGAGGGGCTTATGGCCGCCGCCCACGGCCCCACCCTGAAAGCAGAATAGCACAGACGAGAGGACGGCCAGCGTATCAACGCCAACCGCCCTCTTTTTTACGCACTCAAGAGATTATCCTCTTTCATTATGGCGTATTTTAACAGGCGTTCAAAGCAAGATACGCCTTGCGGATTACCAAATAGGAACAGCCGTTTCCGTCCAGCTTGTTTATAAATGCCTGTATATCATTATGGCCGACCTCGAAAAACTGTTTTCCCCTTTCGATTCTCATCGGGTATCGTTCTTCTTCAACTCATCAAGCGCACAGTAAACCGCATTCTCTGTTAATCTTTCCAGGCTTCCTTTTTTCTGGCGCACAAGGGCGCCCCACAGCCCAGTCCCTTTCTTCTCATCCCCAGCTATATACTCCCGGACCGCATGCAGCACCGCTCTCTTCTCTAAGGAAAGGTGGGAACACGGTCCCAGCCGGTACAGCGGAGACAGGCAGAAGCCGTTATGGAAAAACAGGCTGCCGTGCTTGAGCGCTCCCACGATCCACCTGTCCGTTTCGGTGCTGCACAGCGCCTGTACACAGCAGCAATCGGCGTTGTCCCCGATTTCTAGGATAACCGCATACTGCAACGGCTTGAAGGGGCGGCAGTCGATGGTTACGATGTCGCCGGCGTGAAAGGGGATGGGGAGGTTCAGATGCTGCCCGCCTCCGGAAAAACGGGTAGTAACGGCCTTATAATTATCCGGATCCGCCGATGAACCTTTTTGCTCTTCAAAATAAAGCGCCCGATCCATCCACAACCAATAGGTATAACGCTGGGCGAGGCCGCCGTTGGCGTCCGGCACCCATTTTTCCAGACGGTACCAGCAGGTGCAGGTTTCGTCCAGTTCACATTTCTGGATATCCCGGCGGATGTATTCGAGGGCTTTTTCAAAGTTCAGGAATGGTGTGCCGCTGTCGTTCTTTTCATCCTTCAATTCCTCGTCATACCAAGCCTCAACCAAAAGAAACAATTCCCCCGGCTTGGCGTGAAGCTCCCGCAGCGCCCGGCGGATTTGCCCGGCCATGACGGAAAAGGAACCCGCAACGGCATACTCCGCCACCCGTCCGGCCTCCTGGCTATCCGGGCTTTTCAGGCATTCTCGGATAATTTCGGCGCAGAGATGTTCCCGCTTGGACAGCCGGGTCAGCCAATCCTTCTTTTCCTCAAGAGGGACAGGCGCTCCGCAGATAATGTCCGTAATTTCTCTTTTTTTAAGCGGATGGGAGGCCAGATAGTCCTGCATGGAACGCGACGGCATAAACTGCCGGAGAAAAGCGGCCTGTTCATCTTCGGAAATCCAGAGGTTTTCCCTGGCATTCTCGGGGAAAAGAGCCGCCAGTTCCTCCAGAGTATGGAATGTCAGGCTCCTTTGCTTTTCTGTCAGCCAGACCTCCACCGGTTTCCCAAGACCGAGCAGTTCCACCATATTGACAAAAGCCCGCCGGCTTTTCCCGTCCCATAATATAAAGCCGACGTCCGCCGCCTTTGCCATAGCGGCCTCCCTCCGGCGGTAATCGTGAAACGTAAACGGTGGATCCGAACCGGGTACAACGGAGACGCGCCAGCTTCCGGCGTTGCGGCGTGGCTCTGCATGAACCGTATAAAGGGTGACGTTCGGATATTTCCGGCCGGCGAGGGCATGCTGTATGGCGGCGTCTGTGCCGGAGCAGTCGCCGATCAGGATTTCCATTCCTGCGGCTATCCATTTCTCCGTTTTGTCTCGTATCATCTTCTCCGGTATTTTAATTTCTTTGGAACCGCCGGCAAACAGCTTCAACGCTTATCCCCCCAATACCGATCAATTTCCCACTGCATCGTTTCCCGTCCTACCGGGTTCATCGTATGCAGCGCTATCGGATAACCGGTTTTTCTCTCTGCAAGCCAATCGATCAGCCGGATCCCATCCCCGCCGTCCCGGGCGTAATCCCCGAGATCGTGGTCACAGTCGATCAAATCGATGGCAATACACTCTTTCTCACACTGCAGGATCTGCTCTTTCGCTTCATTCACGCTGCGGCAGTGCACATAACCGGCAGGCGCTTCCCGGACGTCGTCCAGCCAGATCTTCCGATGCTCCTGCTGTTCCAGCCCTGCGAGAATCATACCGGTTTTTGTATAGCAGACCGGCATACAGACTTTGGCGTATTCCTCAGCCAGTATTTGATGATAGGCGCGGGCGAAAAGGCACACGTCAATCCGGCCCTTCACAAAGTTGCTCAGGGCCGTTAAAATACGCCGCTTTCCGGTAAGCTCCCCGCGATAGTATTCACAGTCCATATAATTATCCATGACTTCCGAATAAATCTCGCCGTCCTCTTCCCGCTGAAATTCTCCCCATGCGTTCATATCGCTGTTATCGCCGTGTTTCCGGAGATTTTCTTTATTCCTTTCCGACGATATGCCTTCGAGCGCAATCCCCTCCATGACAAACGGACCGCCGCAGAAGCCGCCTTCTCTTGCCGGGTCCCAAAGAATATCGCCTTTTTGAAAGGGTACGGGGAAATCAAACCAGAAGCCGTCAAAGGACTGGCGATACAGCCCATCTTCGTATTGGTTATCAATGCGGCTGGGCTTTACCGAAAGAAGCGTTTTATCCGGCAGCATAATGCCTTCTATATAAAAGGATTCGTCCACCAGGCGCTTTATTACAGTGACTTTCCGAATATCTTCTTCCTCGTTCTGTATGGCGCTGCAGCAGGCGTCAAAAGAAGAAAAAACAGCTTCGCTGCCGCACCAATCGCCGGAATCGTTATAAACGCAACGGTATTGATAGATGGCGCACCCGTCTGTGCGGTAAAGCTCCTCGATGTACTTATTCTGCAGTGCCATATATTCCCGCAGGAAGGCATGCAGGCTTTCTCGCGGCTGTGTATTCAGCCTCCATTCTATTTTACAGTCCGGCATATTGTCGATGATCTCCTGCCAGGCGGCGTGCTTTTCAGAAAGGCTGGCCGTGCGGCACTGATACACCAGCCAGGCCGCTTCCAGCGGACTGAACGCATAGCCGATCTTTTTCAAATGCTCCCGTATGTCCCGGGAATGGATAAATCGATAAACGTTCAAGGAAGATCCCCCAAAATTCATGAAATTTTCTGCAGACATCCTGCGTTTGTCAACAGGCGGGCGGGGCGCCAGTTTAATCACACCTCCTGCGGAAGGCGGATACGCTGCGTATGCTTGCCCGCATGAAAAAGCAGAGTGTTGCCGCTCACGGAGATCCGGCAGTCCTTCAGCGGTTCCCGGATGTCTTCCGCCGTGAGCTCCAGTTTGAACCGGTCGGGTTCGTGATTTGTATTGACTGCGTTCAGCGGCGCCAGACTGTACCACAGGTCGGCGGGATGCCCCCAGAAAGACACGAGATACAGGGTAACCACCGTTTGGCCCATAACCGCAGAGCATACGGCAAACGGTGTTTTGCTGATGTGCGGCACCGTTCCGTTTTCATAATCCCATACGATTGTAAAACCGTTTTGTCCCGAGGCGCCCGAAAGGGTGATCACCGCATACGGCCCTTCCACCTCCACGCGGTATCCCTCCAGCTCCCGCAGCAGCGCCCGGACAGGAGGTTCTCTCAGCTGTTCGGCAGACAGGCGCCTGATTTCCTGAGCGGCTGTTTCGATTTCACACACGGTATGTACGTTGTTGGGAAATGAAATTCCAGGCATCACGATACGCTCCTTTTTCTTTTCCTTTTCCTGTTTTTGCTGCTGTTTCCACAGGGCATACTGCTCCTTCATACAAACCGCACAAGGGCGGTAACCGGCCGCAACGGCGGTTGCCTCATTGTCAAAGAAAACCCGGTGCTTGACATAGCTGCCGCGGGCAATATGGCGCAGAGCCGACGGGCAGTCCAGGCGGCCGTAAATTTTCAGCCCTTTGTGTCCTCCCAAAGCCCCCTTATGCTCCGAAAAATAGGGGTTCCCGTCCATGCCAACCAGTTTGTATTGCTTTTTCGAATGGTCTTCCATTGGAATTCTCTCCTTTTGCGTAGCATAGGGGTTACGATAGAAGTATACTGGATTTTATGCACCAAAAACGGGACTGCCAAAGCATTATACTGAAATGGCTTCAAAGAATTCCCCATTTTATTTGTATTTTCTATTCTTGTATGGTATCTTTACGATGAAAGGAGTGGAAAACGCATGAACGACCCGAAAACCCTGACACCGGAACTCCGGCTGCTAATCGATATTTTCGGTCCCAAAGCCGCCGTAACGGATAACGGCGAGGCTGCCTTCGCCATCAATAAAGCTGTTAAACTGAAAATCCGGGAGGTTTTGGAAACCCTTCCGGAAGGACAAGAGAAACTGATCCTTTATAAATATGGTTTCCTCGACGGCGCTTCCCATACGCTTGCTGAGACGGCCTCTCATCTTGGCATTTCGCCGGACGAGGCAAAGAAAATGGAGGCGCTTGCCCTGCGCACGCTGCGCTATCCCTCCCACTCCATTCCAATAAAGCAGCTGGCCCTTGCTTCGCAGCTCCGCGACATTTCCGGTACCTAAAACCCTGTATACTTTTCAATGGAAAGGATGGCGATTCTTATGAAATACACCTCTGCACAAGCAAACAAGCTGCTGAAAAAGCTGAACGACGCCTATCAGGCCCTGCTGCAGGAAGAAGAGCAGAGCAGCACTTTCCTGGCTGCCATGGGAGAAGACCCGGAAGCCCTCCGCCCCGACTACGTCTATGCAGATACCCAGGCCCGCCTTTGGGAAACCGAGCGCCAGATCCTGACGGTCAAGCACGCCATCAATGTGTTCAATACCACCCATACCCTCGAAGGTTTTGACCTGACCATTGATCAGGCGCTGGTATATATCCCCATGCTGTCCGCCCGGGTCAGAAAGCTGGCCGAAATGAAGGCGCGGCTTCCGAAGGCCAGGGAAAAACAGGAACGGTATTCCGGCGTCAACATCATCGATTACCGCCACATCAATTATGACCGTGCGGCGGCAGCGGCCGATTACGAAAAAGCCTTCGACGAGCTGTGCCGCCTGCAAACCGCGCTGGATACCGCCAACAACACGGAAACGCTGGAGATTGCCCTGTAATGTGCCTTATTTTCCGTCGTATGCCATCCGCTCTGCTTTATTTTATGACTTTGGTGCGGGTTTATGGTTAAAGTTGCCGGATGTCGTTTTTTCTTTGTTATCAGATAAGGTTTATGACATTTACAGAAAAACAATCAGCGGGCATCATACGAAAAAACTTACCCGGCGCGGCGGAAGTTCGGTTTCACGCCGCGCCCCTTTTATTTAGAAGAAAGGCGGCCTTTATGTACAAAGGGATTTTCTGGTTCTGCCGGGACGCGGCCGGAACATGGAAGGCGCTGGCGGTCAAGGTGCCCTGCGGCCGTGATGGGACAGCCCTGTTTCCGATCCGGTATTCCTCCAAAGCGGGTGAAAATTTTAACCATAAGGCCGAATGGGAAAGGCTGGGGCACAAAATCACCGGTGGCCGCCCTTACAATTATTACCCACGGGGAAGGGTCGAAATCCGAAAAGGGCGGATAACCGTCTATATCCCGCCGTCCCTTTTCCGGGAGGACATCCTTTCCGTCATCTTTCAGGAATTCGGGCTGAACGGGGAAGCCGCAGGCCGCAGCATCCGCGTGAAAGCGGACGGCTCGGCACACTATCAATACCAGACAGAGGAGGCGCTCTGATGCTGTATCCGGTTTTCGATTTTTCCGCTTACCATATCAAAACCCCTATACAAAATATCAAGCATTTCTTCTTCGATTTGAAGTGCTGCCGCGATCGCATCCGCAAGGGCTATTGCGAAAAGGACGCCTGGGATCTGGACGTCTGGTTTCTTACTGTGATGCCCGGGGTGATCGATCTTCTTCGGGAACATACAGATTCGATCCCGAGCTGTATGGAAAAGGAATGCAGTGAAGGACGCGAGATAGCCAGGCCACCGGAAGAGGGAAAAGGCGTTTCCGGGCAGTTCCCGGACGCATACGATCAGGATGCGGAACGCATCGCCTTTACGCGCTGGAAAGACATCTTGAAAGAGATATCCTGTCTCTTCCGGGAGGCCCGCTCCGGCTATCTGCATTATAGACCATCTCCACAGGATATCGAATCCCGGAAAAAGGCAATGGTTCTGCTCGATATGTATTTTGAACATCTCTGGAACTGATCGCGGATACGGGCGGCGGTTTATTTGTATTTTTGAATTCTGCGGTTTATACTCAAGAAAAAAGATAAAGGAGCATGCAAAAATGAACATGGATTTTTCCCGCATCTCCAACCTTTCTCCCTCCGCCTATGCCCGTTTCCTTTTTGAGCATACCGATACAGAGGGAATTCTGTGCCTCCCCAAAAACTTTGGGGAGGAAAACGAAAAGCTCGACCGTTACGATCAATTCCGTATGTCCTGGGACGAGGACGCCCTCAGCCGGCTTACGGCGGAATTCGAGGCGCTGTACGCCAGCCTTGCGCGCATTGCCGGCGTCTACGACCAACTGGCGGGGGACGAAGAAAGCGTCCGGGAAATCCTCGGCTCCGACGAGCTGTTCGACGTCTGGCGCACCTATATCCGCGGCTGGGAGCTCG
>CAJFTG010000117.1 GCA_904419875.1 Candidatus Avimonas caecicola | reverse complement strand
TTGATATTGCTAAATTTGACGGGAAACGCGGATGCGAATTTCACAAGATCCGTTATTCAGAAATTTATGATTTTTTCGCTAGGCATAGAGAAATAATTAAACAAGGGGTTTACGCAAACTATGCGGATGATTTTATTGCTTCGCTATACATACATACGATGACCATGCATGATATAGTTGAGCAGAGGTTTTTAAGCGCTATTCAGCAAAACTAAAATCCACAATGCCGCATAATAGTAGCAGTCGGGGGAACCTCTATGAGAACCATAAGAGAACTGCTTGCCGAAACAGAGCCGGAAAAAGTGGCGGACATTTTATTCTAGCAGCATCTCCGCATGCTGATTGAACAGGCAAGCCCAAAAGACACTGTCGCGGATATCCGGGATGTCTGCTGAAAGTGGACGACCCGCGGTTATGCCCATATAGCGGACACCTCCTCCAACGAAACGTCCCCTTTTGTGTTTTTGCCGTTCCCACGGCAGCGGACGGCTCCTGGTGGATAGGGTACGGCGCGGTGGACGCCGTACCCATTGCTTTCAAAGAGAGTTAAAGCGGGTAAGGAAACTATAAAAGGAGACAGAACGATGCATAAAGGCGTTTTTAAAGGCGATCATCTTTCGATGAATCAAAATATGCTGATTCTCGGCGAATCACACCACCATGCTGAACCAAATGATTTAAACTATACAACAGAAAGCGTGGTAAAAAATTATTTCAGCAACCCGAATGATCCGGCTTATAGATTCTTTGATAAGATCGCCGCATGTTTTGGATTTTCGGCAAGCGAAAGGGAACGATTTTGGAGTCAAGTATGGTTTGGAAATTATGTTGATGAATCGGACTGCGGCATCGGAGACAACAAGGCAATAGAATTAGTAAAGAAAAATAGAGATACATATAATAGAGAGCTTTTTGAATTTGTCAATCAAAATGGGATCGATATAATTTTTTGTTTCAGCAGGCTGGTATATAACAATCTTCCTGGCAGGGCTTCATTTGAAGATAAGGCGAAAAATTATCCCATACCAGACATATGCGGAAAACCGTATTCGGATTATATACGTAAGTTCATTTACAAGCCAGGAGCGCGCGCCAATAATGATGTGGAATTATACAAACCGCTTACCGTATACGGTTTTCGACATCCTTCGTCAAAGGGCGGCTTTAATTATGCCCATTATATGGATTACCTGAAAGAAGAAATTCAATTCTAACCTCATTTTTTCCCATCCCTTTTGTTAAACAAAGGCGATATTGTATGAGGTGAAAGTCAAAAGCATCACCACACATTTGATCAGGGCGTGTGGGGAAATCGCATATTCAGCCCCAAACAGTAATATTTAAAAGCAGCAGTGCTGAAACAGTACTGCTGCTTTTATATGTACCGATTTTGTCCCTTAAACTGTGGTATACTGACAGCATCCTTATGAAGGAGGCAGTGCCATGCAGGTAGAAATCCATAGCTTCGACTCCATCGAAAAACTGGCCCGGCAGCCCTTTGCACCGGGTACTTCCCTGATCAGCATCGGGGATACTGACGCCGCCCCGCCGGTTCTGACCCACCGCCCGGCTCATATCCTTCGGCTCCAATTTGATGACGTTACTCTGGAGGACTTTGACTATGAAACCGGCGGGGCGTACGCTTTCCGTCTCTTTTCCGAGGAGCAGGCCAGGCAGATCGCCGAATTTGTCTACCGCCATCTGGAGGATACAACCGTCTTTCTCTGCCAGTGCCATTTCGGGCAATCCCGCAGTGCAGCGGTGGCGGCGGCTATTAAGGAGCATTTTGAACACAGCGGAATCGAGATGTTTGCCGACGAGCTGGGACGCTACTGCCCCAATGTACTGGTGTTCCGCAAGACCTTAAAGGCTCTCAATGAAAAAGGGAAAAGCAGAAGTGAGCCGTAAAAATGAACCCACTGCCTGGATGATCCGCCGGGACGGAGAAGCGTTTCCCTGCCTGCAGCATCTGTACGGAAGTGCGCAGGATGTGGAGGAAACCCTTTACGCTGCCGAATGGCTGTATCAACACACGGCCAGCGGAGAGTCCCAAAGGCTTGTGCTGGATTTGATTGCCGTCTACGGCGCCTCGCTCAATGCCCATTGTAATGCCGTACGCAATTTGTTGATCGCTATAAAAAGGAAGCCCTATGTGTTCCTAACCCATTCGTTTATCTTGAAAATTGCCGATAAACTGCGCTTTCCCATTTCAGACAGCGAGGAAAGCCTGAACCGGCGGGTAATGGAACGGCTGAACGAGGAATTCCTCCGTGCCCGTCTGGGCGGGCTGTACCACACGGTGTCGGGCTGTCGGGATTTGTATTTCCGCGTTTCCTCCAACGACTTCGACTGGTCGGCGGCCATCACCTGCTTTTTACAGGAGCATGCCGACACGATCGCTACTGTTACGATCGTGCGGGACGAGGAAAGCACCGGGGATAGCCGGTTCTATCGGGATGAGGCGGGATCCGCATACGACCGGGTTCCGTATACCGGACAAGTCATCAATGCCATCATACAGCCGTAATCATAGTTCTCACAGGAGGCAATTATGATAGAAATTCAGGGGAAATACAATACCGCCAGGGTGTATGCGGACGTGCTCGAATCGTCGGCAGAAGGGCAGATTCGGGCTCTCTGCGACCAGCCGTTTGCCCGGGAAAGCCGGATCCGCATCATGCCCGACGTCCACGCCGGAAAAGGATGCACCATCGGGACGACCATGACCATCACGGACAAGGTGGTCCCGAACCTGGTCGGCGTGGATATCGGCTGCGGGATGCTGACGGTGAAGCTGAAGGAAAAACGCCTAAACCTCCCAGCGCTTGACAGCTTTATCCGTCAGAATATTCCCTGCGGCCGGGAGGTGCGGGAACGCCCGCACCGCAGCCACGGGCGGATCGATATCGCTGAACTCCGCTGTATAAAAAAGCTTGATACGCGGCGCGCCGCCGAAAGCCTCGGGACTCTGGGCGGCGGCAATCATTTTATAGAGGTGGATAAAGATGACGAGGGGAATTTCTATCTTATCATCCACACCGGCAGCCGCAACCTTGGGCTGCGCGTGGCGGAGCATTATCAGGGAAGGGCCTATCGATCGCTGGGCGGGAAAGCGCGGGCAGAGATCCCCTATGAGCTGGCGTATCTCACCGGGGCGAATCTGGAGGACTATCTGCACGACATGGAGCTGATGCAGCGCTATGCCGCGCTCAACCGGCAGATCATCAAAGAGGTTATCCTGGAGGGCATGAAGTGGCATGAGAACGGCAGCTTTTCCACGATTCACAACTATATCGATTTTGCGGATGGGATCCTCCGCAAGGGCGCCGTTTCCGCCAAGACGGGAGAAAGGCTGCTCATCCCGCTGAATATGCGGGACGGGAGCCTGATCTGTACGGGACTCGGCAATCCCGACTGGAACTGCAGTGCGCCCCACGGCGCCGGACGGCGGATGAGCCGGAAGGATGCGGAAAGTTCGTTTACGGTTTCTGCGTTTAAAAAGGAAATGGAAGGCGTCTTTACCACCAGCGTGTCGGCGGAAACGCTGGACGAATGCCCCATGGCCTACAAGCCAATGGAAGAGCTCTTGGATAATATCGCGGATACCGTCAAGGTCGAACAACGTCTTCGCCCTGTCTATAATTTCAAAGCAGGGGAATTTTCCGGCAGAAAACCGCGCTAATAGGGTCATCATGGCTGGGGCATAACCCTCTGCCCATCATCCTGTGCAGCCGTGACGAACGAGGTATTGCTGGATAATTACACGGCCCGCCAAAGCCTGTCCGATCATGCCCGTCTGGTGAACGGAACGCACAGTCAAATCGAAGACCTGGAGACCAGGTCATAATATGCAAACGCGCTCTGCAGCCATATGCTGCCGGCTCCAAGGTATGTGGTTCGCCTTTCCCACCCCCTTTCAGAGGGGAGGATTGTTTACCGGCGCGGCAGCTGCAAACGCTGGCACTGCGAACCGATACGCTTCCAGCAGGGGAGTGAAACGGCGGCTCTGGACTGCCCGTCGGGAGAACTCTGTGTCCTGGACGCCCTTCCCACCTGGGACATCGAGGATAGGATACGCAACGGGTTTTCATCCTCCCGTTCCCGCGCTATGAGCGGGGACCGCCTGCTGCAGAACCTACGGAAAAACGACGACATTACCGATATGTCCTTTTCCGCCTATTTCATAGACGGCGGAGAGATCGTGAAAGATCACGGGGCGTGAAAGATCACGGGGACTGGTATCTGTCGCTGGAGCTCTATGACGGACCGCTGCCGGGTGGTCAGCGGCTTTTGTATGCCGTCAGCCGCCTTTTTAACCGGCCGGATCGAGCTGGACGACTTTCTCGCTGTCCTTCAGGTGACGCAGGCAGACGGGAACAGGAAGCGTATCGAGGGAATCCGGGAATTTCTCGGCTATATCAAGAAAACAGCAGATTGCATCGCTCCGAATGGGAATGTAGGAAACGGCTCTTATCCCTCAGCGCGTATGCGGAACAGTGCGGCAGAATACGACGTGGAAAGGGAAGAGCGGCCGGTGTCTTATCGACAGAAATATGCCGTCATTAATAATTTTATATCAATTAAGGTCTTATTGTAAAGCGTGCTACTATGGCTCAATAAAGCAAAGGGAGTGCATGAACATGGACGAAAACATACTGAAGCTGGCGGCCAGAATTCCGGTCATGCTGCTGGGTGCGCCAGGGATCGGCAAGACGGCGGTGGTGATCAGGTTTGCGCAGGACATCGGCGCCGATCTCATCGATATCCGCCTTTCGGCCGAAACGCCGGGCAGCTTTGAAGGCAAGGATTATATCTATCCGCAGAGCGGGGAACTTCGAAAAGCCAGAGCATGGTGGCTGCAGCGAATCGATGATAACAAGCAAAATAATATCCCGACCGTGCTGTTCTTCGACGAATACACCAATGCCCCCGACGCTCTGCAGCAGCTGGCCTATTCCCCCTTTAATGAACGGAAGCTGCACGGCGTGTCCTTCGATTATTCGCTGCCGGGCGGAAGGCCGGGACTCTATGTATTCGGCGCGGGCAACCGGGTGGAGGATGAAACCGGTGCCCGGGAAATGGTCTACGCTTCCAAAACCCGCGTGTTTACGGTGGACTTCCCGGTGACGGTAAAAGACTGGCTTCGGTGGGCGGAAGAAAACCAAATCCACCCCAAAATCCGTACCTTTCTATATGCCAACCCCGACGCGCTGCTCGAAAAGCCTTCCACCGGGACCGCCTGCCCGCGGGAATGGGCCAACCTGTCCGCCGCTCTGGAGGCCGGCATCCCTTACCGGGAAGCTGCGCACGGCACTGTACGCGGCGCGCATGAGGCCAAGTTTTGCGCCTTTTACAAGGACAGCGCTCTATGCCCCACGATCGAGGAGATTGTGTCCGGGCAGGCCCCAAAGCCGTCCGCCGTCCATCTGGCCGCCTTTACGGTGGTGCTGGCTGCCGCCCTCAAGGAGGATGACCGGGCAGCCGAGTATTTCCCGGCCGTATATCAATGGATCGCGGAGCAAAGCCCGGAGTGCGAAGTGATGTTTGCCAAATACGCGGTGGAGTTATTATTCGTCAAGCTGATTTCCAGCAAGGACTGCATGGCCGTCCTGCGCTCCGCCGCCAGGAAAGCGGGGCTGAGCGTCCGATGAACTTTCAGGAACTGATCTGGCGGGAGCCGTGGCTGGCGCCGGTGGCCCTAAATCTGCGGAATGTGATCCCCTCCCAGCTGCTCGATACCATCGGCGTGACTCCCGACGGCAAAACCCTCTACTACAATCCGGATTTCTGGAAATCGCTGAAAAGGCCGGAACGTCTGGCGGTGCAGATTCACGAACTGCTGCATATAGTCCATTTACACGCCAAAAGGCGGAATGGTCGGAACGGCGAATTATGGAATGTCGCCTGCGACATCGCGATCAACTATATAATTGAGCGGGCAGGATACACGCTGCCGGCCGGTGCGCTGCTGGGAGAAAACGATACGGCGGAACATATTTATGAATATTTGAAATCGAACCTGGACGAGCCAAAGGGGAAAAACGCCAAAAGCATTTACAGCAGCGCCGGGCGCACCCGCCGTTCCGATGCAGACAAAACGGGGGCCGTCGTGCTTACAGACGACCTGCTTGCCAAAAACCTGGACGGCTACGACGGATGGATGGATATAGAAACGCTGGAGGCGGTGGAAAGCGCCGGTAAGCTGGCCGGGCGGGGCAGCACACCGCTGGAGGCGGCATTTATTCCCGCGCCGTCGAAGGGGGATTGGCGAGTGGTGCTGCAAGGTCTCGTGAGAAGCGTCCTTGGGGATGATTTGGATTATCTCTCCTACGAGTTTGACGAGTTTGGAATCTGCGAGGACATTTTATCCCCTAAGCCTGTGGCAAAAATCTGTGTCCTGGTGGACGAAAGCGGCAGCATTGAAGACGAGCTGTATGCCCGGTTCCTGGGCGAGCTCTCCAAGATGGCACGCTTTGCCAGGGTATATGCGGCTGGCTTCACCGACGGCACCGCGCTGTACGCCGTGCCGCTCGCAAAATACCGGCGCACCATGACCGGCGGGACGGATATGCGCCCGGCCTACCGGCAGGCCTGTCAAGAGGGCTACGACTGTATCATCGTGCTGACCGACGGCTGCCTGGAATTCCCGGGCAGGGAACCAAAGCCCACCATATGGGCCATGCCCGAAAGCCGCCAGCGAAAATGGGAGGTACTATTATGAGAAAACTGGGAAGCGTGGAGAGCATCGAGGATTTCATTTTGGCCATCGCCAGCGGAGCCGACGTCAACGGGACTTGGAAAGGCGGGCCGCTGGTGGAGCACTACTTTACCGAAGCGATGCGCCATAGCGTTGTTTATCCAGCCGGCGACCCTAAAGGCCGGCCGGACGGGAATATGCAGAAGCTGCAGGCGCTCATCTGCGCCGGTGCCGATGTGTCGCCGCTGTTCCGCTCCCCGTATGAATATTACGAATACGGCAATCTGGTGCGGCTGATCGGCCGGCGGATGGAGCTTCTGGAAATTGTGCTGAGCAGCGAACAGGCGCCGGGCCTGATTTCGGCGGACAGCGGTTACCGGAAGGATTTGGCCGAGCTGTATGGCCGTATGCAGAAAATAGCCGGAGTAATCGAGAAAATGGGGATTGTTATTTCGGACTGAACAGTATATGCTGTTTGTATAAAAATCAACCCGTTGCAGCATTGCCAGACTTAAAACGGAATCTATAAGAGGGACAGCGAGTCCTGTTTTGTCTCTGCAAATGGGAAGAGCGGTTTCGTGCCGAAACCGCTTTCCGGACAGCACCCCGGCGAAGTACCAATCGCTCCGTGATTATTGGCTTGGCCTCCGCTCCATCCGGTCATTTTGTGTTGCAGGGGGCTGCTTTTTCATCCAAGGGATGAAGAAAGAGGGGTCGGAAGATAGACGGCATCTGAACCATCTCATTGGAAAGCTCCATTTTGTGCTGCAAGTCGAGCCGGAAAATGTGTGGTTTCGGAATGCCTTACGGATAGCGGAACAGAGGCTGAAGAGCCTAAATAAATTTGGAAAAGGAGAGTAGGAAGATGGAAAGAGAAATACGATGCCGCAAATTTTTTACACAGCCCGCCGAAGAGTTAGCGGAGAAGTTGTTGGGGAAAATTATCTGCCGCCGGATTTCCGAACATCAAGTAATACGGTTTCGGATCATAGAAACAGAAGCCTATTGTCACGATGATACTGCCTGCCATTCCAACAAATATAAGAGCGGCAATGGCGTCATTTCGCAAAATATGATCGGCGGGACCCTTTATGTGCATTATGATAATAAAGCCTATGCGGGCAGTAGTTTTGATATTGTTGCCAATCAAGAACGTGTTGGCGAAGGCGTTTTAATACGAGGCGGGGTGAACGTCGATGATCCCAATGAACGATATGCCAGTATGCCTAGGTTATTGGGTGAAGCCCTGCAAATTGATTACAGCAGTTTAAACCGAGAGGATTTATTAACTTCGGAAAAAATTTGGATAACGGACGACGAGTTTGATATACAAAATAGGGTGCAGAGACAAAAACGAATCGGATTAGAAAATGCGAAAGATATAACTACAGAAGATAAGGAAAGACTTTTACGGTTTACGCTTTGCTCATAAAAGAGGCAAATAAATGATGCTCTACTTTTCTTCCCTTCTCCAAACAACTTCCATCTACAAGCCCGCGGCGGACAGACTGTTCGCCGCGCTTGATTTATGTAATATTCAATATACGTCTATCCATCATACGAAGGATATATGGCTGCGGGATTTCATGCCGGTGAGAACTAAAAGAGGGGCATACATTTCTTTTCGTTATGAGCCGTTCTATTTGAAAGCCTATTCCCATCTGCAAACCGACTATCGCCGGGATATTGCTCCGCAGTTTTCCCACCCTGTTACATACTCCGCTGTCAATCTGGACGGCGGGAACGTGGTCTTTTCGCCCTCTAAAACCAGGGTGATTATCAGCGACCGGGTGTTTGCGGAAAATCCGGCATTTTCCAAAACCGCATTAGTCCAGGGACTGGAACGGCTGCTGGAGGCACAGGTGATCGTGATTCCGTCGCTGCAAAGCGATATGACCGGCCATGCCGACGGCATGGTGCGGTTTGTGCACGAAAACACGGTGCTCGGCAACCGTGTCCCGGCGAAAAGCGGACTGGAGCAGCGGATCAAGGCCGTTTTAAGCGGGTATGGAATCGATACAGTGGACTTCCCCTATTATTCGTCGCCAAGAGGCAGCGCCGCCGGTTGCTATCTCAACTTTCTGGAAACGGAAAACCATATCCTTCTGCCTGTTTTCGGTCATCCCATAGATCACGAAGCCATTCAGAAAGCCGAACGGCTTTTTTCAAAAACCATTGTCCCGGTCGATATCCATGAAATAGCGGAAGACGGCGGCGCACTGAATTGTATCAGTTGGGAAAGCATATAAAGAACGGATGGCGGCGGTTTCTCCTTACCGCCTCGTTGATCGGTTGCTTTTATGCGTCATTTATGGCACAATATAACTAATATATTGCAATGGGGGTGCTTCACCCAATGGACAATCTGGAGCCCAAAAAGCTGGCGCTTATCCGTATTCTGCAAATTTTTGAAAAGTACAGCGACTACGACCATCCGCTGACGCAGGAGGATATTGCTCAGCACCTCGAGCAGGAGTACGGTATTGTTATCGAGCGCAAGGCCATCAGCCGGAATATTTCTTTGCTGAAAGAGGCCGGGATCGACATCGAATCCCGGCGGGCGGGCAGCTATCTGGACGGTCGGCGGTTTGAGGACTCCGAGCTGCGTATGCTCATCGACGGGGTGCTGTGCAGCAAATACATCACGGCCAAGCACTCCGCCGATTTGATTGACCGCCTGTGCGGTCTGTCCAATCAATACTTTCGCTCTCATGTGAAGAATATCTATTCGGTGAACGAGTGGTGCAAGACAGAAAACCAGGCCCTGTTTTACAATATCGAAATCATTGACGACGCCATCGAGCAGGGCAAACAGGTCACCTTTGACTATAACAAATACGGGCTGGATAAAAAGCTGCATAAATCGGCGTTCCATACCGCCTCCCCTTATCAGCTTCTTCTTCATAACCAGCGATATTATCTAATGGCACGCAACGAATACTGGAAGGATGTCGTGTTCTACCGGCTCGACCGGATCACCAACATCAGGCTAGCCGATCAGCCGCTCACGCCCCTACAGATGGTAAAGGGATATGAAACCGGTGTGGACTATAAGGAACTGGCCACCGGTCTGCCGTATATGTTCAACGATAAGCCCCAGCCGGTGGAGATAATTGCGGAGGGATATATTATCGATCAGGTGGTCGATTGGTTTGGCACGGATATCCGCCTGCAGCAGCTGGACGGCGGCAAGGTCAGGGTCAGCCTGAAGGTCAGCTTACAGGCGATGGAGCACTGGGCGATGCAGTACATCAACCATGTGGAGGTAACTGCTCCGGTGGAATTGAGGGAGAAGATTAAGGATAATCTAAATAAAGCACAGGAGAAATATGTATAGCAGAGCCATTCAGGCAACCAACTCTTTGTATTATTGTTTCATAAATTGCGCTGAAACTGACAAAGTATGATGAGGTAAAACATGAAAAGCCATATCCTTTTCGAGACGTGTAAAGAGATTTACAGACAAGAAAATGAAGAAAAAGCCAAAACCTGCGAGGATTTTAATTTGTTTTCCATTCTGAACAGAGAACGGGACGAAGCGCATACACACAGCCCATTTATTTATGAACTGCTTAACCCGCAGGGGAAACATCATCAAGGAGATCGATTTTTAGCTTTGTTTTTTGAAAAGGTGCTGGACAAAAGGTACTCGGAATACAGAGTTACAGGACTGACTCGAGAGGAATCCTTTACCATTGACGGTGAAAAGCGGCGTGCCGATTTTATGATAAGTGGAATAAAACAAAACAGAGAAAAATTTTGTTTCCCCATTGAGATGAAAATAGACGCTGGCGAGCAGCGGGATCAGATCGAGCGCTACTACAACAAAGCAAGAGATAAAACCGGAGCCAGCGGTGAGGCCATCGTATACTTTTTGACTTTAGATGGCCGCAAGGCGACTACCGCCGGGAGTGACGCACAGTATACGCCCATATCCTTTGAGGAGCATATATATATAACTGGTTGGTTGCCTGCATAGAAATGAGCCGGGAGATTCCGAATCTTTTTTACACGATCGATCAGTATTTTTATCTTATTAAAAAAATCACAGGAAGGGCGGATAAAAAAATCATGAACATACAGGCGCTAATTGCGCAATCCTCTGAAAACATGGAGGCTGCAATAGCCATTCAGGAAGCCATAAAATCTGCTCGGGTCGAAAAACTAAAAGAAGTATTCCAAAAAATCGAAATGCACATTCAAAACAACACTTTTGTTTTAGCACACAGGATTCAAAAAATTGAAGCAACTTATGAAGATGAAGCAGAACCCTATTATTATTCTAGAACAAAGTATTATCCTTGCATAGCATTTCTGTTGAAGCAAAAAGACGGATATATCATCAGCTATCGAATCGAAATCGAAGAAAAGCTCTATCACGGCATATCAGTATATAAATATAAGGACGGTAAGGCTGTGAAGATAGAAAAAGTCCCGGAAGAAGTCGAGGAGTATTTACAGAGTTGTGGAATCACACTGAAGAATACCCCTTATTGGCCTTACTGGGAATACCTTTACGATGATAGCTACAATAACCCATTCGATTTTTATTCTTCAACGCCTTATGGTGCCTATCTTAAGTTGTTCGACAAGGGGCAGGAGGAGCGTCTGCTTGACTGTATTTATGAGCAAATAGACAGTACAATAGAAGACTTATATGACAAGGTCAACAAGTAGATAAAATGTCATGTAGCATAACATCCCGTCGGTTTTACCGGCGGGATGTTTTTGTGCAGAAAATTATGAATCATCGGACAATCGTCATATATTCCTCCCAAAAATGGTACATGAGCTTTGCTATACTATCCTCAGAAAGCAAACGCCCCACCCATGTGTACCGATTTGACGGAGGGAAATGCTATGCTGTTTTATAAGATCGAAGTAACCGTCGACACCACGGAAAACCTGCCGCAGCCCCGTGACGGTAAGGAATACCGCCCCTTCGCCGGGCTGATCGCCGAAAAAAGCGAATCCTATTATCAAAGCCAGAAGCAAAGCCATTACATTTTCGGCGTCACATCCAAGGGAAAAGCACTCACCTTCGGTGCCATCTTCAAAGAGGCTGTCAACGTGCGGAAAGCTTTTCTCGCCTATCTGAAGCGGCTGGGATATACTGTCTCCGCCTGCAAAATCGAAGAAATCACCTTCCATGGGGTCAGAACCCTGCTCCAAACCGCCGACCGGAACGATTTCATTGAGGACGACGATGAAATCCTGAAGCTTTTTGAAATTGAATGCCTCGGCAACCGCTACGGCCACGTCGAGTATGGCGAGGCTCTGCTGGACGAAGCGGCTTCCAGGGAATCCCTGCTGCAAATGGCCGAATCCATCCTGGCGGAGAAATCCCTCTCGCCGGAAATTAAGCGAATCTATGCCGGACGTACATCGAACCGTGTGCAGGGGCATCCCGTCCACTACCTCCTTCGCTGCGATGACCGCGAGATCCGCCAATCTATCTGTAGAACCCTGCTGACCGCCCTTTACGCCAACGAGCGGATCCAGAGCCGGCGCTACTGCTTCGTGGATTTTGACGACGAGAGCAGCACGCCGGACGAAACCTACGAAGCGCTGTATAAAAGCTGCGAGGCCGGGACTGTTATCGTCCGCTATACATCGGGAGACGATTCCTGCGGCAGCCATGCCCGGGCCGGCGGCGATGTGATTGCCGGGCTCTGTGATATGGCGGTAAAGTACCGCAACCGGGTGCTGACCGTCTTCTGCCTGCCGACCGAATGCGCCAAAATAAAGGAGACTTTTCTGGAAAATCTAGGCCGTACCTCTCTGATCGAGTTGTACGAAGATATTGTCTATGAGGAAAAGGCGATTCTTTATCTTCGGCAGCTGGCCAAAAAGCACAAAATCCGTGCAGACAAGCGCCTGAACGCCGCCGTCGAACATACAGGCAAGGGTTTTAAGGCCGCCGAACTCAACCGGCTTTTTGACGAATGGTACGATCAGAAGCTGCGCACCGCCGTTTATCCCCAGTACCGGGAGGCCCAAACCGTAAAGAACGAAATTCGGAAAGCCAAGCCCAGGGGGAGCGCCATCGACGAGCTGCACCGGATGATCGGGCTGAAGGAAGCCAAAAGCGTGATCGAAAAGGCTCTGAACTACTATAAGGTGCAGAAGCTCTACAAGGATAAAGGGATTGCTGTGGATCGCCCGGCCATGCATATGGTGTTCACCGGCAACCCCGGCACCGCCAAGACAACCGTTGCCCGTCTGTTTGCCGAAATCATGAAGGACAATGGACTGCTGTCCAAGGGCGATCTGTACGAGGTGGGGCGGAGCGATCTGGTCGGCAAATACGTAGGCTGGACGGCGCAGATTGTCAAGAAAAAGTTTCAGGCCGCACGGGGCAGCGTCCTCTTTATCGACGAAGCCTATTCCCTGGTGGACGATAAGGCGGGGCTGTACGGCGACGAGGCCATCAACACCATTGTACAGGAAATGGAGAACAACCGGGACAATATGGTGGTCATTTTTGCGGGATACCCGGATAAAATGGAGCAGTTTCTGAACCGAAACCCGGGGCTGCGCTCCCGGATCGCCTTTCACGTCCCCTTCGAGGATTACAGCGCCGAGGAACTGGTGTCCATTGCCGAGCTCCTCGCCCAAAACAAGGGGCTGCATTTTGACGGCGCCGCTCACCAAAAGCTCTGTACAGTTCTGGAGGAAGCCCGCGCTCTTCCTGATTTCGGGAACGGCCGTTATGTGCGCAATCTGGTGGAAATGGCCAAGATGGAACAGGCAAACCGCCTGGTTCAACTGGAATATGAATCGGTGACTGCCGACACCCTGGCCACCCTGCTGGAAGAGGATATTCCCCTGCCGGCGAAAAGGGAAACGCCGCCGGTGAGAAGAATCGGATTTTGAGAAAGAAGGCACACCATTATATGTATATAACGCCTATATATTATGGCGCCGAAAATACGGGCGGCAGGCTCTGCCTGGCGGCGATGAAGATGCCGTTTAGTCCATTTTGTTTCTGCCAAAAAAGCGAAGGTGAGGCTATGAACATGAAAGAATTTGACGCTATGATCGGCTATACCGCCGTGAAAAAGGAACTGGAACAAATCGCCGATGTGCTGAAAAACGCCGTTCCCTACGAAAAGCTGGGCGTTTCGCCGCCACGGGGATTGATGCTTCATGGGAAGCCCGGGGTAGGCAAGACGCTGATGGCAGAGGCTCTCGTCAGAGCCAGCGGCCGGAAGTGCTTTGTCTGCCGCAAGGATCAGCCCAATGGCGATTTCATCAAAACGATCAAAAGCACATTTGATCAGGCCGCGGCCGAAGCACCCTCCATTGTCTTCCTGGACGATATGGATAAATTCTCCAATGAGGATGAACGCCATCCCGATGCAGAGGAATATGTGACGGTACAGTCCTGCGTTGACGGGATCCGAGATAAAGACGTGTTTGTGCTGGCCACTGCAAACGACCTCCGCCGCCTTCCCAATTCTTTGCTGCGGGCGGGCCGTTTTGACCGCAGCATAGAAATAGACGTTCCCTATGGGAGCGACACAGAACGGATAGTAGAGTATTACCTGAGTCAAAAAGAGTTCGTGTCTGACGTGGATGCGCATACAATAGCCCGCATCATGGATGGACGCTCCTGCGCCGAGCTGGAAACGGTGATCAATGAGGCCGGTTTGTGCGCCGGGTTTGAACGCTCGGACAGTATTACCATGAAACACTTTATGAAAGTCTGTATGAAAACAGTCTTTGGATGTCCGGAGCCAGATATTGACGAGACAGAAAAGCCCGTGAATCTCAACGACCCGGATGATGTCCTTTCACAGGTCGCCTATCATGAAGCCGGTCATACGGTGGTGCAGGAATTATTGTTTCCCGAAAGCGTTACTCTCGTGGCCATTTGGGGAAGACGGAAGTTTATCGGGGGATTTTCTTCCCATTACGACAATCCTCGTATTCATCCTGCACACCGCATCAATGGGAATATTGTAGCCGCCCTCGGCGGAGCGGCAGCTACCGAGCAGGTTTACGGCATTCAAGACTGCGGCGCAAGAGATGATTTTAGCATAGCGTTTTCAGCGGCGAAAAAACTGGTTGGCGATGAATGTATGGGCGGATTCCATCTGTATAGCTGGGCAGAATGGGATTCGGAAGAGTTGAAAGCTCAACGTGAGCGGATTGTCGCCACTGAAGTCGAGAAGGCTTATCGCAAGGCGAAAAAGATTTTGACGGACAATCGCCATTTCCTGGATGCGATCGCTGCCGAATTGGCTGAAAAAAAGCTTCTGAATGCCCTTGATGTGAAGCGCATCAAAGCTGGCTGCCGTATCACGCCGGTTTCCGCCGGCAGCCTATAAACCGCCATGTTTGTATCCAAACTGCGGCTGGAGCATTTCGGGCCGCTTGAGCAATTCGAGACGGCGTTCTGCTCCCGCAGCGTGCTTTTTACCGGCGAAGGAAGCGAAGCAACTGCTGAGGCAATCCGTTTGTTGTGCGGCAGCCGCTTTCTACCGTCCCGACAGCCGCAGGCGAGGAGCCGGCTGTATGCGGAAATTCAAACCGACCGGCTTTACAGGGTGGAAGCGGCAAGGGACGGTGAAAGATGGCTTTTAAAGGCGAACGATTTCCATACCGGCGCAGTGTGTACGCAGGCCTACCTGAACAGCGTTGCCTGCTGTGCAGAGGAAGAAGCCGTATCCTGCTTTGGCTTCCGGCAAAAAGTGGATTTTCCCCACCGCATATGCCGGTATATCCGTGCAGAGCAGGAAAACGACAGGGAGTTTCTGAAAAGCACCGCCGGAGCAGGCTTCACCGATGCTTTTCGAAGCTATCTGAAACGTTACATCCGGCACTTCCAGCCCCAGCTTTTGAGGTCGAGCAAGCCGTACCGGCTTGCCCTTTCCCCCACAGGGGCGTTTACCGTCATCCATCCGGAAGTACCCAACACCATTTTCTATCTCAGTGATACCGAAAACCGGCTCTATTACTTTCTCTGTTTCCTGAACCTGGCCGGGTTCTGGACAGGATTCGAAACCATCCGGGATCTGCACCATGTGCAAAGGCCTCTGTTCATCTCGGATTTGTTTGAGTTTTTGCCGCAGGATACGGATATAACGGGGAAATGGGAGCATCTGACCACGCTTAACCGGCAGGTATTTATCTGCGCGCCTTCTTCCGGTTCGGCATTGAAAATGCCGGTGGGGATGCAAACAATAGAACTATAAGCCGAAGTCCGCCGCTCTAAACAGAGCGGCGGACTTCTTGAAAAGCACCGAAACGCAATTTCATATACATGTTAACGGCTCACCCTCACCAGTTCCTGCCAAATCTTTACCATGGCGAGGGTGTCCAGTTCACAGTATTTCAGCAGGTTATGCCGCGCCTTTTCCTGCTCCTCCGGCGGCATATCTTTGATCTTCGGGAACAGCGTCATGGCCTCGCCGCCGTGATGTACCCCCTCCAGATTGTGGTAATCCAGAGCCGGATCGTCCGGAAAAAGGGCGGGCAGCACGCTCTTGATGGAGAAGGAGCCGCCCATCGCCCGGTTATAAAAACAGCCGGTTTGGAACGGAACCAGCAGATCCCGGATATTTGCTTCAATATTCAGCAGATGGCCGGCCAGATCCGGGAAAGCAGCCGCCAGTTCTTTGATGCGCGTACATTCAAAGGCTTTGTTGTACGCTGTCACACAGACGTCCATGGGGATATCGGCGCAAAGCCGCTCGGCCAGCTCCCGCCGCGGGTCGGTTCCCGATTCGGCCAGATATTCCTTGTGTTTAAGCTCGCCGCCCTCCCGCTCGATATAGTGCAGAGAATACTGGAAGGGGATCTGCGCATACGGCTTTGTACCGGCAAACCGGGGGATCACCGTCTGCATGGTTTCAAAGTCGAGAAAATATAGCGGGAAGGACAGTGTATCGAGAAAATCGCGGATACTTTCCTTGTTCACATAGGTTCCCTGATCGGATACGGCGTACAGGATCTGCCGCATCTGCTTGGGGCTGGTGATGCCGGGGTCAAACAACAAATCCTGAAAGGTGATCTTCCCCTTTTTATAATATTCGATTTTTTTGGCAAAGGGCATTCGATAGAGATCAAATATAGAAGGGGAAGGGATATGCCGGGAGCAATACGGCCAGAAACCACAGAGATAGGGATTCCTGCAATTGATCGACAAATCGATGGCCGGTTCTTCCTCCGAGGACAGCAGGCGTTCGGCGATGGACAGGTTGGCCGCTATGTTGTTTTCTTCTGCTTGAGCCGCCCGCGCCACATCGGTGATTTTAAAAAGCCGGCGGATATCCAGGACCCCGTCAAACACATAGTCGCCGTTAAGGCAGACCAGATAGATGCCGGAAACCGATACACCGCAATGCTCCAGGACATATTTTTGATAGGCCACGTCGGCAATGTATACCGCCTTGTCGTCATGGGTGGAGCTTTTCACCTCATAGATGGCCCAGCCGCCGTTTTCCTTTTTCAGGATATCGACGGCACAGTACAGCCCGTTATACTGGAAGGACGCCTCGCAGATGACGGGCGTTCCCTTCTCCATTTCCGCTTTGGTAGCCGCTGTCATTTGGGACAAATCCAGATTGTCCCCGTTATAGGCGGTCACCTCGACAAAATCGCCGAACAGCCCCATAGCCAGATCGCCGACCTCGTTGCCGGCTTCCATCCGGGACAGGGTGCTTTCGTCAACGGCCAGTTCTTCCGGCTTATGTTTTTTCAGCCAGGCAATTTTTGGACACTGCCACAGCCCGCAGTATTTGGATTTGGATAAGTACAGCATAGGCGACCTTCCACCCCTTTTTTATCAGTATAGCACAGTTCCCTGTTTCTTTCAATTTGACGGCGGATACAGGAAAAGGTGCCTTCTGTATAAAGGCGCCTTCTCCTGTCGGTCTTTATTCGGCATTTTCTTTTTCGGCGCCTGCCATCCGGCTGCCGGACGGCTCCTCTCTGCGGATGGTTCCAACCCGCAGGCAGCGGAAAGGGGGCACTGCTGCCCGCGCCGGCTCTTTTCCCGGACATTCATCATCAGCTTTCCCAGCCGGTTGTCGCCCTCTTCGTTCACCTGGTCCCAAAACCGGTCGCCGTGCTGGTTTCCTTCGATCAATACGGCATCCCGGCAGCCGGCAGCTTTTCCCACAGCTCCGGATTGCGGGAATTTTTAGTCTGCAGCTCATACCGGGTAAACGTTACTTGGAAAAGCGTTTTTCCCCCGGAAAAAGCGAATGCTGTTGTCTTCCTACTTCATATTGGCATCCTCCATTTTTTTATTTTACAGGTACAGTATACCAAATCCTATACACCGAAAAGGGAACATAACAGTTGACGGAAAGGCAGCGGCCCAGCAGGGAAACTCAAGCTTCCCGCTGTACCAGCGCGTCAACCGTTTCCACAGATAAGCCGCAGGCATACAGAGCTTCCCGTGACAGCCCGCCATTGACCCTCGCACTTTCTATCTGTTCCGCTTGTTCCCGTGTCAGATTGATCACCGAGGTCAGAGGAAGACGGATCGCCCAATCCTCCGGAACAAAAGCAGAAGCAGACGAACGCTTTATATCCACCGGCAGGAACCGAACGCCGCGAAGGAGGGCTTCGTAAGCGACGGACAGATACTTCCGGCCATCTTTGTCCGGCAGAGCTTCTCCCGCTTTTTCGTTCACCCCGTTGATGTATGCCCGGCATACTTCCGCGCCATGCGTGACGGCTTTTTCCTCCAAAACGGCGTCCTGCCCAGTTAGATACGCCGCATAGTATGCCCTCGGATGATACAGCTTGTACCATCCAAAGCGCACCGCCCAAAGCGCATATTCTGCCGCATGCGCTTTTGGAAAAAGATAGCGGATTTTTTTGCAGGAATCGATATACCAGCCCGGGATGCCGTGTTCCCGCATCCGAGCCTCATCTTCCGGAGACAGACGTTTGCCTGCTCCGCCTTTTCGTACAAGTTCCATAATCCGGAATGCAAATTCAGCATCCAATCCATAGGATTGGAGCGTGTAGTACACGTCTTCGCGGCTGCCGATGACACCGGACAACGGACAAACGCCTGTTTCCAGCAGCTTTTCCGCATTGTCCCGCCAGGTGCCGGTCCCATGGGAAAGAGCGATGGTTTTTACCAGGTCGGTAAAGCTTTCCGGCCGGCAGACAGTCAGCAGTTCTGCGGTAAACGGCGTCTCGAATTCCGGCAGGGTCAGGGTGCCTGTCCGGAAACCGCTCTGCTCCGCCGTGATGCCCAGCGGATCCGGCGATGTGAACAGCCGGTATACCGCCGGGTCGGACACGTCGGCATTTGTCACCGGGATTCCGGTGTATTTTTCTAGGTATCGGCAGATTGACGGTACATTGTGCCCCAGATCGTCCAGCTTGAGAAGGGTATTGTGGATATCATGAAAACCAAAATGGGTGGAAATTTCCGCTTCGGGATCGTCGCCCGGGCGCTGAAGCGGGGTGAAATCTTCCGCCTCGCAGTTTTCAGGCAGGATGACAAATCCGCCCGGATGCTGGCCTGTGGCACGTTTGATGCCGGACAACTCTTCCGTCAGGTTTTCTAACGCCTCGCGGGAATATTTCAGTCCGTTTTCTTTTTCATATTTCCGGATAAACTGCAGAGCGATCCGTTCGGGGATAGTGGATATGGTTCCGGCTTTTATGACCCGTTCCTTGCCGAACAGCGATTCCAGAACCCGCTTTGGCATCCCCTGATAGTAATATTCGCTGGCAAAACTCAAATCAAAATCCGGCACTTTATCCCCGCAAAACCCGAGAAACGATTCCCACGGGATTTCCTGCCCATCCCGTTCCAGCGCATGTCCGCAGGCTGGGCAAAACTTTTGCGGCAGGTCAAAGCCTGAATTTACCTCCCCGCGGGTAAAAAACTCCGTATGCCGGCAATGCGGGCAGCGGTAATGGGGAGCCAATGGGTTTATCCCGCCGATCCCTGCCAGCCAGGAAGTTAGGGAGGACCCGGCCGTTCCCCGTGCCATTACACGGTATCCCTGTTCCATAGAACGGCAGGCTTGAAGATGGGCGATCCAATACAGCGAAGCTGCTCCCTCTTGTTTCGAAATAACCGACAGTTCCTGCTCCAAACGATCGCTAACACCAGGGGGGCAGTGGGTCGCCGTATAACTCGCCTGCCCGGCTTCGGACAAGCCCATAAAGCTGCTCCTCAGCGTCGCCGAGGTGCGGATAAAACATTCCCACCGGGATTGGCTCCATGTCTTCGATTTGATCGGCGATTCGATTGGTATTTTCCACCACCACCTCATAAGCCTTTTCCTCGCCGAGATAAGCAAATGCCTTCAGCATCTCCCGGGTGGAACGAAAATAAAGCGGCGGCTGCCGGCTTGCATCCGCATAATCCTGCGCGGCCATGAGAATGCAGCGGGTTAGCGCATCCTCTGAATCCAGAAAATGGACGTCGCCGGTGGCGCAGACGGGGATGTTCAGTTCCTCCCCCAACCGGACGATGGTGCGGTTGAACTCCCGGAGCTGTTCTTCGCCGGAAACATATCCACAGTGCATCATAAACTCGTTGTTGCCCAGCGGCTGGATCTCCAGAAAATCGTAGAAGCGGGAGATAGCGCACAGTTCCTCCCAAGGTCTGCCGTCCATGATCGCACGATACAATTCCCCCTGTGCGCAGGCACTGCCGAGAAGCAGACCCTCTCGGTGCTCCAGCAACCTGCTTGTAGTAATGCGGGGCTTCCGATCGAAGGTATGCAGATGCGACCAGGAAACCAGTTGATACAGATTTTTAAGCCCTATTCGATCTCGCGCCAGGATTGTCAGATGAAACGGCCTTCTGTGTGCATGGTCCTGATTGGCAACGTCGTCGACATAATACGCTTCCATACCGTACAGAACCTTGATCCCATATCCCTGCTTCCGGGATTGCTCAATCGCCTGCATAGCCTCCGGAAATGCCTGTACCACGCCGTGGTCGGTGACAGCGATTGCCGGATGCCCCCATTGAGCGGCACGGTTTATAAAATCAGTCACCGAGGTCACGCCGTCCATGGCGGACATTTTGGTATGTATATGCAGTTCTACCCGTTCTTTCTCCATCATGTTTCCCCCTTTATAGTTGTTGTCTCTTATTAGAATAACATCAACCACGGGGCATAAATGGTACATGTCTCTACTCTATGTCCGTCTTATAATCCGGGGAGAAATCCTGTTGGAAATCGATATCGATGACGATGTGATGGAACCGCCACAGGTATTTCTCCGCCCTTCGGCAATGGCCCTGCCGGGGCTTAAAAATGTTGTGAGAGATGTAAGCCGCTCCCGAATGCTGGATCCGGCGAAGCGCCTGTTTTTGCAGCGTGGGAGGATTTGATCGCGTGAATCAGGCGATTTATACTATAAACAGACCCAACACAAAGGAGGAACCAAAACGGAGAGTATCGTGATGTTCGACATAAAAGAACTGGCAAAAGAGGTGGGGTTCCGGAAAATGCTCCGGGAAATCGGCATCTACCAGAGTCCGGATGAAAAGGTGGGGGCCGAATTGACAAAGCTCCGCAGGATGGAGGAATGGGAGGAAACGCTGGAGGAGTAGAAAAAGCAAACTTAAAACAGGCATTCAGCGCCAGATAGGCCTTTTTGATCTGGGAATAGAAGTACCCGTCACCGTCCAGCTTATTAATGAATTTTTGGATATCTTCATTGGTGACGGAAAAGAACTGCATTCCCTTGAAATAGGGGATAACCTGATGATGAATGGTGCTTTCCGGCGTGTCGCAGCACTTGGGCTTGAGTTCGATTCGCTTGTAGGTAGTTAGCCAATCCAGCATATAGTCTTCAACCGTCTGCTTATGGATTTCTCGATAGGTTCCGTTTTCCAGCATCCGTTTGAACTCCCGGAATTTCTGATTGACCTCCGCCTTGGTCTTTCCGTAAATAAACTTCTTTTTTCCTTCCACGGTGATTTGCCGGAACCACCGGCCGTCCCCCACGCTGCTTCGGGGCGGTGCCCTCTCCGTCGCTTCTTCTTGCCATAAATACACACTCCTGACAGTATGAATTTATAGGTCGTGTGCCGTTTCCCGTGCTTTTTTTACTACAACCTTTACTGCAACCATTGCGGCCGAAA
>CAJFTG010000116.1 GCA_904419875.1 Candidatus Avimonas caecicola | reverse complement strand
ACCATCCACAATCGTCGCTCAAACGACTTCCCTATGAGACCCCTTAACTGGCTTTCTCCTGCTGAGTTCACTGTCCAATTTGTTTGACAATCCTACACATTTAGATGCGCCGGTCCAAAATATCTGTAAACTTTTTATGAAGCTCCAGAAATGTCCCCTTCTCCAGGCTGTCCCGGATTTTTTCCATCAGGGTGTTGTAAAAATACAGATTGTGCAGCACGCACAGCCGCATGGCCAGCATCTCGCCGCTTTTGAACAGATGGCGGATATACGCCCGGGAATGCCGGCGGCAGACCGGGCAGTCGCACTCCTCATCCAGCGGGGCGGCGTCCCGTTCGTATTTCTGATTCAGCAGGTTACGGCGTCCCTGCCAGGTGAAGATATGACCGTGGCGCGCGTTGCGGGTGGGCATCACGCAGTCAAAAAGGTCCACGCCGCGGTAAACCGCCTCCAGGATATTGCAGGGGGTTCCCACCCCCATCAGGTAACGCGGTCTGTCTGCGGGGAGAAAGGGCTCCACCGCTTCGATCACCCGGTACATCTCCTCCGCCGGCTCCCCGACCGCCAGGCCGCCGACCGCATAGCCGTCCAGATCCAGCTCCGCGATTGCCTTCGCATTCTCCACACGGAGGTCCTCAAAGGTGCAGCCCTGATTGATGCCGAACAGCATCTGGCGGGGATTTCGCACGCCGGGCTCCCTGTTCAGCCGCTCCAGCTCCGCCCTGCAGCGGTGCAGCCACCGGACGGTGCGGGCGCAGGAGGCTTTGGCATAGGCGTATTCGGCCGGATTTTCCACGCATTCGTCGAAGGCCATGGCGATGGTGGACCCCAGGCGGGACTGGATCCGCATGCTTTCCTCGGGTCCGATGAACAGCCGGCGGCCATCTACATGAGAGGCGAATTCCACCCCTTCCTCCCGGATTTTCCGCAGCTTTGCCAGAGAAAAAACCTGAAAGCCGCCGCTGTCGGTCAGAATCGGCCCGTCCCATCCGGTAAAATGGTGCAGCCCCCCCATTTCATACACCAGATCCTCTCCCGGCCGGATATGAAGATGATAGGTGTTGCAGAGCTGGACCTGACATTTGACCTCCCGGAGGTCGTAGGCGGAAACCGCCCCCTTGATTGCCCCGCAGGTGGCTACGTTCATAAACGCCGGGGTCTGCACCGCGCCGTGCGGAGTCTCAAAAACGCCGCGCCGCGCCGCGCCCTGCGGGGCTATGGTCTGTAACGTCATCGACATGCCATCGTTCCTTTCCGGAGAGGAGAACTTTATTTGCGTTTGCTGAGTCTGGTCAGCTTTTCCAAATCGGCGTTTTCCCCAATCACCACCAGAATGTCCCCGTCGTGGATGATGTCGTCTCCCTGCGGAGATACACGGATGGTTTTGCCGGTGCGGATTGCCACCACATTGACTCCGTATTTGGCCCGGATATTGTTTTCCTTCAGCGTGTGGCCGATCCACTCGTCAATCGCCGCAATCTCCATCAGGCTGTGCCGGGCGGAAAGCTCCATATAATCGATGATGTTATTGCTGGCCAGGCTGCGCGCCAGGCGGGTGCCGATATCCTTTTCCGGCATAACCACCTTGTCCGCGCCAATCCTTTCCAAAATCTTGGCGTGCGCGTCCCCGGCCGCCTGCGCCACCACAAACCGGGCCCCGTGGTCCTTCAGGGTGATCGTGGTCAGGCAGCTGGTTTCGACATCCTTGATGCTGAGGATTACCACGTCAAAATTGCGAAGCCCCAAAGAATCCAGCGCATCCATGTCCAGCACATCCGCCTGAACGGCATGGGTGATGTCCGGAGCTATCTCCGCGACCTTTTCCGGGTCCTTGTCCACCCCCATGACTTCCACATTCAAACGGGCGAGGGAACGGGCGACGCTGGTGCCAAAACGCCCCAGCCCCAAAACCGCCATCTGCTTCATAGTTTCGTCCTACCTTTCCAAACAATAAAATGCTATCCCACACTCAGCCGGTCCTCCGGATAATGGAAGGGATCCGGCTTCGGCGCTTTGCCCGCCAGCGCCATGGAAATCGTCAGCGGACCGAGCCGGCCGCAGAACATCGTCAATATGATCAGCAGCTTGGACAGCGGATACAGGGTCGGCGTTATCCCTGTAGACAATCCCACCGTGCCAAACGCCGAGGTTACCTCAAAAAGGATATCGCTGAGGAGTTCTGTCCCCCCTGTCGCGCTTTCGATGCCGCAGAGGAGGACCGTATCGGCCAGTACCAGCCCGAGGGCCAGAAAGGCGATGGTAACGGAACGCCGCATCAGCTGTTCGTTGAGCCGGCGATGAAAAATATTGTAATCCTGC
>CAJFTG010000115.1 GCA_904419875.1 Candidatus Avimonas caecicola | reverse complement strand
TCCCTTTTTTCCCTGCCATACAAATACCCCCTAATGTAGTTTTATTTTCCTACATTAGGGGGCCTTTTGTCTATTGTCCGTTTTTACTGGAGCTGTTCAAACGAAGGCGGCCTTTTTCCTGTTCCCGATGAACGGATACCGCATTCGGTCAGGCTGTCCCCAGGGAACGCCAAGGGAAAAGGGGGGCGGGGATGCGGGAAAGAAACGGGTCGTTTTTTCGGCCAATTTTCACAAGATTTTCGGGGAACGGCCGGACGCATTCTATTTGTTTATTTTGTGTCAACTTTCCCTCCCGCTCTTGCAGCACAGGAAAATTTTGAGTATAATAGAATCTATGTGGAAACACACAGGGCGGCGGGACAAGCCCTCCTTCGCTTAACGCCCGTCCGCCGTGGCAAGTAAACGCCGAAAGGAGCACAAATATGGCCAACATCAATTATTCCCATGAAGTGGAGTCCATGTGTGTCGTCAAAAAGGGCCCGCATCACGGTCCCGCCCCCATCCCGGAGGAGGGAAAATGGGTAAAATCCACCCAGATCTCCGACATTTCCGGTCTGTCCCACGGGGTGGGCTGGTGCGCCCCCCAGCAGGGCACCTGCAAGCTGACCCTGAATGTGAAGGACGGCATTGTGCAGGAAGCGCTGGTGGAAACCATCGGCTGCTCGGGGATGACCCATTCCGCCGCGATGGCTGCGGAAATCCTGCCGGGCAAAACCATCCTGGAATGTCTGAACACCGACCTAGTCTGCGACGCCATCAATGTGGCGATGCGCGAGATCTTCAAGCAGCTGGCTTACGGCCGCACCCAGTCCGCCTTCTCCGAGGACGGCCTGCCTGTCGGCGCCGGACTGGAAGACCTGGGCAAGGGCCTGCGCTCTCAGGTCGGCACCATGTATTCCACCAAGGCCAAGGGCGTCCGTTACCTGGAAATGGCGGAGGGCTACGTCATCAAGCTCGCGCTGGATGAGGAAAACGAGGTCATCGGCTACCAGTTTGTCCGGCTGGGCAAAATGCTGGAGGATATCCGCCACGGCGTAGAGCCGAACGAAGCCTACAAGAAAAACATCGGTCAGTACGGCCGCTTCGACGGCGCGGCGAAGTACATCGATCCCCGCGAGGAATAAAAAGCCCGGGAGAACGGCGGACGCCGCCGTTCCGTTTCCCAACTTGAGCTAGAAAGGAATGGTCATACGAATGGCTAACGATGTCAGATTTGAAGGCAAAGAAAGAAGAATGGCCAAGATTGAGAAATTCCTGGCCGACAACGATCTCGGCAGCATGGAAGCGGCCCGCGATCTGTGCCTTTCCAAGGGGATCAACGTGGAATCCATCGTGAAGGGCGTGCAGCCCATCGCGTTTGAAAACGCCGTGTGGGCCTACACCCTCGGCGTGGCGCTCGCCCTCAAGCGGGGCGTGGCCGATGCGGCGGAAGCCTCCGCGGTGATCGGCGAAGGGCTGCAGGCGTTCTGCGTGCCCGGTTCGGTTGCCGAGCAGCGCAAGGTCGGCCTGGGTCACGGGAACCTGGGTAAAATGCTCCTTTCGGAAGACACCCAGTGCTTCGCGTTCCTGGCGGGCCACGAATCCTTTGCGGCGGCGGAGGGCGCCATCGGCATCGCCCGCACCGCGAACAAGGTCCGCAAAAATCCCCTGCGCGTCATCCTCAACGGCCTGGGCAAGGACGCGGCTTATATCATCAGCCGCATCAACGGCTTCACCTATGTGGAAACCGATTACGATTTCTACACCGGCGAGCTGAAGACCGTCCGGGAGAAGGCGTTCTCCGAGGGCGAGCGGGCGGCGGTCAAATGCTACGGCGCGAACGACGTGCTCGAAGGCGTGGCGATCATGCAGCAGGAGCATGTGGACGTGTCCATCACCGGCAACTCCACCAACCCCACCCGCTTCCAGCATCTGGTGGCCGGCACCTATAAGAAGTGGGCGATCGAAAACGGCAAAAAATATTTCTCCGTTGCTTCCGGCGGCGGTACGGGCCGCACCCTGCATCCGGACAACATGGCGGCCGGCCCGGCTTCCTACGGCCTGACCGACTCCATGGGCCGCATGCACGGCGACGCTCAGTTCGCGGGTTCCTCCTCCGTGCCGGCGCACGTGGAGATGATGGGCCTGATCGGCATGGGCAACAACCCGATGGTTGGCGCCACCGTGGCCTGCGCGGTCGCGGTGTCCGAGGCGCTGAAGTAAAGCGAAAAGCCGCATAAAATAAAGATTTTGGACAAACAGGGCATTTGGTGTCTATCACACCAAATGCCCTGTTTTACTGCTTCAGAAGCCGTTTTGACAACCATTTGCCAACCACAAAATAAGATGTTGTCAATCGAATTCGTTTTTCTCCGT
>CAJFTG010000114.1 GCA_904419875.1 Candidatus Avimonas caecicola | reverse complement strand
CGGCCGCCTCGCGCCACGCCGAAGTCGTCCGGCGGGAAGGCGGCCGCCTTCCCTGCTTTCCCTTCCTCACCCTCTCCCTTTCCCTTTCCCTTTCCCTTTCCCTTTTCTTCCCATCTCCCTGGCCCCCAGCCCCTGGCCTGCCCCCGCTTCCGCCGATGGGGCGGTTCGGGAAGACCCACCGCACATCGGCGGGCGTCCGCGCGGAAATACCGGTTTTCGGCATCGAACGGTTGCCGGCACGGCGGCATACCGGCGGCGCCGGCCGAAGCCGCGGATGATTCCCGGTGCCCGCCTGCAGCGGCAAAGGGGGCGGTTTTCTCCGGCCCATGCCGTTCGTCCGCGTCCCTCCGGCCCCTTTGCGGAGCGGTTATATTTTGGCCGTCCTGCTGCAAAATGGCGTCCTGGGCGTGGATTGGCCCATACGGCGGCCCCTTCCGGAACGCAAAACAGGGGCGCGCTGCAAAATACGGCGATTTTGCAGCGCGCCCCTGTCCACCCTGTATGGCGCGGCGGGATTTTCCCCGGCGGGCGAAAGGGAATATTTTTCCATGGGGCGGCTTAGCCGCACTTGGAATACCCGCAGTTGCGGCACATGACGCAGCCGCCCTCGTGCTCCACCGGCGCGCCGCATTCCGGGCAGGAGCGGATCTGGGCCGCGACCGCCGGCTCCACCGCCTTTTTGATCGCGGGCACCGCCTCCTCCGGGAGCCGGACGCCGCCCTCCTTGAACTGGTGGGTGGCCACCACCTTTTCGATCACCCGGGCGATCGCATCGGGGCAGGAGGTGCATTTCATCCCCGGCTGGCGGATGGTGGAGGGGCAGCGGATACCCCGCAGCTGGCTGACAATGGTTTTCACATCCATCCCCGAACGCAGGGCCACCGAGGTCAGCCGGGCCGTGGCCTCCGACTGGGAGGGGCAGCCCCCCGCCTTGCCGGTGTTGGTGAACACCTCGCAGATGCCGTATTCGTCGTAATTGACGGTGATGTACAGGTTGCCGCAGCCGATGGCCACCTTTTCGGTGATTCCCTGGGTGGTGTCGGGGCGGGGGCGGGGGGTGATGACGAAGCCGGAATCCCGCCGCTTCGCCTCGGGGGAGGGAGCCGGCGGAGCAGAGGGGACAGAGGGGACAGAGGGGGCTTCGGCCGGCGTTTCCTCTTTCTTTGCCAGGTTAAGCACCTGGAACTCCCGGCTGCCGTCGCGGTAGCTGGTCACGCCCTTGCAGCCGAGCCGGAAGGCCAGGGTATACACCTCGGCCACATCCTGTTCGGTCGCCTCGTGCGGGAAGTTCACCGTCTTGCTGACCGCGTTGTCGGTGTGGTTCTGGAAGGCCGCCTGCATCTTGATATGATACAGCGGGGAAATATCGTGCGCGGCCACGAACACGCGGCGGATCTCCTCCGGGATCTCTTCCATATGGGCGATGGTGCCCTCCTGGGCAATCCGGCGGAGCAGTTCGTCCGAGCAGATCCCCTCTTTTTCCAGCAGGGAGCGGAGCACCGGATTGACTTCCAGCATCTCCGTGCGGTCCATGACCGAGCGGATGTACACATAGGAGAACACCGGCTCTACCCCGGAGGACACCCCGGCGATGATGGACAGGGTGCCGGTCGGTGCGATGGTGGTGACCGTCGCATTCCGCAGCGGCTCCCCGTCTTTATAGATGCTCTCCCCGAACAGCGGGAAGGGGCCGCGCGTCTTGGCAAGGGCGGCGCTCGCCTTCCGGCCGGTGGTGGTGATGAAGCCCATCAGCTTGTCCGCCAGGGCGACCGCTTCCTCCGAATTGTAGGGGATGCCGAGATAGAGCAGCATGTCCGCCCAGCCCATCACGCCCAGGCCAATCTTGCGGGTGAGCTTGGTGGTGTGGTCGATGATTTCGAGCGGGTAGCGGTTCGCGTCGATCACATTGTCCAGGAAATGGACGGCCTTTTCCACGGTGGCGGCCAGCTTGCTCCAGTCGATGGACGCCCTGCCGTCCTGCCCGAACTTCAGCATCTTGACCAGGTTGATGGAGCCGAGGTTGCAGCTTTCATACGGCAGCAGGGGCTGCTCGCCGCAGGGGTTGGTGGACTCGATCTCGCCCTGGGAGGGGACGACGTTGTCCCGGTTCAGCCGGTCGAGGAAGATGATCCCCGGCTCGCCGTTGCGCCAGGCGGAGTGGACAATCTTGTCGAAAACCTCCCTGGCGTTCAGCCGGCCGACCGCCCGGCCGGTGCTCGGGTCCACCAGGTCGTAGTCCTCGCCCGCCTCGGCGGCCTTCATGAACGTTTCGGTGATGCCGATGGAGATGTTGAAATTGGTGATGTCGGCGTTGTCCGCCTTGCAGTCGATAAACTGCAGGATGTCCGGGTGGTCCACCCGCAGAATG
>CAJFTG010000113.1 GCA_904419875.1 Candidatus Avimonas caecicola | reverse complement strand
TGTTTGAAAGCCTCCTTTCACTTCGGGCCTCGTCAGCACAAGCTCCACTTGTCGACTTCGGGCCAACTTGGCCCGAAGTGCGCCCCGTTTCGCTGTGCTTCCTCTCCCCACAAAGCAGGCTTTGCGGGGCCCTATGCCCGAAGTGTAAATTTTGTGTTGCATGGTTTACTTTTTCCAGCTTTTCGGGTATACTGATAACAGGAGATAAAGAAATCTTTAGTTTTCAAGAATAGAAAGGGTGAATGATATGAATTTAGCCAAACTCTCCTCCAATGGTCAGATCACTGTGCCGATTGAAATTCGTCGGGCGCTGGGATTAAAATCGGGCGACAAAATCCTGTTTTTTGAGAAGCCCGATGGCGAAGTCGTCATCACCAATGCCTCCACCAATGCCATCCGCAAGGCGCAGCGAGCTTTTGAAGGAGCGGCCGACAGCATGGGGGTCAAAAACGAGGACGACGTGCAGGCACTGATTGACGAGGTGCGATACGGAAAGGGTGAGTGATGTGCGGATTTTGATTGACACCAATATCCTGATCTCCGCGCTGCTCTTTCCAAAATCCACCCCGGCCAAGGCGCTGCTATTTGCGGCGCAGCGCCATCAGCTTGTGCTGTGTGACCGCAATGTAGCGGAACTTCGTGAAGTGTTGAAGCGCAAAGCACCGCAGTTTCTTTCAGATGCCGAGGTGTTGTTGGCAGAATTGTCCTATGAGCTGATCCCTGCCGTGGAACACGCCGAAAAGCTGATCCGCGACGCCAAAGACCAGCCTATCCTCAATGCGGCCATTGTGGCCGACGTAGACATCATCCTGACAGGCGACAAGGATTTTTTGAGCTTGGAGCTGGAACGTCCCCGCTGTCTGACCGCCGCACAATTTTTGACCGAAGAAGCGGAGCCATAACGGCTCCGCTTTTTTGGCTTCGTACCTCGTCAGTTCAAACTCCACTTCGGGCCAAGTTGGCCCGAAGTCATAGTGTGATCGTGCTGTCCACCTCGTTGCCCCACACGTCCCAGCCAGCCGGGGCCTGCCGGGCGAAAAGCTCCACGCGGGGCAGGTCGCCCATCAGCCGCACAATCCGGTCACGGGTTTCGTCCGGCTTTTTGCTGTGTTCCTCACGGGGAGCGACAATAAGCTGGGGAACATCATTCGCCGCCCGTTTCGGGCTTCCTTTGGTAGCCAGCAGACAGATTTCCGCGTTTGCCCGCGTCCAGTTTCCCATACCAAAGAACCAACCGGGAGATTTTGGGTTTTGTTTGACCCAGCAAAATGCCACCGTCTTATAGGTAAAGCCCCATGCCCGGATTACGTCAAAAACCTCATTCAAAACCGGGAATGTAACCCATAGGAATAAAGTGCAGTCCGGTGCGGCCAGCTTGCCGACCGGCAAGGCACATATCTCCTCCGTAGACATCAGAGAATAATGCCTGCTCGCGCTGCCATTCCCGCCCCGGCGGTAATGCCACGGGGGATCGGCGTAAATAATATGGAATTGCTTGTCCGTTATGTTGCTTCCCTCCTTTAATGCTCCGGGCCTCGGTTAAAAGCAGAGGCGGCTGCTCGGTTGGCTACCCGTTCCAGACCGGCCTGCCTTGCCCGCCAGTAGTCGGGATGATACTCCCGCAGGGTACTATTGATGTCCTCCTCAAACGCTGCCTTGTCCCTGACCCGTTCAGGAATTTCCCACAGCTTTTTGTCCAGCAGTTCCCGGAGCACAATGCTTTCTTCGCTGTCCTCCTCAAAGCACAGCCAGCCGTTTTGCCGCATACCGCATTTGCGGGCGGCGGGCGACAGGACGGAGATCATCTCCGGGGCCACCATTGTCCCGCCGTGGCTGGCGGTGGACACTAAATATATGCCGGGGCAAAGGGTATCGCACTCCTGCACCTTGCCCCACGGCGACCATTCAGGTGATGTGAACATGGCTACCTCCTAAAGCTCGGCGTCCTTGGAGCGGTTATGTGCCTTTACCGTGGCCGGACGGGCGGCATTTTCCCTTGCCGCCCGCCTGGCCCCCTCGGCAAGCTGCTCCTTGACAGACGGCTTTACCTCCATGCTCCTGGCCTCGGCGGCGCGAGCGACCAGCTTTTCCACCGCCGCGTTGTAACCCTCCAGCGCCTTTTGGTTCAGAGCGTTTCGCAGTTCCTCGCCCCTTACATGGATAGTTTTCACATAGCCGTTGGATCGGGTGTCCCGGATAGTCGGTTCACCGAGAAACAAACCGTTTTCTCCGTTGAACACCTTGAAGTTGTCCATGCGGAAGCCGTGATACTCCACCGTAGCCAAGCCGATCAGCTTGCCCTGCGGCGTACCCAGCAGCCGCACATCCACTTGTAACGCCTCCGGATCAAATACCGGGGCTTTTTGTTCTTCTGCCATTTGCTGTACTCCTTTCTGCCACTTCGGGCCTCATCAGCATTGCGACTTCGGGCCTCGTCAGCACGAGCTCCACTTTGCGACTTCGGGCCAAGTTGCCCCGAAGTACGCCCCGTTTCGCTGTGCTTCCTCTCCCCACAAAGCAGGCTTTGCGGGGCCCCCATATTATCCGAAGTCACCGCTCCACACTCGCCTTATGCGGAACGGGTTTACTCATTTTTTCCGGCAGGGCGGCGGCTTTTTGGCCTTGCAGCAGCTTCTTGTCCGAAAGCTCCTGCATGACGGCGGTTTCATTTTCAAAACAGAGGAATCCGCCGCGTCGTTCGCCCTGCTTGCAGAGATACGGGGAAAGGAGCGCCGACACCTCATTCGCCACCATGATCCCGCTGTGTTCGGCTGACTTCACCTGAAACACACCGGGGCATAACGTCTTGTAGCCCATGAGCTTGCCCCAAGGGGATAAATAGGGCGGCTGTCGGAAATCGTCCCCCTCGCGGAAACGCTCCTGTGCTTGTGCCTTGGCCTTGGCAAGCTGGCCGAGCACCGACTGCTTTTCCTGTTCGCTCTCCACCGTGTAGCCCGGTAATAGCTGGCCGTTGACCGTAAAGCGTTTCGCATACTCTTTGGGAATGGGCGGATAAATCTCGGTAAACAAATGAGCGTGGGCCTTGATCCGGCCTTGCAGGTACTTCTCCA
>CAJFTG010000112.1 GCA_904419875.1 Candidatus Avimonas caecicola | reverse complement strand
AGATTAAAATTCTGAAACACCAGCCCGAACCGCCGCCGAATCCTTTGCAGCACCGCCGCCTCGCTGTAGACCGCTTTTGTCTGTCCCTCCGGCGTATCCGCCATGGGCAGGTCGCCGTAGGCAATCCGCCCGGAATCGATCCGTTCCAGCAGCGTCACACAGCGGAGCAGGGTGGACTTTCCGGAGCCGGAGGGGCCGATGATCGAAAGGACCTCCCCCTCCCCGATTTCGAAGGAAATATCCTTCAGCACCTTGTTTTCACCAAACGATTTCCGGATATTCTGCGCCGACAATACGCTCACAGCCGTTCCCTCCCTTTACCGGTAATAGCTCAGCCTCTTCTCCGCCAGGGAGAAACCCTTGGACACGATGGCGTTCATCAGCAGGTAAAAAATGCCCGCCACGATAATCGGCATCAGCGTCACCATGCTGACCTGCAGCTTCTGCGCCATGCTGGTGATCTCCACCACCGCGATCACCTGCGCCAGGGAGGTGTCCTTCACCAGCGTCATGAACTCGTTGCCCATCGGCGGCAGGATTTTTTTGATTACCTGCGGCAGGATGATGCGGCAGAAGGTTTGGGGGCGGGAAAAACCCAGCACGTTGGCGGCTTCCCGCTGACCGACCGGAATGCTTTCGATGCCGCCGCGGTAAATCTCCGCGAAATAGGCCGCGTAATTAAAGGTAAACGCGAGGATCGCCGTCTGCAGGCGGCTGAACCCGCTGCTCCCCAGCCCCAGCCCGAACCAGAAGAAAATCAGCTGCAGCATAAGCGGCGTCCCCCGCATAACCAGCAGGTAAGCCCTGGCCACCCAGCAGACCGGCTTGATCTTCGACATCCGCGCAAAGGCGACAAGCAGCCCCAGAGGAAGCGAAAACAGCAGCGTAAACGCGAAGATCGTCACCGTAGACAGCAGCGGCTCCGCCATACGCGGCAATAAGGTGATGAAATCATCCAGCATAGCCATTCCTCCCGGTCGGGCCGCCGGTGGAAGAGCGGCGGCCGCTTTTTTCGCCCGGCGGCCGGACTTCACGGCCCGGAAATAACAACGCGGACACGGGGCCGGAGGTTCCGGCCCCGTGTCCGTCCGTTTTTCAATCGCCAAAATCTATGTACCCATTTGTCCATTTGCCCATGGCCCTGCGCACCCATTCGCCCGTGTGCATGGGCGGGCGGCAGAAGCCGCCGGCATGGGTTTGCCCGTCTTGCCCGTCTTACCCGTTCGCCGCGTCCGTGTTCTCCGCCTTCTCCTCCAGCGCGGTCATGTGGGAAATATAATAGCGCGCCACCACTTCATCCATGACGACCGCGTCGCTGGTCCCCTGCTGCAGTTCGTACATCGCCAGGACGTTGTCCTCCACCAGAACCGGCTCGCCGCCGCTGATTACGCTTTTGACATCCTCCCGGCCGTCCAATGCGCCGGCTGCGGTGGAACCCTGCTGCAGCGCCACCACCTTGTCCTTCAGATCGCCCACCGCCTCAATGCCGTTTCCCTTCAGGGTGACGACAACCTGCCGGTTTTCCATATACGGTTCGCTCAGGCACAGCTTCTCCTGCCGCTCCGCATCGATGCTCATGCCGTTCCAGATGCAGTCGATGTTGCCCTGGTTCAGCTCGGTTTCCTTATAGTCCCAGACGATCGGCTCCAGCCGGAGTTCCACGCCCATACGCCGGCAGACTTCGGTCGCCAGGTCGATGTCATAGCCGACGATCTCGCCGCTTTCCCCGTCGCGATAGCCCATCGGCGGGAAGGAATCGTCCAGGCCGAGAATCAGATAGCCCTTATCCTTCACCTTTTGCAGGGAATCGTCGGTCGCCGTGGATTCCGGCACGCTGTCCGGGATGACGGAGGTATCCTCGCCGAACCATTTGACGGCGATCTCCGCCGCGGCGCCGTCCTGCTTCATTTCGCACAAAAGCCGCTGCACCTCATCCCGCAGCGCCTGATCCTCCTTGCGGAAGCCGATGGCGTACTGTTCTTCGGAAAGCGCCTCGTCCAGCACCACATACTCCGCGTTTTTCTTCCCGCAGCCGGCGAGAAGGAGCACTGCCATCCCCAAGGCCAGCACTGCCGCCACTGTCTTCTTCATCCGTAATCCCTTCCTTTTCCTCTTTTTACCGGTTTTCGCCGGAAGGAACGCAGCCGCCTCTTCCGGGTGAATCTGGGTGAACCGGGTGAATCTGGATAAACCCGGATAATCCGTTTTCTGCCACGGGAGGCAGCCCCTCCGGCTGCGGGCATTTCGGCCTCTCCCTGCACATAAAATAGCAGGGCGGCACCAATTGTCCGCGATGGACGCTTTTATTGTATCCTATCCCGCTACCAAAGTAAAGCGGTAAAACAGCGGATCCCCGCTTTCCGTAACATCTGACAAAACCCCGGCTTCATGGCTGGGAACGGGTCGGAATATCCGACAAGAACCAACGGCCCTCCGACAACGATCGCTATAATTCGAAAATTCAAGGAATCGAAAGAAAAAGATAGATTTCGTGTGATTTCCAGCGATAATTCCCTATTTTAAGCAACAAGTTCCCCCAGAGGCTGCCCCTGCCGTTATCCGCACGTTGAGGTTCTTATGAACTTATGGTAATATTTAATAGAACTCAATAAAAGATCAAAAGAACTCAATCAGCCGTTCAAAAAACCACCAACCATATTCTTCGGAAAGGAGGACCATATGCTTGCGTTTCTTCCCGGCACCACGCTGCCAATGACCAAAGAGGCGCAGGAGGACGCGTTTGCCTCCCTGGCGCCGATCTTCGCCGTTTCCGGCGGCGGGCTGCTGCTTTCCCAGGTTGCCGAGATGACGGGGCTGGGCGCCAGCACCATCCAGAACTGGGTCAAGCGGGGGTGGGTATCCAGCCCGGTCGGCAAACGGTACAACGAGCTTCAGGTTTCCCGCATCCTGCTGATCAACCTGCTCCGTCCCGCCATGCGGCTGGAGGACATCGCCCGTCTGCTGCGGTATGTCAACGGCAGCGTAGACGACCGGTCGGACGACATCATCCCGGAACCAAAGCTGTACAGCCTGCTCTGCGCCGCCATCCTTGAGCTGTCGGACGGCGAAAGGATCACGCACGAGTCCATCGTAACCCTCATTGAATCGCGACTTGAGGGTTACGAGGGCCCCGTACCCGACGCGGCAGACCGCTTGAAAACCGCCCTGTCCATCATGCTGATGAACGTGACCGCCGCCATGCTGATGCAGCAGGCAGAGTCGATTTTCA
>CAJFTG010000111.1 GCA_904419875.1 Candidatus Avimonas caecicola | reverse complement strand
CGCGGAATGGGCTTTCCGCGCCGGCCCCTTTACTTTTTTCGGCGGTTTTACAAAAACCGTTGTTCCCGCACGTCGAACACTCCCCGGTCGGTGATCCGCAGCTCCGGGATCACCGGCAGGGAAAGGAAGGACATCGTCTGGAAGGGATCATGCCCGTCGGCTACGCCCAGCTCCCGGGAAAGGGCGGACAGCCGGGTGAGCCGGGCGGTCGGTCATCAGCCCGGCGACGGGAAGCGGCAGCGTCGCCAGCACCCGGCCGTCCCGCACCAGGGTATACCCGCCGCCGCACCGCTCCAGCTCCCGGACGGCGAGGAGCATGTCCTCGTCCCGGTCGCCAAGGACGATCAGGTTGTGGGAATCGTGCGCCACGGTGGAGGCCGCGGTCCCCCGCAGGCCGAGGCCCCGGACCACGCCGAGCCCGATCCGCCCGGTGGCATGGTGCCGCTCCAGCACGGCCGCTTTCAGGAAATCCCCTCCGGCGGAAAAATATCCGTCCCGCTGCGGCACCTTCTGATCGCTCCGCCGGGTGTTGATCTGGCCGGGGATCAGTTCGATCACCGGCAGGACGCCTCCCTTCGGGACGGGGAGGGCGAGGCATTCCACGCCCAGGGGCCGGCCAGCGGCCGGCCGGACATGCACCGTATCCCGCAGGGCGGCGGGGATGGGGGAACCCTTCACGCACGGAATCGGCTCTCCTGCCTTCCATCGGCACACGCCGCCGGTATAGACGGCGTGCACCGCGACCGCCTCCCTGTCGTCCAGCAGCACCAAATCCGCGCGGTATCCCGGCCCGATCGCGCCGTATCCCTGCAGGTTGTACAGGCGGGCCGGGTTCCAGCTGGCCATCCGGTAAGCGTCCGCCGCCGGGAAACCCATCTCGATCGCCAGCCGGATATTGTGGCGGATATGCCCATCCCGGCGGATATCCTCAATGTGCTTGTCGTCGGTGCAGAAGGCGAGCCGCTCGGTCCCCAGCCCGGCCGCGCGCACCGCCGAGAGAATGGTATGCAGATTGTGCGCGGCCGAGCCCTCCCGCACCAGAATGGCAAAGCCGGCGCGCAGCTTTTCGAGCGCCTCTTCCCCATCCGAGCATTCGTGGTCGGTTTCGATTCCCGCCAGCCGGTATGCCTGCAGCCCGCCGCTGGAAAGCATCGGCGCATGGCCGTCGATCATCCGGCCGGCGAACGCCTCCAGCTTTTCGAGAATGCCCCGCTCTCCCGTGCAGACGGCGGGAAAGTCCATCACCTCGCCAAGGCCGAGCACCTGGGGGGCGTCCCGCAGCGAGGAAAGCGCATCGGCGCCAAGGACGGCCCCGCCCTGTTCCCATCTGGTCGCCGGGACACAGGAGGGCAGCATGACGAACAGGCTCAACGGAAGCGCATACGCGGCATCCAGCATATACCGCAGGCCGGCAAGCCCGCAGACATTGGCGATTTCATGCGGGTCGGCAATCAGCGCCGTGGTGCCGGAGGGCAGGACCTCCGCCGCCAGGGCCGCCGGGGTGAGCATGGAGGACTCCACGTGCAGATGCGCGTCGATAAAGCCGGGAACCAGCGCCTTTCCGCGGCAGTCCACCTCCTCTTCCCCCGTATACCGGCCGACGCCGACAATCACGCCGGAAGCGACGGCCACGTCCTCCCGCCTCCATTCACCGGTAAACACGTTGAGCACCTCCGCCCCGCGGAACACCGTTTCCACCGGGCGTTTTCCCTGCGCCATTTCCAGCAGCCGCCGGTCTGTCATCATAAACCGCCGCCCTTCCCTGCTTTTTTACCGTGCCGCACCCTGGAACCGCCCTTTGCGACGGGCTGGTTTTCTGCCATTATAGCACATTCTCCGCCTCTTGCCCAGTCCTTCTCCCACGCCCGGCCAACGCCGCAGCCGCATATGCCGCATATAAGGATTCATCCGCCTGTCCGGGCCGCCATTCTGCAACAGCGTCAATCAACGGGATCGCCGTCCCCTTCCGAGCCGGGAACGGTGTTCAGAGGTCTATCTGTGACGCGGGCAAAAGGAAAGCGGTGGGGAAGCTGCCCGTGCCGCTCCCAGCAAGCGGGTGGCCTGAAAGCCCCCCCGGACAGATTTTAAAGAGCCGGAATCAAGGCGGGGGCAAGCTTTTTGCGGCGTTCCTCCGCCGCCAAAGCCGGTGGTGTCCGGAACAAGCATCACCGTCGCCGAAGGGAGATTTCCCAGGCACTGGAAGGGCCGAATGCGGGCTTCTCCCTCCCCTAAAGGGGCATCCTCTTTATGATCGCATTCCCCCTCCCCGACGGGCCGCTGCGCTTCTGCCAAGCCGGTTCCAGGGCAAAGGGCCCCATTCGGTATAGCCTCCTTAAGCCGGCTGTAATGCGGCGTCCAGAACCCCCCCTATTTCGTAGGCATGCCGTTAACCTTTTATCCCCCGGTCCCGCCGGGGGCACGCCGATGCGCCAAACAAAAATCCCGTGCGCATCGGGTCCCAATGCGCACGGGAAGGGTTCAGCCGATCTTGGGCAGAGTGTCAAAGCCTTTCTGCAGATCCTCATCGGTGGGGATATAATCGGTCATGGTGCCCTCCAGGTAGGAGGTGTAGGCATTCATGTCGAAATAGCCGGTGCCGGTCAGGCCGAACAAAATGGTTTTTGCCTCGCCGGTCTCCCGGCAGCGGACCGCTTCGTCGATGGCGGCGCGGATGGCGTGGGAGGATTCCGGCGCGGGCAGGATGGTTTCGTGTTTGGCGAATAAGGTGGCCGCCTCGAACACCTTGGTCTGCTCCACGGCGACGGCCCGCATATATCCGTCGTGATACAGCTTGGACAGGATCGGGCTCATGCCGTGATACCGCAGGCCGCCGGCATGGTTGGCGGAAGGAATAAAGTCGCTGCCCAGCGTGTACATCCGGGCCAGCGGGGTGACATGCCCGGTGTCGCAGAAATCGTAGGCATACCGGCCGCGGGTCAGCGAGGGGCAGGAGGCCGGCTCCACCGCAATGAAGTCGGTATGCGGCCGGGTGCCGTCCAGCGTATCCTTCATGAACGCCGCCATCAGGCCCCCGAGGTTGGAGCCGCCGCCCGCGCAGCCGATGACGATATCCGGATAATCGCCCGCCTTCTCCATGGCGGCCTTGGCCTCCAGCCCGATCACCGACTGGTGCAGCAGCACCTGATTGAGCACCGAACCGAGGACGTACCGGCAGTTATCGGTATGGGTAGCCTTCTCGATGGCCTCGGAGATCGCGCAGCCCAGGGAGCCGCCGGTGCCGGGATGGGCCTTGAGAATGGCGCGCCCCACCTCGGTGGTATCGGACGGACTGGGAATGATGTCCGCCCCGAAGGTGTGGATCACCGCCTTGCGGAAGGGCTTCTGCTCGTAGCTGACCTTGACCATGTAGACCGTCAGATCGATGCCGTAATGGGCGCAGGCCATCGCCAGCGCGGTGCCCCACTGGCCGGCTCCGGTTTCGGTGGTCAGAGAGGTCAGTCCCTGCTT
>CAJFTG010000110.1 GCA_904419875.1 Candidatus Avimonas caecicola | reverse complement strand
GCCGCTGATAATGCTGCCGATGGGATCCTCCTGCGCGGCGGGAGGATTGGAATACCAGATAGTCCCCCCCGCGCCGTCCCTCACGGCGATCTCGGTGGTCTGCGTGTTTACAAAAAGCGTCAGATCCCCTTCATCCGCCACCGCGACATAGCCTGGGAGTTCCCATTCGGAAGCAATCGGCGCAACGTCGATCTCCGCCCCATTTTCTCCCAGGTTGTAGCGTGCGTCCTCCTGTGCGGGTGAAGCCGCGCAGCCTGCGAATCCGCCTGCCGTCACCAGCGCGGCCAGGAAGCCGGCGGCTAACCTGCGTCCCGTCATACTGCTACCATCCTTTCCCTTTCACCCTACATACGCAGGAGGATTTCTCTGCTGAATACATAGATAAAGCCATAAATCTGCTGAATCACACTGAAAAAAACCAGCACCACAAAGATAATAAGCGCCATTCCCAGCGCGACCGCCAGGATGCTGAGCAGGGTCCTTCTCATGGAATACTGGTGGACGGTCATGGTCCCCAGCAGCATCAGCCCGGCTGCCCAGAGAACCGTTAACGTGCCGATAAAATTGTACAGGGAAGCGTCATCCAGGGTGGAAACCTGGCTGTACAGCGTGGAAACGATGTTTCCCAGCACTACCGGCATCAGTGCGTAAGAGGAATAAATGTATATGTCGCGGAAGGTGCCCTTGCCGTCCAGCAGAGTGGAAACCAGCCACCCGGATACGCACCAGAGCAGGAGAGGAATCAACACCGCCGCGATTTCCATCGGGACATTCAGCTCTTCCGGGCGGGCATAATTGAAAACGTACTCGGTGTATTGCCGTTTTATGATACTGCTCAGGATAAGGGAAACCACCAGGCCGTTCGCTACGGCGAGGCTCCCCTCTCTCTCGTATTTGCAGTCCCAGAAGCCCTTGAACGGGTGGATGCTGGTATAGAAAAGAAACCGGATTTTTTCCTTGATTGACTTTGCGTTAACCAATCGTATCCACCTGCCCTTTCCCGGCCCGCCATCCAAACAGCCACCTATTCAGCCGTTTTCGGAAGATCAGCAGCAGGAGGAGCACCGCCGCAGCCGCCCCCAGCACAAAGACCAGGGTGAAATGCGTATTCATCCACTCTCTCATCTGCAGCTTTTTGGCCTCGGAATACCATGTGCGGTTGGCGCCGTCCTTAAAGCTCCGCATCGCCTGGGCATATTGGTTCTGTCCCAGCTGGGATTTCCCGATTTCAACAAAGGCAAGCTGCAGGTTATGGTTATAGTCCAGCGCCTGCGCCCATAATGCATATGCCGCCTCGTTCTTTCCCTCGGCCTGGGCCCGGGCCGCCGCATGGAGCACATCGCCGTATTCGGTGGGACGGTAGGATTGGATCCAACCGCCTTTTTCCAGCACATACAGGGTATCGCCGATACAGCCCAGGGCGACCGGCTGCTTCATCGTGCCCACCCGGTCGCCGGTACAACCGAACGCATACAACAGGCTTCCATTGGTATCGTAAGTAAAAATCCGGCCGTGCCCGCTATCCAGGACCGAGTATATACCGCCCTCCCGCGCGGCGACGTCGACAAAGACCGATTTATCCTCCAGATCCCCCAGAGGAGGGTATGCCCCCGCCCGCTTGAGCACATCGGTGCCAGAAGGGTTAATACGCCGCACCGGCGCATACCGGTCGTCGGTTGAATGGGAGGCCGCCGCCTGCGCGAGATCCTCCGCGCTGATAGCGCTGGTAGTGCAGTAGATAAACCCTTTCTCGTCCAAACAGAAGTTATTGTATTCGGAGGGGACAAACAGCGTCATCCTCTCCCGCTGTGCATCAGTGGAGACAGCGCGCCAGAACAGATCCAGCATATTCACCTTTACTTTGGCGGAACCCAGGAATCCGACAAATTTTCCCTGTTGGTCGATTTCAACTATCCCTTCGTTGACATTTTGCGCCAAAATAAAAATCCGTCCCTGCGAATCACAGGCCACCCTGGTGGGCAGATATTCTGCGTTGGAGTCGATCATCTCGGTGACGGGGGCCGGGAATACCCTGCGCACCTGCCAATCGCTGTTAAACCAAACCACTCGGCCGTTTTTGGTGTCCGCCACATACAGATCTCCGCTCTCCGTCACGAAAACCCCCTGTGGAAGATTGAAGGTATCTTCCCCGAAGGTCGTCGAATTGTAGAAGGAGGTCAGTTCCCGAAGGAAAGCCCCGTCCTTGGAAAATTCCACAATCCGGTTGTTCCCGGTATCCGCTATTACAAAGGTTTCCTGCTTGGTAATAAAAAAATCGGACGGCTCGCGCAGCCCAACCCCCTGCGGGTCGGTCCAGCACAGCGTTTTTTCCGGCAGATAAGGCAGGGGGGCTTCCAGAGGCTTGCCGGTTTCAAAATCATAGGTATAGCTGGGATAGGGCAGAACATCCGGGCCCCCCTGCGCGAGGGCCGCCGTCCCGCCGAACACCGTGAGCAGCAGGGCGGCAGCCAGCCCACCGGCCCGGCCCAGCATCGTTTGGCTCCGCATTCCCGTCTTCACTCCTTTATTCCCGACTGCGCCATGGTTTCCATAATATTGCTCTGGGTAATCATAAACAGCGTCACCGGCACGATCATCAGAATCAGCGCTACGGCAGCGCCTGTGCCGGTGCGGGCCACACCGCCGGCCAGGACCTGCTGCAGAGCATACGGCAGCGTTTTCAGCTCGTCGTCAAAGATATAGAGACTGCCATTGTTATTCCATAGGGACTGGAAGGAAAAAATGATCAGCGTCAGCCACGCGGGTTTCACCTGCGGCATGGCGATTCTCCAAAAAATCGTAATTTCCCGCGCTCCGTCAATTTTCGCCGCCTCCAGCAGAGAATCCGGGATCCCCTCCATAAACTGCTTCATCAGGAACACTCCCAGCGAAGAGGCGAGCGCCGGGATAATGATGGCCCAATGGGTATTTATCATATGCAGCCGGGAAAGGATGATGTAATTGGGGATATAGGTGACCTGGCTTGCAAACATCAGGGACAGCACCACCATATTGAATACGAATTTTTGCCCCCAGAAATGATGCTTGGCAAGGACGTACGCCCCCAGAGAAGCAACCACCACATGCCCGGCCGTACCCAGCAGCGTGATGTACAGGGTGTTGAACAGGTACCGGGTAAACGGCATCCAGGAACTGTTGAACAGGATCACCAAATCGCTGAAATTATCAAACGTAGGATGCCGAACCAGAAATTTCGGTGGGAAAAGGAAAATCTCATCCAGCGGTTTGAAGGCGTTGGATATGGTATAAACAAAGGGAAGTGACGTAAACAGGGCAATCGCCAGCAGAAAAAACAAAAGGCCGATCGTCACCCAGATGGAACGGCTTTCCTTTTTGGAACCAAGTTTTTTCATCTACTTTCCGATCCTTCCCAGCAAAAATTGGATTATCTTATTGAGTACCACCATCGTAACGAACAGCACAGCAGCTATCGCGGATGCATACCCCATTTCAAAACGGATGGTACCGTAATCCATCAGATGGGTGACTATCGTGTGCGCGGCATATCCGACGCTGGGAAAGCCGGCCAGCCCGGTCATAACATCTGCCGCCGCGAAGGAGGAGGTGACCGACATAATCGCGCCGAACATCAGCTGCGGCTTCATCTGCGGCAGGGTGAT
>CAJFTG010000109.1 GCA_904419875.1 Candidatus Avimonas caecicola | reverse complement strand
GGTTCCGCCGCTGCCCCTCCGACAAGGTGATGGTCATTTACGGTAAGGTCGGGCAGAACAAGGACGGCTCCGCCCGCAGCGCCAAGTGCATCCACGGCGGCGCGGCGTTCATCATGCCGGTGGTGCAGGCGTACGAATACCTCGACCTGACGCCGCTGTCCATCAGCGTAGACCTGAAAAACGCCCTTTCCCGCCAAAACATCCGGATCGATGTCCCCGCCCGCTTCACCGTGGGGATTTCCACCGAGGCCGGTGTGATGCAGAACGCGGCGGAACGCCTGCTCGGCCTGAAGCTGCAGGAAATCCAGGAACTGGCCAAGGACATCATCTTCGGCCAGATGCGTCTGATCATCGCCACCATGCAGATCGAGGAGATTAATACCGACCGGGATAAATTCCTGGAGGCGGTTTCCCGCTGCGTAGAGACCGAACTGAAAAAGATCGGCCTGCGGCTGATCAACGTGAACGTCACCGATATCAGCGACGAATCCGGCTATATCGAGGCTCTGGGCAAGGAAGCCGCCGCCAAGGCGATCAACGAGGCCCGCATCAGCGTGGCCGAGCGGAACCGCGAGGGCTCCATCGGTGAGGCGAACGCCGTGCGCGACCAGCGCATCTCGGTGGCCGCCGCCAACGCCGCCGCCGTGGACGGTGAAAACACCTCCAAGGCGAACATCGCCAAATCGGACGCCACCCGCCGCGAGCAGGAGGCCGAGGCAACCCGCCGCGCGGTGATCGCGGAAAAGACCGCCGAGGCCCGCGCCCAGCAGGAAGCCTATGCCGCCCAGCAACTCGCAGAGCAGGCCCGCGCCGACCGCGAGCTCGCCACCCAGCAGGCCGACGTCATCGTTAAAGCGCGGATTGAGAAGGAACGGATGGAGCTGGAGGCCGAGGCCGAAGCCGAGCAGGCCCGCCGCCGCGCCAAGGGTGAAGCGGACGCCATCTATGCCAAGATGGAGGCCCAGGCCCGCGGTATCCAGGAAATCCTGTCCAAGCAGGCCGAAGGCTTTGCGGACGTTGTGAAGGCCGCCGGCAGCGCCGATTCCGCCGTTCAGCTCATGCTGGTGGACAAGATCGAAGAGCTGGTCAAGACCCAGGTGGAAGCGGTCAAGAACCTGAATATCGACAAGGTGACGGTTTGGGACAGCATGAACGGCAAGGACGGTTCCTCCACCACGGCGAACTTCCTGTCGAGCATGATGAAATCCATCCCGCCCCTGAACGAGACCTTCAAAATGGCCGGGCTGCAGATCCCGGCGTTCCTCGGCACCGATCTCGGGGAGAAGAAGGCGGACGGCGCCGCCCAGGCGGCGGAGACTGCCGAACAGTAACCCCCGGCTTTTCGGTAAAAGCGGGGCGGATGCAAAATCCGCCCCGCTCTTTTGCATGGCCGGGGATTTTCGCACGGCCGCCGGCCGCCGCCCCCCCGCAGCCGGTCGGCGCACCGCCGGCAGCACGGATTCCGGCGGCGCCGCTCAGGGGAGCCCTGTTCGGATGCGAAGGAGGGCTGAGCCCGCAGGTCAATATAACGCGTTGGAGGCGGCGCGCGGAAAACGGGCGCCGCCGTCCGGGGGCATGCAGACCGGCGGCCTTTTTTCGCGTCTCTCCCCCGCTGCGCCGCCGCCCCTGTCGCAATTCCTCCGCAGGGAAAAGCGGCTTTCCCCCTTCCGCCCATGAATTTTCCCGCCTTTTCCGATTTGTTCACAATTTGTTGGTGTTCTTGTCGCGGCGCGCTGGTATAATGGGGTATACTGTAATACTTGTTTTTCATCAGAAGGGGTGTGCCCGTTTATGAACCGTTCGGATCTGCAAAACCTGGTTGAAGCGCAGCGTGCATTTTTCCGCACCGGAAAGACGCTGTCCCCCGCCTTCCGCCGCCGGCAGCTCTGCCGGCTGAAAGCCGCCCTCTCCGAAAGGGAGCCGGAGCTTCTGCTGGCGCTGAAAGCCGACCTGAACAAATCCGCTTTTGAAGCCTATACCACCGAGCTCGGTATCGTGCGGGAGGAGTTGAATACCGCCATCCGGCAGGTGGAAAAGTGGTCCGCCCCGCACAGGGTTCCTCTGTCCGTGGTGCATTTTCCGGCCACAGGCTGGGTGCAGCCGGAGCCGTACGGCGTGGCGCTGATCATGTCGCCGTGGAATTATCCGCTGCAGCTCACCCTGAACCCGCTGATTGCGGCGATCGCCGCCGGGAACTGCGCGGTGGTGAAGCCCTCCGCCTATGCGCCCCACACGGCGCAGATGCTGGCCCTGCTGCTCCGCGGGATCTTCCCCGAAAAGTATGTCGCCGTGGTGGAGGGCGGACGGGAGGAAAACGCCGCGCTTCTGGAGCTGGAGTTCGACACCATCTTTTTTACCGGCAGCGTGGCGGTGGGCCGGATTGTCATGGAGGCGGCCGCCCGCCATCTCACCCCGGTGACCCTGGAGCTTGGAGGAAAAAGCCCCGCGATCGTGGACAAATCCGCCAACCTGCGCCTGGCGGCCCGCCGTATCCTCTGGGGCAAAACGGTCAACAGCGGGCAGACCTGCGTAGCGCCCGATTATGTGCTTGTGGACCGGGCGGTCCGGGATAAGCTTCTCCAGGCGATGCGGGTGGAGCTCAAGCGGATGTGGGGCGTTTCCCCGCTGAGCAACCCGGATTATCCCTGTATCGTCAACGACAAGCATTTCCGCCGGCTGCTCGGCCTGCTGAAGGAGGAGCACGCCTGTATCGGCGGCGGCTACGACAGCGGCACCCGCCGGATCGAGCCGACGGTGCTGGACAGCGCCGGCTTTGATTCCCCGGTGATGCAGGAGGAGATTTTCGGCCCGATTCTGCCGGTCATCCCCTATGATTCGCTGGACGAGGCTATTGCCGCCGTCGTCCGCCGTCCCAAACCGCTGGCGCTATATCTGTTCACCAGCGACCGCACTGTGGAGCGGCGGGTGCTGCAGGAAATCTCCTTCGGCGGAGGCTGCGTCAACGATACCCTGATGCACCTGGTTTCCGACCGCCTGCCCTTCGGCGGGGTAGGCGCGAGCGGGATGGGCCAATACCACGGCAAATACGGGTTCGATACCTTCTCCCATCAAAAGGGGATTGTGAAAAAATCCACCGCGGTAGACATTCCCCTTCGCTACCCGCCCTACCGCGGCAAGCTCTGGCTGGCGAAACGGCTGATGAAATATATGACAGGTACATATAAACTGCAGTTTATTGTGGTCATCATCTGCATCCTTATAAGTTCTGTCGCGTCGATCTCGGTCTCACTGTCCCTGAAATTCTTGCTGGATGACTATATCATCCCGCTTATAGGTCAGAAGGATCCGAATTACGCCGAACTTTATAAAGCACTCACCGTATTGGGAACGATCTTCCTTTTCGGTGTTATAGCAACATTTGTTTACAGCCGGATGATGGTCGTGATCGGCCAGGGCGTGCTCAAGCGTGTCCGCGATGAGATGTTCGAGCATATGCAGAAACTTCCGATCCGTTACTTTGACCAGAATACGACCGGTTCCATTATGAGCCTTTACACGAACGATACAGATACATTAAGGCAGATGATCAACCAGTCCATCCCACAGGTGCTGATGTCTTCATTTACCATTGTGGTCACATTTATCTCTATGCTGGTCTTGAGCCCGATCCTGACGGCGCTTGCCATCGTGATGATCGGTGTGATGATCCTGGTGTCCAGGGTTGTAGCGGGCAACAGCGGAAAATACTTCATCCGCCAGCAGCTTGACCTTGCGAGCGTGACCGGCTTTGTGGAAGAGCGGATGAACGGCCAGAGAGTGGTCAAGGTATTCAATCATGAGAAGATCTCCAAGGAGGAGTTTGACGAGCTGAATGAGAAGTTGTTTGTGAGCGCTTCAAATGCGCATACATTTG
>CAJFTG010000108.1 GCA_904419875.1 Candidatus Avimonas caecicola | reverse complement strand
GGAACCGGTTTATTCAGTCGAAGAATACGCGTGTGAAATTTGTGATCGCATCGCCTCCGAGATGGCAATTAACGTTCCCAAAAAGACAGGTTTTGTCAGAGAAGAAACGGCGGATTCCTTTGTCAGGGCACCGCGGGCGCCGGGCGGGAAAACAACAAGGTTTTTGCAAAGGCTCGCAGAAATAGGGTTGCCCGTCCACAATTAAATATAGATAGAGATGTTTTCCAAAGGAAAACAGGGCTGGAGAATCGGCCTATTTCAAAGTGAAGGATGAGTCCCATGGGCTGATCGGTTTTGTAGTTTGACAGTCTGCTGTCGTGGAGTGTACCGACGATGCAAGAGCATGACGGCACAGCAAGGAACGGCAGGCGGTAAAGTGACTACATGACTGCAAATGATTACGAACCAGAAGTCCCTGCATCGGGTAACCGATGCAGGGACTTTGTTTTGTGTTGATCGCCTGTACGAGGCTGTCGTCCCTTTGGACAGGGCGCGAGAAAGGATATAGCGGTCTTCGATGCCTTTTATGTGAGGCATGTCGTCATAAAATTTGGGAGGCGCAAGCGTTTCCGGAGGTGACTTTTCCAAACATCGCCGAAGTCATTGTCGGGATCGTTTGCGCATCTTCGCTATCCCCGTTTTTCCCGCTGTTTGAGACCTGGTTTCAGTTCGAAAGGGGCATACGGGGCGTTAGAACGCCTGTGGAGAGGCAGGGAGAAGGCGTGGAATGGGTGGAAAAAATGAGGAAGGGCAGGAGAGAGGAGGCGGTGGAAGGGGAAGGAGGGGGAAAGAGGGCGGGAGAAGAGAGGATGAGGGGGAGAAACAGGGGAGAAACAGGGGAGAAACTGCAGGCGGCAGCCGCCTGCACATCCGGGCAACCGTTGGTTGCCCGGGTTTTTCGATATTGCCGGTCGGATAAGAATATGGTACGATGAAACCATTCCCCTTCCCGGCAAACGGATGAAACGGAGAGGATGGCGAGAATGGATAATCAGAAGATCGGACAGTATATTGCTTCGAAGCGGAAAGAGCAGCAGATGACCCAGGCGGATCTGGCGCAGCGGCTGCATCTTACGCGGCAGGCTGTTTCGAAGTGGGAAGCCGGAAAGTCGGCGCCGGACACGGATACCCTGCTGGCTGTTGCGGCGCTTTTTGGCGTGACAGTGGAGGAGATCCTCAACGGGGAGGATCGCCCGGCTGCCTTTCCGGATGAGTCTGCCGCACCGTCGGACGTCCGGCCGGCTCCCTGTTTTTCCCCCTCTGTTTCGTCTGTTCCGTCTGTTCCATTCACCCCCTGCAACCCGTCCGCTCCCTCTGATCTTTTCCCTTATCCCTCCGTACTGGAGAAGCCGACCCTCTGTCGCGTCATTCCGGCTGTCCGCCATGCGGCGGGTTGGCTGCTGTGGGTTCCCGCCGCCTTTCTGGCTGTATTCCTTTTGCTGATCCCGCTGGGTAAAATCCTGTATTATTCCCTGACGGATTTCAATATGCTGGAAGCGCCCTCGTTCATCGGAATGGACAATTATCTTGGACTGCTCCGGGATGACATCTTTCACAAAGCGGCAGGCAATACCCTGGTGATTCTGCTCGCCGCCGGGGGCGGGGCCCTGCTGCTGGGATGGCTGTTCGGCGCCGCTGCCGCCCGTCTTCCTCTCCCGTTGGGCACGGCGGTCGGCGTCCTGCTGGGGATCGTCTCTCTGAGCACGCTGGCGCCCGCCGGGCTGCAGTACCTTTTTTCCGGCGACAGCTATGGCCTGCTCAACGGCCGGCTGATGGACGCCGGTCTGCTGCAGGAACCGGTCGCATGGACGCAAGAATTTGCCGGCGAAATCCAGCTCCTGATGCTGCTTCTTCTCTGCCTGGGACCGGCATGCCTGATTTTTTACCTCGGCGGGAGAAGCGGCCGCCGGCGCGCCGCCTGGCACATGGCGGTCACAGCGGTTCCGATGCTCCTTCTGGCGGGCTGGATGGCTCCCGTGCCGCTGACGGGTTTCCCTTCCGTCGACTATCAGGCGCACTGGCTGCCCGCCATGGTTTATGATTACTGCACCATCCGTTTCGAGGCCGGCATGGGCTGCGCGGTGCTGGTGGTCTGCCTTTTGACGGCGGGAATGCTGACGGCGGCCGGCCATCTGCTGGTTTGGGGAATATCCCGCCTGGTCTGCCCCCTTACCATGGAAAAGGATCCGTTTGCCCGCCGGCCCTGGCACTGGGCTTTCGGAGGGCTGGGCTTCCTGTTCGGCCTGCTCGGGCTGTTTCCGCTTTTTGTGACGCTGGCGACCTCCCTCAAGCCGGTGAGCGAGCTGTTTCGGTTCCCGCCTCCGCTTTGGCCGGCGGAACCGACCGCCGAAAACTATGCCCGGGCGCTTGCCCAGCCCGGCCTGTGGCCAGAGAGGCTTCCGCTGTATCTGCTGGTTTCCCTGGGCGGTTATCTTCTCTTTGTGCTGCCCACAGCGGCGGGTATTGCTTTTCTGCGCCGCCGGGGCAAGAAAACCGCTTCTCTCCTTTTGCTGGGAGGGAGCGCCCTGATCCCGCTGCTGCCCTGGGGTCTTTGGGAACCGGTCAATTCGGCTTGGGAGGCCGCTTGCAAGGCGTATCTGCTCAGCCCGCTGCTCCCGCTGAGCCTGCTGCTCACCGTATGGGTTCTGCGGCGGAGCGCCGTGGGCTGCGCAGCCTTTCCGGTCTGGTTGAGGCAGAAACGGCGGTTGGCGCTGACCGGCGCCGCACTGCTGTCGGCAGGGCTTCTGTCCGCCCTTTCGCTCCTGTGCGCGTTTCAGCCGATGCCTTGGGACGAGTCAGCCAAATTCCCCCTCGGGCAGTTGCTGGCGCTGGGGAACGGGGGGATCGGCGCAGGCGTTTACAGTGCCGCCTGCATGCTTCTTCTGGGGACCGGCACGGCCTTGCTTCTGCTGCTTGTTCCAGTGCTGCTGGCGGACCGCGCGGCGCGGATTCCTCTGGAGCCAATGGACTCGCCCGCGGCAGAGGGAACGCCGGATTCCCTTCCGTCCGGGCATCTGGCGGAAGAATAACGGTTGCCGAAGGAAACCGGCAGGGACCGCCGTACGGCGGTCCCTGCCGGTTCTTTTACCGGACCGGGGCGCTTCCCTCGCGATCCCTTCCTCCCTCGCTTTCCTCCTCCGCTTCAGCCGGCTTGGCACGGAGCTCGCGCACGCCGATATATAACAGGAACACCCCGAAGATCCGGCGCAGAAGCTCCACCTCCATCATTCCGGCTACCCATGCCGCCAGCAGGGAGGTGGCCGTTCCCGCCGCCGTGCACCAGATAACCGTCTGTTTGTCGATCAGACGGTTTTTAATATGTGAAATCAAGGCGGCCGGCGCGCAGAACAGAAAGTACAGAAGATTGATGCCGCCCGCCGCATACTGGCTGGCCCCCGCCACCCCGGTCAGATATAGAATCAGCAGGGAACCGCCGCCGATGCCGAAGCCGCTGAGAATGCCGGTAAACAGCCCGACCAGGAATTCCAGAACCGCTTTCACAGCAGCAGCACCGCCCGAATTCCACCGTAAAGGATCAGCAGCCCGAAGCCGCGGCGCAGCAGGGTGACCGAAACCCGGCCGAATACCCGGCCGGCGATCAGGCCGCCTGCCAACCCTCCCAACAGCAGAGGAAGGGCCCCGGCAACGTCCACGCCGCCCTTAACAAAGTAAATTACAAGCGAGACGGCGGACAGGGGGAAAATCACCGCCACCGAAGTGGCGAAGGCCCGCCGCTGGTCCATCTTCAGCCATTTGGTGAACAGCGGGACCAGGAAAAGGCCGCCGCCTGCGCCGAAAAATCCGTTGGCAGCGCCGGCCAGCGCCCCGGTGACAGCCCGGCGTATGGTTTTCTTTTTTTCCCGCATGGCATTCCCTCCGTTTTTGCGCTTTCGTTTATTGTCCCGCGAAAGGCGGAAAAAATGCATCCGGCCGGTCGGATGGGAAATCCCGGAAGGAGAGGACGAACGGGCCCTTGCTTCGACGGATGGAAAGGTACTGCCGGCAAAAGGAAAGAAACGGCAGGAAAATCGTCGTTCTGCCACTTGGCAGAAGGATCAAATTCCTTTATAATAGGGAAGACAGCCCGCATGGTTCGATTTTCGCAGCGCACCACGCGCACCACGCGCACCGCCGGCGCGCCTGGAACGCTTTTGGGGCGGAGCCGGACCGGCGGCTTTTTCAAGTAAACGTTTCAATTGTGTGAAAGGACGGCGCACGCACCATGGGAACCATACCCACCAGGGAGCAGGCCGAAGCGCTGCTTCGAGAATACAACAAGGAGCCGTTTCATCTG
>CAJFTG010000107.1 GCA_904419875.1 Candidatus Avimonas caecicola | reverse complement strand
GCGGTTACGGCGGCGATTTTTCTGGACGGCGGCATGGAGGCGGCCCGGGCGTTTCTGCTTCCCTTCCTGAAAAAAGAACTGGCCAACCACCGGCGGCTTCCTTTCAAGGATTATAAAACCACCCTCCAGGAGATCATCCAGCAGAATCCGGAAGAGCGGCTGGATTATGTCCTGACGGGTGAGAGCGGGCCGGACCATGACAAAACCTTCCGCGTGGAGGTCCATCTCAATTCCAACGTGATCGGCAGGGGGCGCGGGCGCAGCAAAAAGGAAGCCGAGCAGCAGGCCGCCCGCGAGGCGTTGGGGCTGATGGGCTACGGCGACCGGTAAGCGCCGGGGCGGACGGCGCAATCGACGAGGGGGGATGCGTGGTGACCGACCTGAAGACCGAACGCCTGCTTCTCCGGCGGTTCCGGGCCGCCGACTGGCTCGATTTGTACCGCTACCTGTCGGATGAGGCGGTGGTGCGGTATGAACCGTATGAAACCTATACCGAAAAGGAATGCCGGAGGGAGGCGGCCGCCCGGGCAAAGGACAGGTGCTTTATCGCCGTCTGCCTCCGGGAAGACGGCGGGCCGATGGTGGGCAACCTGTATTTTGCCCCGCGGGAATACGAAACCTGGGAGCTTGGCTTTGTGTTTGCCGCGCGGTTTCAGCGGAAGGGGTACGCCTATGAAAGTGCCCGCGCCCTGATCGACGCCGCGTTTTCCTGCGGAACGGTGCGGCGGATTGTCGCGGTGTGCAACCCGCTCAACACCGCCTCCTGGCGGCTGCTGGAGCGGCTTGGCCTGCGGCGGGAGGGGCACCTCCGGCAGAACGTCTGGTATAAGCGGGACCGCCAGGGCCGCCCGCTGTGGCAGGATACCTATGAATACGCCCTTCTGCGGGAGGAGTGGGAAGCATCCGGCGCCCGGGCCGGGTGTCCGGAAGCCGGGTTTTCCACAGAATCCGGCTAGAGGTGGAAAAATGTGAAATCGGTGGACAGGCGGCCGCCGCCTGCCGTTCAGGCGGAAAACGCGTGGGACAAGCCGGAAATTCCGGAAATATCCGACCGGTTCCTTGCCTGTACGGCGGATTTTCCACAAAATCTGACGCCGGGTGGAAAGATGTGAATTTGGTGGACAGGCGGCCGCCGCCTGTGAAACGCAGGGGAACCCCCTGTGAAACGGCTGAGAATGGATGTCAGAATTCGTCCGAATCCGTGAATACACGGCAGATTTTCCACAAAATCGGGCGCTGGGTGGAAAAATGTGAAATCGGTGGACAGGCAGCCGCCGCCTTGCAGCTCCTGCATACGAGAGGGGTTTTCAAGGCGGAAAAGCCCGGATTTGCTGGAACGGAGCGAAAATTCGGGGCGGTTCGTCCAAGGCGGCCGGCAGGCCGGCCCTCCGGCGGAGGAGGGAGCTGTGCGGCGGGACGCCCGGATTTTACGGATTCGTTCCGTAATGAGGCTTCTCCGGGGGAAGGACCGGCGTGTTTTTCCCGAAAAAAGGGGAGGCGTCCTCCGCCGTCCCTTTCCGAAATCTGCGGCAGGCGCCGCGGCGCGTGACGCGACATGTCAACGACTCTGCTTGGGAGGTAGTGACCCCTATGATTCTCAAATCCCTGGAGCTGCAGGGCTTCAAATCCTTTCCCGACAAAACGGTGCTGACCTTTGGGCAGGGGATGACCGCCGTGGTCGGCCCCAACGGCAGCGGCAAATCCAACATCAGCGACGCCATCCGCTGGGTGCTCGGCGAGCAGTCCACCAAAAGCCTGCGCGGCTCCAAGATGGAGGACGTCATTTTCAACGGCACGGCCGCCCGCCGCGCCGTGGGCTTTGCGGAGGTGTCGCTGGTCATCGACAACACGGCCCGCCGGCTGGATTACGACAACGACGAGGTGAAGGTGACCCGCCGGTATTACCGTTCGGGGGAGAGCGAGTACCTGCTGGGCGGGGCGACCGTCCGGCTCAAGGACGTGCAGATGCTCTTTATGGACACCGGGCTCGGCCGGGACGGGTATTCCATCATCGGACAGGGGCGGATCGGGGATATCGTCGCCTCCAAATCGGAGGAGCGGCGGGAAATTTTTGAGGAGGCCGCCGGCATCGCCAAATACCGTTACCGCAAGAACGAGGCGGAACGCCGCCTGAGCGGCACGGAGGACAACCTGCTCCGCCTGCGGGATATCCTGCAGGAGCTGGAGGAGCGGGTCGGCCCCCTGGCGCAGCAGGCGGAAAAGGCCAAGAAGTTCCTGGAATACGCCGGGGAGAAGAAGGAGCTGGAGATCGGCCTTTGGCTGCATACCCTGGAGGTCTCGCGGGAGGCTCTGCGGGAACTGACCTCCAAGCTGGAACTGGCCCGCACCCAGTACGACGGGGCGGGGGAAGCCATCGACGAGCAGGAGGCGGAGATCGAGCGGATCGCGCAGGAGGCCCAGCGGATCGCGGTGCAGATCGAGGAGGTCCGCCGCGGCGCGCAGGCGCTGGAGGAGGAAGCCGCCCGCTGCGATGGGGACGCGGCCGTGCTGCGCAACGATATTTTCCATAACACCGACAATATCGCCCGCCTGCAGGAGGAGATTGAACAGTCCCGCGCCGGCGGCCGGGAATTTGACCGGGAGATCGCCCGCCTGCTCGGCGAGGCGGAGGAGAAGCGGGCGGCCGCGGCGCAGGCGGAGGCCGAACGGCTGGCGCTGACCGAACAGATGGAGGGGCTTTCCCGCTCCAGCGACGAGGTGTCCGGCCGGATGGAGGCCCTCTCCCGGCAGGCGGCGGACATCGCGCTGCGGATCGCGGACATCCGGGTGAAGGGGGTTACCGGCGAGTCCTCCCTGCAGGAGATCAGCCTGCGCCTCTCTCAGCTGGCCGACGGCATCGCCCTGCGCAACGCGCACAAGGAAGCGGCGGAGAAGGAAGCCGACGAATGCGCCGAAGCTCTGCGCGCCTGCGGGGAAAAGGTGGAAAGCCTGCAGAACGCGGCCAAGGGCTGTGAGCTGCGGTATCAGTCCCGCGCTTCCCGGCTGGACGCGGCTAAGCAGGAGGCCGACCGGCTGGGGCTGGATGCGGAGGAAAAGCGCCGCCGCGCCCGCCTGCTGGCCGACCTGGAACGGAATATGGAGGGCTTTACCGGCAGCGTCAAGACCGTTATGCGGCAGGCGGAGCGGGGGGCGCTGCGGGGGATCCGAGGGCCGGTGACCCGCCTGATCGAGACGGCGGCGGATACCGCCCTCGCGGTGGAGACCGCCCTCGGCGCCGCCACCCAGAACATCGTGGTGGAAACCGAGGACAACGCCAAGCAGGCGATCCGGTACCTCAAGGAAAACAACGGCGGGCGGGCAACCTTTCTGCCCCTCTCCTCGGTCAAGGGGAACCTCCTGACCGAGCCGGGGCTGGACGCGGAACCGGGCTTTGTCGGCATGGCCGCCGCGCTGGTGAAATACGACTCCGAATACGAGGGCGTGGTGCGCAGCCTCCTGGGCCGCACCGCCGTGGCGGAGGATATGGATTACGCCGTGGCCATCGCCCGGAAATACCGCTACCGCTTCCGGGTGGTCACTCTGGACGGGCAGGTGGTCAACGCCGGCGGCTCGATGACCGGCGGCTCCAGCGTCAAGAGCGCGGGACTCCTTTCCCGGAGGGCGGAGATCGAGCGGATCGAGGCGCAGGCCGCCGACCTCGCCGCCAAGGCGGAGAAGGCGCGGGAGGCGTGGAAGGCCGCCGCCCAGGAGGCCGCCGCCGCCGAAGCGGCGCTGAGCGGCACCCGCGGGGAGCTGGCCGCCGCCCAGGAGGACCGCATCCGGTTTGAGGCGGAGCTCCGCCGCCTGACCGAGCAGGCCGAGGCCGCGGGGAAGGCGGCCCGGGAGGCGTCCGCGGAGATCGAGGAGCTGGGCCGGCGGGCAGAGGAATGCCGCCGCCAGTCCGCCGAGGCGGAAGCCGAGGCGGCCCGCGCCGGCGAGGAAAAAGCGGCGGTGGAGGAGCGCCTCGCCGCCCTCACCGGCGGCCGGCAGGAGCTGGCCGAGCAGCGGGAGGCCCTTTCCGCCCGGGTGACGGAGACGAAGCTGCGGGCGGTCACGCTGCACAAGGAGATCGAGGCCGCCCACGCGGCGGCGGAGACGCTGCGCGCCCGGCAGGCCGACGCCGCCGGCCGGGAGGAGACGCTGCGCGCCCGGATTGCGGAGCTGGAGCAGGCAAACGCCGCTATCGAAAGCCGGATTGCGGCCCTGGCCGGGGAAGCGGAGGAGCGCCGCGCCCGCGCGGCGCAGACCGCCGGGCAGGTGGAAGAACTGACCGCCCGCCGGGCCGAGGGGGAGCAGAAGCAGACGGAACTGCGGCGGCTGGCGCGGGAAAAGGCGGACGAGCGGGAGCGGGCCGGCCGGGAGGTCGCCCGGCTGGAGGAAAAGGCCGCCGCCATCGAAAAAGAAAGCGACGACGTGGTCCGCCGCCTGTACGAGGAATACGAGCTCACCCGGATGGAGGCGGAGGCCGCCGCCCGCCCAATCGAGGACGCGGGGAAGGCGAACCGCCGCCTGAGCGAGCTCAAAGCGAAGATCCGCGCCTTGGGCAGCGTGAATGTGGACGCCATCGAGGAGTACAAGGAAGTCAGCGAGCGGTATGAATTCCTCTCCGCCCAGGTGAAGGACGTGGAGGTTTCCCGCGACGAGCTGCTCAAGCTGATCGGGGAGCTGACCGTGCAGATGCGGGAGATCTTCCTGGACCGCTTCAACCAGATCAACTACCATTACGGGGAGGTTTTTGCCGAGCTGTTCGGCGGGGGCAAGGCCGACCTCAAGCTCACCGACCCGGACGACATCCTGCATTCCGGCATCGAGATGCATGTGCAGCCGCCGGGCAAGGTGATTTTGAACATGGACGTTCTTTCGGGCGGTGAAAAGGCGCTGTCCGCCAT
>CAJFTG010000106.1 GCA_904419875.1 Candidatus Avimonas caecicola | reverse complement strand
TGGACCCACAAGGAGACAAGCGCTCGTGGAATGTTCACAATTTGTACATTGATTTTTTCAGCAGTTCGCAGTATACTTTTCAGCATCTTAATAATTAAGCAGCTTAAAGAAAGGCGGCGTTATGCAGTGGAGAAAAAAGAAGCGGCGGCTGGCGGCGGGGAATGCCCGGAGTTCAGCGGCCGCCGGCTGTTTTCCGCCCTGAAGGGACTGCAGCGGTACGCGATGGGGACACACCCGGCCATGGAAATTCGACCCAGCGAGTTTATGATGCTGCACAGCGTGCTCCGCTGCCTGTCTCCGGAGCGGGCGTGCGAAAAGCCGGGCGGCCGGCGGTTTGACGACGGGCTTGCAGGAAAAGGCGGAAAGCCCGGCGTTACGGTGAGCGAGCTGAGCGCTTTTACCCATCAGACGCCCTCCGGCGCGTCCCAGACTATCCGCGCCCTGGAGGAAAAGGGGCTGGTGCGCCGCACCACGCTGTCCTCCGACCGGCGGGCGGTTTACATCTATCCGACCGAGGAAGGAAGGGCGCTGGCCCGCCGAGCGGAGGAAGCGTTTTTCTCCCGCCTGGAAAGCGTGGCGGAGGAGATGGGAAGGGAAGAGACCGAGCAGCTGATATGCCTGGTCGGGCGCCTGACCACCATCCTCGAACGCCGGCAGGCGGCCGAACGAGGGACGGCACCGGAAAAGGCGGAGCCGTCCCGCCCTCCCTCCTGCCGACCGCAGCCGCCATCCTCCCGCCACTCTCAACCCGAAAGGATGAATGAAGCCCGATGAGAAAGGTACTCGCCTATTTGAAATCCTACGCCGTTTGGATTGCCGTTTGCGTGGCGCTGCTGTTCGCTCAGGCGATGTGCGACCTGAGCCTGCCGAACCTGATGTCCGAGATTGTGAACGTCGGCGTTATGCAGAGCGGCATTCAGGACAGCGCGCCCAAGGCGATCAGCGAGGACGGCATGAAGCTGATGAAAACTTTCCTGTCCGACGGCGACCGCCGGCAGGTGGAGGAGAGCTATACCCTTGTTTCTGCGGGAGATCCGGCGTATACGGCGGACTATCCCGAATCGGAGAGCAGAAACATTTACGTTTTGAACGACGATGCGCCTCCGCTGGGCGGCGCGTTTGGCCGCGCGGCCATGACCCTTATGAATTTTATGAGGGAATCCGCCGGGCAGGGCGGCCAGCAGGCCGGTGATGCGGGTTCGTCCTCCCTGACCGAAGGGCTGGAGGAAATCGACTTTGCGCCGCTGTACGCCATGCAGCCGCAGCTTGACCAGATGCCCTCTGAGGCGTTTGACAGCGCGAGGGAAACGGCTTCCGCCATGGACGAATCGATGCTTGACCAGGTAGGCGTCGTGATGGTCCGGCAGTTTTATAATGAGCTGGGCGTGGACACCGATGCGATGCGCAGCAGCTATATCTGGATAACCGGCCTGAAAATGCTGGCGCTGACCCTGGCCGGCGCGCTGGCCACCATCCTGGTCGGCCTGCTTGCGGCCCGCATCGGCGCGGGCATCGCCCGCTCCCTGCGGCACGACGTGTTCAGCCGGGTCGAAAGCTTTGCCAACGCGGAATTTGACCGTTTCTCCACCGCCTCCCTCATCACCCGCACCACCAACGATGTAACCCAGGTGCAGATGCTGTTTACCATGGGGATACGGATGATCTGCTATGCTCCCATCATGGGGGTCGGCGGCATCGTGATGGCGGTGGGCAAGAGCGTATCCATGACCTGGATCATCGCTTTGGGCGTTTTGGTGCTGATCGGGCTGGTGACGGTGATTTTTTCCATTGCCATGCCGAAATTCAAAATGGTGCAAAAGCTGGTGGATAAGCTCAACCTGGTTACCCGCGAGAGTCTCAGCGGCATAATGGTCATCCGCGCTTTCGGAACCCAGGAATTTGAAGAGAATCGGTTCGACCGGGCCAATACGGACCTGACCAGGGTCAACCTGTTCGTCAACCGCGTCATGGTGTTCATGATGCCGGCGATGATGTTTGTCATGAACGCCATCAGCCTGCTGATCATGTGGGTGGGTGCCCACCAGATCGAGGCGTCCTCCATGCAGGTGGGCGACATGATGGCCTTCATGCAGTACGCCATGCAGATTATCATGTCCTTCCTGATGATTGCCATGATGTTCATCATCGTTCCCCGCGCCGCCGTTTCGGCCGACCGCATCGCCGAGGTGCTGGCGACCGAGCCGAGTATCCGCGACCCGGAGCGTCCGCAGTCCCTGGCCGGCCGCGCGCAGGGACGGGTGGAATTCCGGCACGTATCCTTCCGTTACGGCCATGCGGAGGACGATGTGCTGCACGACATCACGTTTGCCGCCGAGCCGGGGCAGACCACCGCCTTTATCGGCTCGACCGGTTCGGGCAAATCCACGCTGGTCAACCTTATCCCGCGGTTTTATGACGTGACGGAAGGGGAAATACTCATTGACGGCGTCAACATCAAAGACCTTTCCCAGCACGAGCTGCACGAGCTGATCGGCTATGTCCCTCAGAAGGGCGTGCTCTTTTCGGGCGATATTGCTTCCAATCTGCGGTACGGCCGGCCGGAGGCGAGCGAGGAGGAGCTGAACAAGGCCGCGGAAATTGCGCAGGCCGCCGACTTCATCGCCGCCGCCGAGGGCGGGATGCACAACGAAATCGCTCAGGGCGGCGGCAACGTCTCCGGCGGTCAGAAGCAACGCCTGTCCATCGCACGGGCTTTGGTGAAGCGGTCCCCGATCTATATTTTCGACGACAGCTTCTCCGCCCTGGACTTTAAAACCGATGCGGCTCTCCGCCGTGCGCTGAAGGAGAATACGGGGGCTTCCACCGTTCTGCTGGTGGCCCAGCGGGTGAGCACCATCATGAATGCGGAGCAGATCGTCGTTCTGGACGAGGGCCGCGTGGCGGGGATCGGCACCCACGAAAAGCTGTTGAAAACCTGCGAAACCTACCGCGAGATCGCGCAGTCTCAGCTGACAAAGGAGGAATTGGAATGAGCGAAAGGAATGCCCGGCCGCCCCGCCGCGGCCCGATGGGCGGCCCCATGGGCGGCGGCCCGATGATGCCCGGCGCCAAAGCCAAGGATTTCAAGGGCTCCATGAAAAAGCTGCTCCACTATATGGCGCAATATAAATTCCGTGTCCTCCTGGTGATGCTGTTCGCCGTGGCTTCCACCGTATTCATGATCGTGGGACCGAAGATACTCGGCAATGCGACCACCGAAATGACCAACGGCATCATGGGCAAGGTGACGGGCACCGGCGAGGGGATCGATTTCTCCGCGATCGCCCGCATTCTGATCAGCTTGGTCCTGCTGTATGTCGCCAGCGCGGCCTTTTCCTATATCCAGGGCTGGCTTATGACCGGGGTGACGATGAAGGTAACCTACCACCTGCGCAACGACATTGCCCGAAAAATCAACCGCCTGCCGCTGAAATACTTTGACAGGACCAGCCACGGCGAGGTCCTGTCCCGCGTGACCAACGACATCGACACCCTTGCCCAGTCTCTCAATCAAAGCATTACCCAGATCATTACCTCTGTCGCCACTTTTGTGGGGATTCTGGCCATGATGTTTTCCATCAGTTGGGAGATGACCCTGATCGCCCTGTGCACCATCCCGGTTTCCTTGATTTTTATTATGGTGATAGTCCGCCATTCCCAGAAATATTTTAAGGCCCAGCAGGAGTACCTGGGCCACGTCAACGGCCATGTGGAGGAACTGTACGGCGGCCATGTGGTGATGAAAGCCTTCAACGGGGAGGAGGCGTCGGTGAAGGAATTCGATCGGTACAACGACACGCTGTATAAATCCGCTTGGAAATCGCAGTTCCTTTCGGGGTTAATGATGCCGGTCATGCAGTTTGTGGGCAATGTCGGGTATGTGGCGGTCTGCATCCTGGGCGGCTGGCTGGCTTCCCAGGGGCGGCTGGCGATCGGCGATATCCAGGCGTTTATCCAGTATGTGCGCCAGTTTACCCAGCCGATCACCCAGATTGCCAATATTTCGAACATCCTCCAGTCCACAACGGCGGCGGCCGAACGGGTTTTCGAGTTTCTGGAGGAGGAGGAAGAGGTCCCGGATCGCCCCCTGATCCATATCAATCCGGACGACGATGCACCGGACACCGAATCGAACGTGCACATTGCAGGCAGCGTTCAGTTTGCTCATGTGAAGTTTGGCTATAACCCGGACAAAATCGTCATCCATGACTTCTCTGCGTCTGTCCGGCCGGGGCAGAAGGTCGCCATCGTCGGCCCCACCGGGGCGGGCAAAACCACAATGGTCAAGCTCCTGATGCGCTTCTACGATGTGAACGAGGGCGCGATATTGGTGGACGGCTACGATATCCGCGACTTTACCCGCAACGAGCTGCGCGGGCTGTTCGGCATGGTTCTCCAGGACACCTGGCTGTATAACGGCAGTATCCGGGACAACATCCGTTACGGCCGCCTGGATGCCACCGACGAGGAGGTGGTCGCCGCCGCCAAGGCCGCGCAGGCGGATCACTTTATCCGCACCCTTCCCGACAGCTACGGCATGGAGCTGAATGAGGAGGCGAGCAACGTCTCCCAGGGGCAGAAGCAGCTGCTCACCATTGCCCGCGCCATCCTGTCCGACCCCAAGATCCTGATTCTGGACGAGGCGACCAGCTCGGTGGACACCCGTACCGAGGTGCAGATCCAGAAGGCCATGGATAATCTGATGCGGGGCCGCACCAGCTTTATCATTGCGCACCGGCTGTCCACCATCCGCAACGCCGACATGATCCTGTGCATGAAGGACGGCGATATTGTGGAACAGGGCACCCACGACGAACTGATGGCGAAACAGGGATTTTACGCCAACTTGTACAACAGCCAGTTCGAGCAGGCCGGAGAATCCGCCTGACCCGACGAAAAACCGCGGTGCGGCATGAGGCGCGCCTTCCCGGA
>CAJFTG010000105.1 GCA_904419875.1 Candidatus Avimonas caecicola | reverse complement strand
GCCCCGCCGAGGCGCAGACGTTCCGAAAAATACAGCCGTTCAATGGCGCTTTGCAGAATCACCTGCTCCTGCTTCGGAAAAATCTCTAATTCACACTGCTCTAAAATCGTGTCGATTTCCTCTTTCTCGTCACACTCATTTGTGATGGATGGATAGAATTCGATCTGGTTCCCATCAGTCTGGTTTCTGTAGATCTGGTTACCCTGCCGGTTTGGCAGATCAGCCGTGTCCGGATCTGGAATTTCCGGACTTTTCTTTGAACCGTTCCAGATCTGCGATTTTTGCTGCTCCCTGTTTTCCGGAGGACGGGGAACACTTTCCTCCTGCAGATCCTGTTGTGTGGAGCAGGCTTGCTTCTTTGCCTGCGGAGATTTGCGCCCAGATTCTTTTGACCTCGGCCTTTTCCCTTTGTGCTGCGGACCCTGCATATCTTCCTCCGGCGTTTCCGGCTTCAGGACATAAATCCGGTTTGGAAGGCCGAGGCCGCACCGCTGCTCATAGATCAGCCCGCAGTATTTCGGGTCGTCGATATCCGGGGCTTTGAAATTATCCAGAGCGTTTTCCAGATCTGCCAACGGGAAGCCGCGCGGGAAGCCCATCACCCCCTCTAAATCCTTATGCCATTCCGTCCCCCAAATATCGTGCCAGGTAGTCCCGACCGGGCTGTGATGCCCGTGCCCCTCAAAATCATCGTGGTGGCATCCCTGGTAATAGAGGGAATATTCCGGGATATGGGAGACAATTCGCTCCGGTTTGCCAAACCGGGTTAACTCCAAAAAATTTGCTCTCTGGGTCATTGAAGAATCCCGTCCTTTCCAGACCTTGCATCAGCAAAGTCGTATGTTCAATATAGCGGCGGGCCAAGCCGCCCAGGTTTTGTGATCATTATGAGGCGGCGTTTGGCAGAAATCAACCTACTATTCCGGAACGTTCCACCCCTTCCACAAAGATTTTCTGCGTAAAGGCATACAGAACCAGCAGCGGGATAATCACCAGGAGACACCCGATGTTGTTTATCTGCGACAGGGCGGCGGGGCTGGCCGCCGACAGGGTGGAATTCGTCCCCATGCTCGTAATCTGATACCCGATGTTGAGCAGGGCGTTGGACAGCAATTCCGCGTTGGGCATGAAAAACTGCGTGTAGTATGTATCCGTCCACTGCCAGATGAAGGAAAACAGGAACACCGTGCCGATAATGGAGCCTGCGCTCGGCAGGAAAATGCGGAAAAACGTGCGGAAATGCCCGGCGCCGTCCACGTGCGCGGCTTCCTCGAGCTCCTTGGGCAGCCCCCGGAAAAACTGCTGGATCATATAGATGTATAGACCGTTTTTAAAGCCCATCGCCGTGATTCCCAAGACTGCGAAGGATCCTGGGTTGTTAATGAGGCTCACCCCATTCTCCAGTCCGAACAGCCCCAGCAACCCCAAAATATCGAAATTGCGGAAATGCAGATACGTCGGCAGGAATACGACCTGGGGCGGAATGATCATGGTCAGGATCACCATGGCGAACCAGAACCGTTTCAACGGGAACTGGAATCGCCCGAAGCCATATCCCACCAAGGTACAGGATGCCACTGCCAGGCCGCTCACTAGCAGGGATATCCCCAGCGTGTTGAGCAGTGCCTGTGGATAATTCATCCCCCGGAAAACATTTTGAATCGCCGTTAGCGTGAACTCACGGGGGACATAGATCACCGTTTTATCCAACAGATCGTTCGGGCTTTTAAACGCCGTGCAGAATTTTACAATCAGCGGGTACAAGATGATGAAACAAATCCCAAACACCAGGACGAAGTGAATGAGGCGGAACCCCCATTTGCGGATATGGCTTTTGCTCAAGCGCCGCTTTATCGTATGCTTTGTCATCGTCACGGCCTCTGCTTCCCCCTTTCCGGCCGGTTTACCGATCATAATAGAACACAAAGCGGGAAATAATCCCAACCACAACCAGCAGCATCACCAGAATACACGCCACGTAGATCCACGCCATGGCGGAGCCGTAACCATATTCAAATTGATCAATGCTTGTAGTTGTTACCCGCTGCATGACCGCATTGCCGGAAGCAGTGAAGGAATCAATTACCGTATATACGGCGTTTACCAGAATATACGGGCTGACCATCGGGAAGGAAATCTTGCAGAAATTGTCCCACGCGGTGGCTCCTTCGATGGTGGACGCTTCGTACAAAGAGGAAGGGATAGACTGCAGGGCAGCGAGGAAAATCAGAATTTGTACTCCAGACTGGCTGACAATCCCGTACAGATTATTCACCGCTCCCACTACAAAAGAGGTGAACTGGGTCGGGAGGTTCATCTGCATGAGCATCGACTCCAGCTGTAAACCGCCCGAGCCGTTCGCCGCCATCTCATTGGCATAGCTGCCCTGGGCGATCGACAGCAGCAGGTCGCCCGATTCCACCGCCGCAATCACACCGGCAGTCAGAACCACCGGAAGGAAAAAGATGGTGCGGGCCGCCCCCCGCCCGCGGAATTTCCGGTTGAGCAGGTTCGCGGCAAAAAAGCTGAATACCAGGATGGTGGGGAGGTTGAACGCAAGATTGCTGAAAGAAGTCGCCAAATCCCGGCGGAAATCGGCGTCGGTCGTCAGCGCCCTTGCATAATGCGACCAGCCGCGCGGAATGAACTCGTATCCGCCAGTTACCATCCGGATATCGTTCATCGAAAACTGAAAGGAACGTACCAGCGGCACTACAAACAGGGTGATAAACCCGATAATGAAGGGCAGGATGAACAGATATCCCACCACCGCCTTTTTCCCGGAAAAGGAGAGGCCCCGTTTTCTGCCGGGCATCCGGCCTTGTTTGACCATGGAAAAGCACCATTCCTTTCTTTAGAACGCCAGGAAAGCACCCGCTGGAAGCTCGGCAGAAGGCAGGGAAGCGTCCAATTCCTGCAGCTGCACCGGCGTGTCCGTATAATTCACGGCAATGGAGCGACCGTTTTCATACACCGTCATCCGGATCCCGTCCGTCAGGATCCGATGCTTGAGAATCGGCACCCCCTGAACCGGGCCGAGGACTTCATTCACTGCAGCGTATGCCTCCAGCAGCCGATCCTTCCACACCGAACAGCGGACCGAGAACAGGGAATCGCCGCCATTGGCGGAAATCGCGTTGTCAAAGGTTTCGGCCAACCGGGCATATAAGCCGGAGCCGGTCTCCGCCATACGGAGGATATCCCGTTCGAAATCGGAACCCAGGTTTATCGGCGTACTGTAATAAGTAACCGAGCCGCTGAACACCATCTGCACAAAGGGGATGGACTCGTCCACCAGCTGATATTCGCTGCTCTGATACGGGAGCCCGGTCACGCCGTCCGCCCATGGGAGGCCGTAATCGTTTGCTCCGTCCATGAGCAGGCGGTATCCGGCTGCCTTTGCCTGGGCATATACCTCCCGATACACCGCCACTGTCCCGCTGCGGTCCAGCGGCTGGTCGCGGTTAAAATCGGAATTGACATCCTGATTCATGTACAGGAGGGAGAGCCCCTGCACCCTGTCCATCTTGGACAGAGAGCCGGAAAGGGTATGGAACAAGTCGGGAAGAACCCGCGGAGAAAGAATAAAATAAGTTTCATCGCTGTCGTTCTTCATGGTAATGGGATTGCGCCCCCGGAGGATACCGGTGCTCCGGTCCATAAACTTAACCGTATCTTCCCCGATATTCAGCCCATCCCCCATGGTGTCCTTACCCAGATACAGCAGATCCGCGCCGAGATATAGGTTCACGTCCCGCTCTTCGGCAAACTGCAGCAGGCTGTTGAGCCCCTTTTTCCCTCCCAGTTCGGAAATGGGAGACGGGGAAGCCGGATTTACGTTGGTCAGTCCCCGATTATACCAGCCCAGATATCGGGCGCTTAAGTTTTCCACCCCCCCGTCCAGGAAGCCGGCCAGTATCGATTCCGCCTGGGCAAATGTGGTCAGGGGCGTCTGCTGTTTGACCGGCACCCCCATAAGGTTGGACGAGATTTCCATTGATCCGACCAGATCTACCAGCATCGGCAGGTCAGAGGCGCTTTCGGCGTCGGGCAAGGCCTCTTTCCCTTTCAGGTGTTCCCGGTAAGCGCGCGCCATGCCGGAGTAGGTACTGTCCTCCCCGTGCAGGAACCGATACCGCACTTGGATATCCTGGGAAATTTTCTCCGACTGATAAACCCGCATATTGACGTCTCCTGCCATGCCGCCCATGTCGCTCAAGGTGTTGTCCTGGACGATAAACTGCGGATAAACCGTATTGTATGCGTTCTGTTTCCCGCTGATCTCCGCACGCACACGAGCGGAAGCCGCCCCGCCTTCAATCACGGCAAATATACCGTTCTCCCCTTGGCGCATTCCAAAAAACGGCAAGCCGGCATATAAGGAATAAAGCGGCGCGTCCGCTTCGTTTTTGGAATAATCCGGCGAGTAGATAGAAGCGGAGTACGTGGAAGCCGCCGTCTTTCCATTATTCAGATAAATTAGGGCGCCGGAACCGTCCGGTACCAGCATATAACCCTCCGCTTCCTGTCCCGCCGCCCCAAAATACGGGAGGACGCTGAGGGTATGGATATGGTTTTCGGACTGCGTGTGTATGCTGTCGATCGGCACCCGCACGGTGAGCCCGCCCGTGTCCAGCGTATATTCGATGGTTACGGTGAAGCGTGCCCGCGTGGATGCTGCCGCCTGAGCGGAAAGCGCGCAGTCGATTTCATAATCTTCGGCGGTGTACCCTGCCTCGGCCAGATAATCCGCCAGCCGCTGGGCGATATAATCCTGCATCTCATATTTGATATACAGGCTCTCGCTCTCCAGGGAGGGGTATTCCGAGAGCAGCGCTGCCCTCTCATTGGCATCGTCCAGCTGGGAAAGAGTCACCTTACGGAACCGTCTGCGCATCTCCGCCTTGCCGTCGTCGTCCATGCGTCCATAAAAAAGGTTATACCTCTCTTCGGTCAACGCCGGCGGAACCAGCAAATCCTGAGTAAAGTTTCCCAGCACGTACGAAACGGCGATCCCCCCGTCAATGTTCCGGATGCCGTACCGCCCATACTCCCGGGTCGCATCGTAATTCATCA
>CAJFTG010000104.1 GCA_904419875.1 Candidatus Avimonas caecicola | reverse complement strand
CTGTGGGCATGCCCACGGTAAGGGGATTTGTGCCCAGCATATTTTCAACACCGAAGGTGGGGGCGATGGACGGGCGGGCATTTGTGCCGGTAATGCCAATCATGCCCGCCTTTGTTGCCATGGTGGCCCAGTAGCCGGCTATGCCGTAGTGGGTGGAATTTTTAACGACCACCATGGCAAGGCCAAGGGCCCTTGCCTTTTCTATGGCCATTTCCATGGCCCTGTGGCTTGCCACCATACCCATGCCGTCTCCGGCGTCTAAAACGGCGGTGGTTGGGGTCTCCTTTATAACGGTTATATTTGTGACGGGGTTTTGTATACCGGATACAATTCTGTCTATATATATGGGCTTGAACCTGTTGCAGCCGTGGCTCTCTATACCGCGGCGGTCACTTTCAAGCAGAACGTCGGCGCATATTTCCGCGTCGCCCTCCGGCACCCACAAAGGGGCGCCGGTCGCCTCCCGGACCTCGCCGGCCGCCAGCATATGGTCAAAATGGGCATGGGTGAGCAGGACGGCGCCCACCGACAGCCGCCGTTCCCGAAGCTCCGCCAGGATTCTGCCGCCGTCCCCGCCGGGGTCGACAACGGCAGCGGTTTTTTCATCGCCGAAGAGCAGGTAACAGTTCGCCTGCAAAGGCCCTACCGGCAGAGTGACGATTTCCATAACTACCATTCCTTTGTATTGAGCATCAGAGTTACCGGGCCGTCGTTTTCCGCCAGCACCCGCATGTCTGCCCCGAAGACGCCGGTTTCCACCTCCGCCACCCCGGCCGCCCGAAGGAATCCGGCAAACGCGCGGAAAAGCGGCTCCGCCGTTTCCGGCCGGGCGGCGCGCAGGAATTCCGGCCGGCGGCCGTGCCGGCAGTCGCCGCAGAGGGTGAAGTTCGGTATTAACAGCACGCCGCCGCCGATCTCCCGCACCGAGTGATTCATCTTCCCCGCCGCATCGCTGAAAACGCGGAGGCCGGCGACCTTGCCGGCCAACTTTTCCGCCTGGGCCTCCCCGTCGTCGGCCTCCACGCCAAGGAAGAGCAGAACCCCCTGCCGGATTTCGCCCACGGTCTCCCCCGCCACCGTAACGCAAGCGGAGAGGACCCGCTGATAGACTGCGCGCATACCTCTTTCCTCCCTGGGAAGGCCGGCGCCTACCCGCCGTGTCCCGAACGGATGATGCTGTAAATCCCTTCGATTTTAGACAGCCGGTTGATAACCGACTGGAGATGATCCAGACTGCTGACGCCGACCGTTACGCTCATGACGACGGCGTTGTCCTTCGGCTCCCTGGCGCTGATGGCGTGGATCATGACATGCATCGACGCCAGTTGACTGGCGACATCCGCCAGCAGGGCGTGCCGGTTGTGCGCCTCAATGGACAGCGTCGCCTTGAATTCGCTGCGCACGCTGTCCTCCCAATACACCGAAACCCAGCGTTCCGGCTCGGCGGCCTGGGAAATATCCCGCGGCACGTTCACACAGTCCCGCTTATGGATCGACACGCCGTAGCCGCGGGTGATGAAGCCGATAATGTCGTCCCCCGGCACGGGATTGCAGCACCGGGCGAACTTCACCAGGCAGTTGTCCATCCCGTCGATCATGACGCCGCCGTTGTTGTGCCGGGGCTTTGTCACGGTAACCGCCGCCTCAGGCTGGATGTTCTCGGCTTTGAGCAGCTTGAGGTAATCCTCCTTGATCCGGGGCATAATCCGGGAGAGGAGGATGCCGCCGTAACCGATGGCGGCGTAAAAATCCTCCACCGATTCGCAGTGCTGCCTGCTGCTTTCCTCCTCAATGAAGTTTTCCATTTTGTCTTCGGGAAGGCGGATCCGGTTGCGGGCCAGCTCCTTTTCAAACTCCTGCCGGCCGGTTTCGATATTCTCCTCCCGGCATTCCTTTTTGAACCAGGCGCGGATCTTGTTGCGGGCCTCCCCGGTTTTAACAATGCCCAGCCAGTCGCGGCTGGGGCCGTGTCCCTGGGCGGAGGTGGTGATTACCTCCACAATCTCGCCGGTTTTCACCACATAGTCGATCGGCACCATCCGCCCGTCCACCTTGGCGCCGACCATGCGGTTGCCGACGGCGGAATGAATGGCATAGGCAAAGTCGATCACCGTCGCCCCGACCGGCAGGGTGATCACATCCCCCTTGGGCGTGAAGACGAACACGTCGTCGGAGGAAAGGTCGGTCTTGATGGAGCGGACGATATCCTCGGCGTCGTCCACGTCCTTCTGGTTTTCGATAAACTGCCGCACCCAGGCCAGCCGTTCCTCCAGCTTATCCTTGCGCTGGATGCCCAGCTTGTATTTCCAGTGGGCCGCGATGCCGTATTCGGCGGTATAATGCATCTCCCAAGTGCGGATCTGCACCTCGAAGGGAATCTTTTCCTTGCTGATGACGGTGGTGTGCAGCGACTGGTACATGTTGGCCTTCGGGGTGGAAATATAGTCCTTGAACCGGTTGGGCAGCGGGCGGAACATATCGTGGACCACGCCCAGCACGTTATAGCAGTCGTTGACCGTATCCACGATCACCCGCACCGCGTAAATATCGTAAATTTCGTCGAAGGATTTCCCCTGCATGTACATCTTCCGGTAAATGCCGGTGATGCTCTTGATCCGGCCGGAAATATAGCCTTCGATCTGCAGGCCGGCCAGCTTTTCAGTCAGCCGTTCCTTGATGCTGTCCAGAAAGGCGTTCCGCTCCCCCTCGCGCAGGGCGAGCGCATCCTCGATCTCCTTGTAGGCGATCGGATCCAGCGTGCGCAGGGACAGGTCTTCCAGCTCCTCCTTGACCGCGCGGATCCCGAGGCGGTGGGCCAGGGGTGCATAAATGTCCATCGTTTCCTTGGCCGTATCCCGCCGCTTCTGCTCCGGCTTATAGCGGATGGTGCGCATATTGTGCAGGCGGTCGGCCAGCTTGATGATAACGACCCGGATGTCCTGCGCCATGGCCAGCAGCATTTTGCGCACGTTTTCGGCCTGCTGCTCCTCCCGGGTCGAAAACGGGAGCTTGCGCAGCTTGGTAACCCCGTCCACCAGCGCCGCCACCTCCGGGCCAAAGGCTTTGGAGATGTCCGAAAGCTCCAGCGGGGTGTCCTCCACCACGTCGTGGAGCAGGGCGGCGACAATGGTATCGGTGTCCATCCCCAGCTCCACCAGGATTTTGGCCACCATCAGCGGATGGATGACGTACTCCTCCCCGGAGGAACGCAGCTGTCCGGCATGCGCCCGGCATGCCGTCTCAATCGCCCGGTCGATAACCCCCAGGTCGTAGGGCTTCCCGGTTTTGAGGATGTATTCCCTCAGCTCCCCGATCGCCTCGTCCGTCTCCATTTTCGGTTCCTCCGGCAGTTCGGGGAAAAGCGGGTCCGGCGACGGTTCCGCTTTCTTCTCTTCCGGCCTTTCCTCCGGCGGTACCGCCGTCTCTCTCTCCTTTTCCATCCCGCTTCACCCTCTTTCCGCTGTGCGGAGCCGCCGCAGAACCGGCGTGTCCTCCAGATTCACCTTCCCCCCGACCGGCAGCAGCGTCAGCCGGAGGGAGTCTCCCTGATCTGCCAGCCCGATCAGGCCCGCCTGCCGCAGCGTTTCCAGCGCCACCCGCAGACGTATATAGGATATCCGGGGCTGCTCCAAAAAATAACACAGCTGCTCCAACGCCCCGTTCCAGGACTTTTTCGTGCGGAGATAACGGTACACCCGTTCCAGCTCCGCGCGTTCCGGCGTCCAGGCCGCCGCCTGTTCCGGCGAAACCGCTTCCTCCCGCAGGAGGCCGTCGAACTGCTGGAGGGCGAGGATCAGCTCCTCCTGGTCCAGCTCCGCCGCGCGGATTTCCCTGGCCAGCACCGTCGGGGTGACCACGCCCCGGTACTCGTTGCGTTCCAGCGTGACCGCCAGATTGAGAAGCTGGCCGCATTCAAAGGGGAATTCCTCATAGGCCGTGCCGAATTTCAGCACGGAAAGCCGCACGCCATCCCGTGAAACCGACATTCGCACATGCTTTCCGCCCGACAGCGGCGTAATATTGTCCAGCCGCATCCGGAATAACCCGAAAACCGGGGAGGGGTTCCCCGCCCCCATCGGTTCCAGCGCCTTAAGCAGATTCAGCTTTTCCACATCCACCTGGGAGGGGCGGAGCTTGAAGTCCAGCCGCAGCTCCGGCACCGGCATCTGTGGACACCGCTCGGCGGCGAAGCGGTTGATTTTTTCCCGGAAAGCGGGGATGCTTTCCGCAGGAAGCCCCACCCCGGCAGCCAATTCATGCCCGCCGAAATGGGTCAGCAGGTCGGAACAGGCGGATATCGCCTCAAACAGGGAGAAGCCCTTGACGCTGCGGCCGGACCCCTTGGCCTCCCCGTCCTTTTTCGTCAGCAGGATACAGGGCTTTCCGTACCGCTCCAGCAACCGCGCGGCGATGATCCCCACCACGCCGGGATGCCACCCCTCCCCGTCAATTACCAGGACCCGGTCGGCCAGCAGGCGCGGGTCGTTTTGCAGGCGCTCCTGCACCTGGCGGAGGATTTCCCCCTCCGCCGCCTGGCGCCGGACGTTGCACTGCTGAATCTCGCCGGCCAGAGCCGCGGCCGTCGTCTCCTCCCCGGTCATCAGCAGACGGGCCGCCTGGTCCGGAGAAGCCATCCTTCCCGCCGCATTGAGCCGCGGAACCAGCGCAAACACCACGTTGGTTGCGGACAGCTCCTTTCCCTCCAGCCCCGCCTCTCTGGCCAGGGAGGCCAGGCCGGGGCGCTTCCCCTCGTTGAGGACCCGCAGGCCGGCCCGCACCAGGGCGCGGTTTTCACCCCGCAGGGGCATAACGTCCCCCAGCGTGCCAATCGCCACCAGATCGCCGAACCGCTCCAGAATCGGCTCGGCATCCCCCTCCAGGGCACAGGCCAGCTTAAAGGCCACGCCCACGCCGGCGTAATCCTTGCATTCGCTGCCGCAGTCGGGACGATGCGGGTCCACCACCGCGGCGGCCGGAGGCAGCGTCTCCTGCGGCTGGTGGTGGTCGGTCACCACCACCTCCATCCCCAGCCCGGCGGCGTAAGCGATCTCCTCCACGGCGGAAATCCCGTTGTCCACCGTCACGATCAGCCGGACTCCCTGCTGATGCAGGCGGTCGATGCTTTCCTTATGTAGGCCGTAGCCTTCTTCGCGGTCGGGAATATAATAGGATACGTCGGCCCCCTTTTCCCGCAAGTAGGTATACAAAAGCGCGGTGGAGGTCACGCCGTCCGCGTCATAATCCCCGTACACCGCCATCGGCTCGTGTACATCGATCGCGCGCTGGATACGATCCACCGCTGCGTCCATATCGGCAAAACAGAACGGGTCGTCCGC
>CAJFTG010000103.1 GCA_904419875.1 Candidatus Avimonas caecicola | reverse complement strand
GCCGCAACGACGGCCCGCCGGCGTCTTTATCCTTATAACAAAACCGCACTTTTCCCCGCCTTTTCCCCGCCCGGCCGTCCCGAGGCGCGCCCGCCCCCCGGCTGAGGTTCTCGGGAGGGCGCAGCGACAGGAAGCGGGCCGCCGTCAGGACACGGCGCGCTTTTCCTCCGCCGGGGGAAGCTCCGGCGCGCGGATTTCCCCGGTCCGGATCGCTTCGTCGGCCGCCAGGCCGACCAGGAAGGCGGAATACAGATCTGCCAGCGGCGGCATCTCCGAGGTCTTCCCTTCGATGCGGCGGATGAGGGCGGAAAGCTGCCGCCACATCGGCTTGTATTCACCCTCCACGTTGATCGCGCGGTATTCCCCCGTCTCCTGCCGGAAAAGCTCGATCAGGTCGCCCTCTTCCCGGTGGCTGGTGCGGAAATCGCGCAGGGTGAGGGTAAGGTGCCCCTGCGTGCCGACAAATTCCTTGACGTTGGAGGAGCAGAAGCCGCGCCCCCAGCCCGCCTCATAATAGCCGACCACGCCGCTTTGGGTGTGCAGCTGCACCATGCCGTAGTTGAGCACCCCGGCCGGCAGGTCGGGGTCCACGGCGGCCCCGATGCCCGAAACCCGCGTGATGGGGGATCCGGAAAACCACTGGAGCACGTCAAAATAATGGACGCCGCAGTCCAGCACCGGCGAGCAGTCCTCCAGCAGGCGGCGGTAGCGGGGCCAGTCCTTACTGTGGTGGTTCTGCACCATGCGCACCACCTTGAGCTGGCCGATCGCCCCGGAAGCGATCAGCTCCCGCGCGCGGCGGTAGGTCTCGTTGTACCGCAGGATATGAGCGACCGAAACCTGCACCGGCGCGTTCCTGGCGCATTCGTAAAAGGCGCGGCCCTCTTCCCGGCTCCCGGCGATCGGCTTTTCGCACAGCACATGCTTGCCCGCCCGCACGCAGTCGCGCAGGATGGCAAGATGGGAATCCACGTTGGTGGCGATAATGACGATCTCCACGTCCTCCCGCTCCAGAAACGGGCGGTAGTCGGCGCCGCAGTAAGCGGCGGCGTACCGGCGGCGGGCCTGTTCCGCCTTGGCAAGATCGGTGTCCACCACCGCCACAATCCGGATGCCGGGGCGGAAATAGATATCCGCCAGATGCTCGCAGCCGATGTGGCCGCAGCCAATTAATACAACGCCATACGTTTTCATCGGAAAATCGCTGTCCTTTCCGGGGATGTTTCGGGCTTGCCGTCCCGGCGGTGCCGCCGCCGGGCCCTTAGGAGCCATGGAAAAGACCTCCCCGATATCTGTTAGTTAGGTTGGCAGACCTTAACTTTAATCGTTCGAGGAGTTCCTTTTTTATCCATCTCAAGCTTTTTTATCTCCACTGGCTCAGCCAGTGGTTGACCTTTACAACGCGGAGCGGCGCCCCGCCGGCAGCCTGCTGCGCAGCGGAGCGCCGCCGGATGGCCGCGCTTGGCCTCCGCGCCCTTCTGCCGAAGGCCCGGCAGCGGCCTGTCAGGCGTTAAAGGCGGCCTGCTGCTTAAGAAAACGGACCGCCAGCGCAATGTCGGCGGAGGGGTCTTCCCCAACCTCCCGCTCAATGGTCAGGAAGCCGTGGAAGCCGATCTCCCGCAGGGCGGCGAGATAAGCGGGGAAATCCACCTGTCCCTGGCCCAGAGGGGTCTCCAGAAAATAGTCGCTCAGCCGCAGGTCCCCAATGCCGCCCTCCGCAAAAAAGTCGTAGATAACCTGCGGGTCGGTTTTCTGCCGCATCACGCCGTCCTTGGCGTGGGTATGCACGATATACGGCGCCAGCGTATGCACGGCGGCGACCGGGTCGTCATCCGTAACCATCACCAGGTTGGCGGGGTCCATATTGACCCCGACGCCGCCGGTGCCCAGGCTGTCCAGGAAGTCCCGGAGCCGCGCGGCAGGCTCCGGCCCGGTCTCGATGGCGAAGGTGACCCCGACGCTGCGGGCGTACTCGCCCAGCTCGCGGCAGGCCGCCTGCATCACCTTGTAGGTGTCGCTGGAGCTGTCCGCAGGCACCACGCCGATATGGGTGGTGACCACCGTGGTCCCCATGTCCAGCGCCAGGTCCACAATCCGCTTGGAGCGCTCGACCTTGGTTTTGTTCTCCTGCGCCCGGGCGAAGCCGTGTCCGCCCAGGTCGCCGCACAGGGCGGACACCACCAGGCCGTTGCCCTCGATGATCCGCCGCTTCTCGGCGCGGGCCGCGGCGCTGAGATTTTCCGGCGCCATTTCCCCGTCCACGGCGTACACCTGCACGCCGTCCGCGCCCATTTTGGCGCAGGTTTCCATGCTCTGCGCGAACGGCTGGTGCAGCCAGTCCGCGATAATCCCGATTTGGAACTGATTCATCGTGCTCTCCGCTCCTTTCCGCCCAGGCCCCGTCAGCCCAGAGCGATCTCCTTATGCGCCTCGGCCGAATCGTAAATGGCCTGCATCATCCTGGCGGTGATGATCGCCGTGTCGATGTGGGAGGGGAGGCGCTCGCCGCTTTCCACGCAGTCCACAAACGCGTCGATCTCGGTCTGGAAGTGGTTGCGGGTTTGGAAGGAAGGCTTATAATCGATCAGCGCGCCGTTCTCGGTGGTGTAGAGGCGGAAGTCGGAGCCGTACTGCAGGCGGATGCCCGCCTTATCGCCCATGAAGTCGATGAACATCTCGCTTTCCCCGATGTTCTGCGCCCAGGCGCCGTTCAGGGTGATGACCGGGCCGGAGGTGCGGATCATACCGGTGACCGAATCGTCCACGTCGTAGGTGCCGCTGTAATCCGGCGGGCCGGCCCACATGTCGTTGTAAACGTACTCCTTCATGTTCCTGCCCAGGCGGCAGAAGGTTTCGCCGCTGACCGTCAGCGGCTTGGGGTCGCTGCAGCAGTACATCACGATGTCCAGGAAGTGGACGCCCCAGTCAATCAGCGCGCCGCCGCCCGCGATGGCCTTGGTGGTAAACGCGCCGCCCAGGCCCGGGATGGAGCGATGGGAGCGGAAGCTGACGTAAACATGGAACACCTCGCCCAGCTTGCCGGAATCGATGTATTCCTTGATGCGGTTGACGCCGTCGTTGAAACGGTTGACCACGCCGATATTCAGCACCTTGCCCGTCTCATGCTGCGCCTTCTGCATCTCCAGCGCTTCCGCATAGGTGCGGGCCGCCGGCTTCTCGCACAGCACGTTTTTCCCCGCCCGCAGGCAGTCGATGGCGATGGGCGCGTGGACATTGTTCGGGGTGCACACCGAAACCGCTTCCACCTCGGGGTCCCTGAGGACATCGTGGTAATCGGTGACCGCGGCGCCGCAGCCGTACTTTTCGACCGCCGCCTGCGCCCGCTCCGGGATGATGTCGCAGAAATACTTGATTTCCGCCTTCGCATTGTTCATGTAGGAAGGGATGTGCGCGTTGTTGGCGATGGTGCCGCAGCCGATGATTGCTACCTTCATGATTCCGTCTCTCCTTTATGTTAATGGTATAGGGCAGCGTGTTAAAAGCCCGGGCGGAATAAACCGGACCGGGCGCGGCGCCTTCAGTCGGCGCGCGCCCCTTTCTCCCGGCCCCGCCGCTGTTCCTGCGGGACCCCTTTCCATTCCTGCTCCTCCTTGGCACGCTCCAGCTCCATGTATTTGGTGGGGGTAAAGCCCATCACCCTCCGGAATGCCTTGGAAAAAGACTGCAGGCTTTCATAATGGAACTGGGCGGCGATCTGCGTGACGCTGAGCTCTCCGTACTTCATCAGCTGAAGGGCCCGCTCTACCTTTTTGTAGCGGATATAATTCTGGAGGGTGACGCCGGTCTTCTCCCTGAAAAAGTGGGACAAATAGGTATAGTTGTATCCAAGGTCCTCGGCCAGCTCCCGGATGCTGCGAAGGGAATAGAGGTTCTCCTCCACATAACGGAGCACCGCGTATACGGCGCTGCTCACGTTGTTCTGATAGGGGCTGCGGGGAAGGGGCTGTTCCCGCTTCTCGACGGAATCGCGGGTGGCCAGAATGACAATCTGCTGGCAATAGTTGCTGACCATGGCGCGGTTGTACGCCATTTGGGAATAAAACTCATCCATGCAGCGCATGAACGGAAGCAGGATGTCGTTGCGGTCTTTCACCAGGGAATAGGGGGCGTCGCCGTAATAGGCTTTGAGCGAATCATATTCCCCGGCCTGCGCCTGTTCGTTAAACAGAAAGCCGATATAGGTGTACCGCAGGAGGTCGGATTCGTCCGCCCTGATCGCATGGCGGTGGCCCAGGGAATTGACCAGCACATCCCCTTCCTCCAGGCGGACCTTCTCCCCGTCGATATAGGAATAGCCGCTGCCTGAAATCACATAAGTAATTTCATGCACGCTCTGCTCGTGCTCCTCCACCTGGAACCCGCACTCGCAGCACAACTCCCCGATCTGATAAAGGTCGAGAAAGCCGCACTTCAGCGGGGCGTTCCAAAACACATTGTCAAAATGAAAGTATTTTCCCTGGTTCTCCGATACGCCCATCGCGTCATACCCCGTCTTTTCCGCCCTTCGGCCAGCCGGCGCAGCGGCAGTGCAGGCCGGCCGCTGCGGGCTGCCGCCCGGACGGCGCCTGTGGTCCGTTTTGTCCTCCGGCCGGCCGTTTTCCGCCGGCTGCCCCGGCTCTCACGGTTTGTATCGATTTGTCCCGCCTTCGCCCGTAAAGGCAAAACAGGCATCCTGCCAACCATCCTGCCGCCGGCGTTTTCAGCGGCAGGCTATACAACGATAAATTCGCGGGGATTCTCGGGATTTGAAGGAGTATTGCCCGGATTTTGCCTTCATTATACTGGGGCGCGGACAAAAAAGCAACGTCAGATTTATAGGAGCATGTGGTCCAAATTTGCGTATTTTTATTTTTCGGCGACAATTCCGGTGACTTCGACCAAAAAGCATCGGATTTTTTGTCAGCGCAAATTCGGAACCCTCCTTTTCCCGGCGGCCGGGCGCCGGAGCCGTCCGACGCGAGCCGCGGCCCCCTCCTCTCCCGTTGCCGTCTGCCGTCCCGGCGCGGGGGCCGGCAAAAGCACGCCGGCACGGCGGCAAAGCGGTGAAAAAGGCGGCGAAGGGCGGGAGTGCGTCGTCAGGTACAGGCCAGGGTATAGACCGGGCACAGATCAGGTGCAGATCGGGTACGGAGAGAAATATGCAAAACCCCTTGACGTGCCGCCGCCGTCTTGTTATAATACATTCGCGTGAAAAATCGCTTTTTCACAGTCCGGCATCGTTCGGTCGGCAAAGCAGCCAGGCCGTAACCGTCTGACCGAGCGGCGGAAAACTTCAAATGCTACTGTAGCTCAGTTGGTAGAGCAGCTGATTCGTAATCAGCAGGTCGTGTGTTCGAGTCACATCAGTAGCTCCACGCGAACCCGCATGAACACTAGGTTTGTGCGGGTTCTTTGTTTTTATATCACTTGGTCTGACTACTTTTTGACTACTTTTTTAAAAAAGAACCCCGGGCGGGTTCAGCTCTCACGCTGTTCCCGTCCGGGGCTTAAATTATACAATGCCAATATCCGGTCGTTGGAGTGAAATAGTCTCTTATGGACACAACACGGCTGGCTTACTCCCCCGATGCACCCTGCAGGCGCTTGATCAAATCGCTGACGAAATTGGCGCCGCGGGAGGCGAACACGCCGGTGAGCAGCGTCCCCACCCAGGGGAAGGCGAACTCCACCCCCAGGGCGGTGTAAAAATCCGCCCCCACCGCAAAGCAGAGCAGCACCGACAGCAGCACCGCCGCCAGCTGGGTCACCGCCGTCCTGGCTTCCCCCTCCTGCACCGCGCCGATCACCGTCTTTACGTAT
>CAJFTG010000102.1 GCA_904419875.1 Candidatus Avimonas caecicola | reverse complement strand
GTCCCGCCCCCGGCCGCCGAACAAAGAACTGCCTGGCGGGCCGTTCATGGCCCGCCAGGCAGTTCTTTCGATAACAGGCGGCAAAGAAGGATCTACAGCGCCTGAGCAGCGCCGGGACAATGCCCATACAAAGCCCCGGCAATCCCTTCACAATCCCTCCACAATCCCTCCGCAGCGCCTTCGCGTCGTTCGCTTCTTCTGCCGAAAACTGCCGAACGCTGCCGCACCCCGGTGCAGCGGGCGGCGAAGCGGAGGGCGTGACGGCGAAAAAGAAGGCGGCCGGTCAGTCGTCCCCGCCGCCCGCTTTTCTCCGGTGATGGAACAGGCGGTCCACCTCCCGCGCCACGGCTTCCCCGCCGGACGGAAGAACGCGCCCCGCCGCCTCCTTCACCGTCTCCGGCGCCGTGGAGACGGCGCGGGCAAGATCGGCCGCCTCCAAAAGAGGGAGATCCCGTTCGCTGTCCCCGAAGGCGGCGACCGCCGAAGCGCCAATCCGCTTTTTCAACTCTTCCGCCGCCGCGGGGCGGGTTGCCGCCGCCGAAAAGATTTCCAGCAGCGCATACCCCGGATACCCGGCGTCCGGACGGAGCACCGTATACACGCCGGCCTCCGGCGCAAAGCCGTCGATCTCCCGCTGCAGCGCCTGCGCCATCGAAAGGGTGTCCACCCCCAGCAGATAAAGCGGGTCGTGCCCCTCCGGCAGAGAACCGTATACGTAATATTTCTGCGGCAGGCCGCGGCGGGCGCGGTAAAGCGCCTCCTCCGCCGGGTTGGTGAAATCCCCGTAATACACATGCAGCACGTCGTGAATTACCGCGTGGACGAACAGGTTCAGCCCCCGCCGTTCAAACACCGCCGCCACCCGGCGGTAAGCGGCGGGCGGAATGGTCCGGCAGTACAGATAGGACCCTGCCTGCAGGTCGTACAGAGCGGCCCCGTTCATGGCGATAACCGGCAATTTCAGCTTCAGCCCGGCCAGCATCGGCAGGAAGGTCGCCGGAGTCCGGCCGGTGGATACCGTGAACTGCGCCCCCGCCCCGATCAGCTTGTTCAGACGGATCTCCGCCGCGGGCGCAATCCGTCCGTCCTCCCCGGCGAGGGTGCCGTCCAGGTCGCTGACAAACAGCAGCGTCCGGTTCCGCCGCCGGGGAAGGCGGAAAGCGTTCACCCCCAGGGAGACGAAAATACCAATGAGGGTGTCGATCACGCGGTCCAGCGCGAACAGATAGGGGTTGACATCCATCGCGTGGGAGACCGTGATGCTCATAAACACCACGCAGGTGATATACGACGCGGTGGTCTTCTTCACCAGCACGGTAATATAGATCAGCACCACGATCATCAGGGAAATCAGCAGATACCGGAAAATCGGCCGGTCCGGCGGGAAGAAGCGCTGCTCCACCAGCAGGATAAGCATACCGGCCGTCCCCCCGATCAGGGTGCCGATCGTCCGGTTCAGCGCCACCTTGACGCTGCCCGACACATACGGCTGCATGCACAGCACCGCGGCGATCGCCGAATAAAAGGGCACGCCCTGCTGCCCGCGGAGCAGATATATCACGAAACAAAGGAAAACGGCCGCAGCGGATTTGATAATCCGCATGCCGATTTTCGGCAGCCTTGGCAGGCCGGCCTTATGCAGCTTGGGTTCCGACAACGAGGCTTCCTCCTCACCCGTTCTATTTGACGCCCTCCGCCGGCCCTTCCGGAAAAGGCGGTTTCCCCTTTGCAGCCGCCCGGAACTGTGCTACAATACAGGGAAGACCCATCCCCGTTTCAAAAGGAGCGTTCGCCATGTCCCTGACCCGGCAGGAGCTGATCGATTACTGCCTGACCTTCCCCGACGCCTTCGAGGACTACCCCTTCGACGGCGAAACCCCGTTCCTCCGGCGGCGGAGCAACCGCAAGGGCTTCGCCCTGTTTATCAATGTGCGCGGGACGGAATGCGTCAACCTGAAATGCCATCCGGACCGCGCGGAGCTATACCGGCTGGTTTACCGGGACGTAACGCCCGGCTTCCACATGAACAAGGCCCATTGGAACACCGTGCGCATCGGCGGGGACGTTCCGGACGACGAGCTGCTGTCCATGATCGCCCACAGCTACGAGCTGGCCGCCCCTCCCCGCCGCCGTCCGCGGTGAAGGAGCCGCCGGCGGAACAGCCGGCGGGGCCGCCGCCTATCCGCCCGCCGCGCAGAGCCGTGCCGTCCGGTCCAGATAGGCGGTGTACCACCCCTCCCGCTCCAGGGGGAGGGAAGGGTCCTCAGGCAGCGGGTGATCGGGCGGGGCGAACAGGAACGGCCGGTTGCCGCATCCCTGGTGCAGCCGCCCGTGGCTCAGGCGGCGCAGCTCCCCCTGCCGGTCCAGCCGCCGCTCGGTGATCTCCACCGTCGGCCCGCCGCCGGGCAGGAGGGCGTGTTCCCCCAAAAACAGGCGGGGCGGCCGTTCCACCCCGAAAAAGACGGATACATACAGCGCCAGCCCCCGCCTTTCTTCCGCCGGCTCGGAAAGCTCGACGGTCAGCAGGGCGGCGAAGCTTTCCTCCCGCTCGTCCAGCGCCAGGCAGTCCATTCCGGCAACCGGGCAGGGAACGGGGCCGGCCGCAAGCCGGCCGCACATCCAGTCCCATTTTTCCCGGAAAAAGCCCTCCGCCGCGTCCGGCCCCCGGTCAAAGGCGGCGTAGAATTCCTCCGGGTTATCCAGAATCAGCGGCGGGAGGATCTCCTGCTGGTAAATTTCCCGCAGCTCCCGTTCCGTCATGCCCGGCGTCAGCGGACCATGTTCCTTCATGCCTGTTTCTCCCCTTCCTGTAGCCTTATCATACCATATCTTTTCCCATTTCGGAATCCCTGAATGCAAAGGAGGCGGCAAGCCGTGCAGACCATGACCTATGCCGAGGCCCTTCGGGCCATCGACGCCCTGAAGCCGGGCGGCATGAAATGGGGGCTCGCCCGGATGGAACGGATCCTTTCCCTGTGCGGCCATCCGGAGCGCCGCCTGCGCTGCGTCCACGTCGCAGGCACCAACGGCAAGGGCTCCACCGCCCGGATGATCCAGTCCATCCTCACGGCGGCGGGATACCGCACCGGCCTGTATACCTCCCCCGCCGTCCCCGGCCCGCGGGACGCCGTCGCCATCGACGGGACCCCGGTCGCCGAAGAGGATTTCGCCGCTCTGACGGCGGAGCTGCTCTCTCACGGCGGGGAGATGGAGGAGGCCGGGAGCCTGTCCGAATTTGAACTGACCACCGCCCTCGCCTTTTTATACTTTGCCCGCCGGCACACCGATATCTGCGTGATCGAATGCGGCCTGGGAGGACGGGACGACGCGACCAACGTCCTCCCCCCGCCTCTGGCGGCGGTGCTCACCCCGGTGTCGCTCGACCACACGGCCGTGCTGGGAGGCACGGCGGCGGAGATCGCGGATAAGAAATGCGGTATCCTCAAGCCGCCCTGCGCGGTAATCACCTCCCCCGCCCAGGATGAGGAGGCGCTCGCCGTGCTGATGGAACGGGCCGCGGAGCTGGGGCTGACCGTGCGGATCCCCGCCCTTTCCGGCCCGCTGCCGGAGGAAGCGCTCGGCCGGACGGCGTTTTCCTATGACGGGATGGACCTGGTCCTCCCCCTGACCGGCGGCTTCCAGCGGGAAAACGCGCTGACCGCCATCGAAACGGTGCGGGCGCTGGCCCCGGCGGGCTTCCCGGTGGAGCGGGAAGCCGTCCGGACCGGGCTGGCGAACGCCTCCCTCTCCTGCCGGCAGGAGGTCCTGTCCCTCTCCCCCCTCGTCCTGGTCGACGGGGCGCACAACCCGCAGGGCGTCGCCGCCCTGGCGGAGACGCTCCGGCGGCACCGGCTGTCCGGCCTCACCCTGGTCGCGGGGATGCTGGGGGACAAGGACGCCGCCCGCTGCGCCGCGCTGCTCGTCCCCTTCTGCCGCCGGGCGGTTTGCTGCACCCCCGCCAATCCGCGCGCGCTCCCCGCCGCGCGGTTCGCCGCCTGCCTGCGCAAGGCCGCCCCCGGACTGCCGGTCGAGGTCGTGGACGACCCGGCCGCCGCCCTGGACGCGGCGCTGGCGGGATGGGGTCCCGCCGTCCCGCCCTTCCCCGTCTCCGGCGCGCCGGCGGACGCCGGAGACGGGCTGCTGGTCGCCGGTTCCTTCTACGTGGCCGCCGCCCTCCGGCCCCTCCTTGCGGCCCGGATGCGGGGGGGATGAGCCCCGGCGCTCCCCGGGCCTTTCCATCCCGCCGCGGCAAAACCGGAAAAATTCCGCCCTGCGCCCGAATTCGTCAAAAATTTTACGGACAAGCCTCTATCCTTAGGGATAGGGGCTGTTTTTCTGCACATACTAACCTGTCCGGACAGGCGGCCCCGTTTCCTGCGGCGGCTGAGGGAGCCGCTTCCCTCCGGCAGACGACGGATACCGAAACCACGAAAGGGGTAAGCGATACATATGGCACTGCGTATGGAAAACGCGCCCGACGGCCTGACGGTCTGGCTTTCGGGGGAAATCGACCACCATTCCGCCCGCCGCATGCGGGAGGAGATCGACGCGGCGGTGGAGCGGATGAAGCCGTCCCGCCTGCGCCTGGACTTCGGCGGGGTCGCCTTCATGGACAGCTCGGGCATCGGGCTGATCATGGGCCGTTACCGCCTGATGCAGCTTTACGGCGGGACGCTGGAGATCACCGGCGCGTCGGAGCGCATCCGGAAGGTAATCCGCCTGGCCGGGCTGGACCGGCTGAACGTACTCAAAGACGACGGCGAACCCGGCGGGGAGCCCTCCGGAAGGGTTCTCCCCTGAGGGTTGGCGGAACGGAGAAGCCCTTCACGATCATCAGCCGCGGCGCACGCCCGCGGAGAAAGGGAGACTGTTATGAAACCACTCAATGAAATGAAGCTGAGCTTTCCCAGCCGTTCGGCCAACGAAGGCTTTGCCCGGGCGGCTGTCGCCGCCTTTGTCTCTCAGCTCGACCCGGCGGTGGACGAGCTGGCCGACATCCGCACCGCCGTTTCGGAGGCGGTGACCAACTGCATCGTCCACGCCTACCCCGATACGATCGGCACGGTATATCTGAGCGCCCGCCTGTTCCCGGATGGCCGGGTATCGGTCAAGGTGCGGGACAAGGGCTGCGGGATCGCCGACGTGAAGCAGGCGATGGAACCCCTGTTCACCACCGGCGGGGAGGAGCGCTCCGGCCTTGGCTTTTCGGTAATGGAGAGCTTTACCGACAAGCTGCGGGTATCCTCCAAAAAGGGGAAGGGCACCACCGTGGTGCTGGAAAAATACATAGCCCTGCGGGAGCCCGCGGCCGGCGCGGCCAGGCAGCCGTGAGCCGCCGGGAGGACTTCATCTGCGAGAACATCGGGCTGGTCCACTCCTGCGCCCGCCGGTTCGGCGGGCGGGGAATCGAATACGACGACCTGTTTCAGGCGGGCTGCGTCGGGCTGGTGAAAGCGGCGGACGGCTTTGACGAGGCGCGGGGGCTGAAATTTTCCACCTACGCGGTGCCGGTAATCCTGGGCGAGATCCGCCGCCTGTTCCGGGACGGCGGAACGGTCAAGGTCAGCCGCTCCCTGAAGGAGCTGTCCATGAAAGCGGCCAGGGAACGGGAGCGCTTCACCAACGCGGAGGGCCGGGAGCCCACTGTAAGCGAGATGGCCGACCTGCTGGGGGTGGAACGGGAACAGGCCGCCGAGGCGATGGGCGCCTCCCTGCCCCCTCTGTCCCTCACCCGTTCGGGGGAGGAGGACGAAGGAGATCAGATCGACGTGCCGGTCTCCCCGCCCGACGAGCTGCTGACCGACCGGCTCGCCCTGCGGCAGGTGCTCGCGGAGCTGGAGCCGCGGGACCGGGAGCTGATCGTGCTGCGGTATTTGAAAAGCCATACCCAGCAGGCAACGGCGGACAAGCTCGGTATGACGCAGGTGCAGGTGTCCCGGCGGGAGCGCGCCCTGCTTCTCCAGATGCGGGAAAAACTGACCGGATAAAAACGGGCGCCGGGCCGCGGAGCAGCCGAAGGCTGAAAGCACCCCGGAACGCGGCGGAGGCCGGCCCGCGCCAAAGCGCGGGCCGGCTTTTTGCATCCGGTGAATTATACTATCAAGTGCAACACTTTAGTAAAATAAAAAGAGTTCATACAGGCCCCTGTGGTAGAATGGAGTTACTACACAACCAAAACACTAG
>CAJFTG010000101.1 GCA_904419875.1 Candidatus Avimonas caecicola | reverse complement strand
CTGTCGGAATCCCTGAGGAACAGCTGCGTCAGGCTGCCCGCAGCGCTGTCTGCAAGATCAACATTGACTCCGACCTGCGTCTGGCTATGACCGGCACCATCCGTAAGTTCATGGCAGAGCATCCTGACAAGTTTGACCCCCGCGAGTACCTGAAGCCCGCCCGCGCCGCCATCAAGGAACTGGTCAAGCACAAGCTAATCAACGTGCTGGGTTGCGACGGCAAGGCTCTGTAAGCCGACCTTCTCGTCAGATTGCCTTTTGTTGTAGACACAATGCCCGCCCGGATTTCCGGGCGGGCATTTCTGTGCTTGGCACCCCATTTCACGGAGAAATAGGGGCATGTTAGCTTTAGTTGACGAGATTCCAAGGAATTTTGGTAGACGAAAGACTGGTTTTCTGCTAGGATTGCCTCTGGGAAAAGGAGGAGAAACCATTATGAATTTTGCAGCACATCTCATGGCTCTGCGCCGCAGCCGGAACTGACAGTTTAGTATACCATTTTCCGGCGGCCTGTTCAACCTTTCCGGCCATTCTGCCCGCCGTTTCCGGGTGAATTTCTTCGAAAACGCGGCGGTTCCGTCCTGCCGGGCAGGAAGAACCGCCGCATCGTCTCCTTTTTTGCCGCCTTTGTGCCCGCAAGGGCGGAACCCGCCGCCAAAGCGCGGGGGGCCTGCCGCGGGAAAAGCCCCCCGGGAAATCCCTGTAAGAAGGCCGCGGAAAAGGCCGCTGCGCGCTACTGAATCGTCAAGTAGATTTCATAGCCGTCCGCCTCTCCGGCCCCGTAATACACCCATACGTTGTCGTAGCCGTTTACCTGGACATCCACCTTGATGGGAACCGCCCCCGTGGCATCCACCCCCGCCACGTCCGCGACAACCGACAAGTCCGCGGCGGTGATCCCCTCCAGCACGTCGGCCGGTCCGACCAGGCAGACGTTTCGGATCGTCTGCCGGGAAATCGATACCTTCCCGTCCGGGTCGTTGGCCACCGTAATGTTGCTTGAGGTCAGCGGCAGATCCAGCAGCTTCTGGCCGAAGCCGCTCATGGCAAATTCCACCGTTACCTCGGTGCTCCCGTCCAGCACCAGGAGGCCCTGCGGGACGTTCAGCGCGATGGTCTGCCGGCTGTCGCCGGCGCCGATGTGGTGGAAATCAAAAATGCCGAGATTCTGAATGCTTTCCACAAACGAGTCCACCCGATCCGGCGTTCCCACCACCTCGATCGAGGAGGGGGTGACCGTGCAGAAACCCGCCCGCTCCCGATAAGCTTCGGGGAGATTTTCCAGCGTGTATTCAAAATTCACCACGCGGTGGACGTTGACCGGGACGGTCACCGTGACGCCGGTGTCCGTCATGCCGCCGAAGGTGCAGTACTGCATGTCCACCTCGCCGCCGTCGGCATCCAGAGCCACCAGCTGAGCATCAAAAGACGTTACCTCCGAGATCGCCGAGGGTTCTGCGATCTTCGCCTTCACCGAAGCAATCTTGCCGACCACGGTTTTCGGCCCCTCGATGTACACGGAGCCGTCCTCCAGCCCCGGCGCCTCCACCACCGGCGTGCCGAGCTGGAAATCCAGCCCTTCCTCCACCGAAATGCCGCTGATATCCGCCTCCACCTTCATGGCGGCGCTGGTCATCGGATAGTCACAGTACACCTGCACCGACCGGGGAGAAACCGACAGGATTTCAAAGCCGGTCACCGAACTGTTCTTTGAAACGTCCAGCCGGACCGTTGAGGTACCCGCGCCGCGGACCTCGCTGTAATCACAGGTAATGCGCATATCGTTTTCCGTCAAGCCGAAAATCAGCCCGCGCGTCCCCCGCACCTCCACGGTGACCGTCTGCGTGGCCCCCTCGTAAATCTGCAGGCCGTCCGCCTGTGCATAACTGCCCGCCAGATCAAGGTTTGCCGTCAGCGTCATGCTGCGGACCTCCTGATTGCTGTCGTTATACACCACCGAGGCCCAAATGGCAACGGCGGCGACAGCCGAAACGGCGATCATCAGCTTATTGTTATGCAGCAAGCGGTTTAAAGCAAATTTTCCTTTCGCCATAGTCTGCCATTCCTTTCTCGCGTCTCAAAGCCGGCGGATTATTTGTCGTCATCCGGCTTCTTCTTCCGGCGGAAAGGTCCGATCGGCTTCCGCTCCCCATCGTTATCCTTGCGGGCGCGGTCCCACAGGATCCCGTTTTCCAGCGCGACGCGCAGGGCCTCGGAGCTGAAATTCCGCTTCAGCTCCCCGCCCACCGCCATGGAGATGGTCCCGGTTTCCTCCGATACGATCACCACCAGAGCGTCCGAGTTCTCGCTCATTCCCACGCCGGCACGGTGCCGCGTCCCCAGCTCGCTGCTGATCTGCAGGTTATCGGTCAGCGGAAGGATGCAGCCGGCGGCGTACACCTTGCCGTCCCGCATGATCATGGCGCCGTCGTGGAGCGGCGCTTTGTTGAAAAAGACATTGCCGATCAGTTCGGGGCTCGGATCGGCGTCCACCACCGTGCCGGAATTGACGATCTCCCCCAGCTTTGTGTTGCGCTCGAAAACAATCAGCGCCCCCATTTTCATCCGCTGCAGACTCTCCACCGCAGTGCAGGTGGCGGAAATCGCCCGCTGCCAGCGCTTGGTCTCCGCTTCCGCCCCCTCTTCCCGCATGCCGAAGATATTGATTTTGCTCAAGCGGGTGTGCCCGACCTGCTCCAGAGCCCGGCGGATTTCGGGCTGGAAAATAATGATTAAAACAATCAGGATGTTGTCAAACACCGTTTTGAGCAGGTAATGCATGGTTTTGAGATCCAGCAGGGAGGCGCTTAAAAATGCCAGGGCAAAAATCAGAATGCCCTTGATTAGCTGCTCCGCCCTGGAATCGCGCACCAGTTTGATAATGCTGTATATGACGAAGGCGACCAGGACGATATCCAGCGTATCCCGAATCCAATGATAGGATGCGAAAAACGCGGCGACCGCCGCCCAGATTTCCGAGAAAAAGTCCGCCATCTTTCTTCTTCCTTTCGGAGCCGGGCGGCCGGGTGAGTTTCGCGGCCGCCCCAGGACATGCCATACCTATTCTATTATTTTATCATACTCCCGGATTATTGCAATCCTTTTCTTATTCTTTGCGGCCCGGGTTTTCCGGCGGGGTCCGCCGGTTTGCCAAAGGCGCTGTTTTATGGTACGATCCGGGTATTCGGTCTATTCACGGGCGCGGGCGGCATGCGCCGCGCTCCAACAGGGAGGAATGTTCATGCATATCCGGCAGGAAACGCCGCAGGATTTTGATACGGTTTACCGGGTGGTGGAGGAGGCGTTTGCCTCCGCTTTACACAGCGACGGCAGCGAGCAGGACTTGGTCGCCGCCCTGAGAAAAAGCGCCGCCTTTGTGCCGGAGCTGTCGCTTGTCGCGGAGCGGGACGGGAAAATCATCGGGTACATTCTGTTTACGGAAATCCGGATAGGCGGCTGCACCGCTCTGGCGCTGGCCCCCCTTGCCGTGCTTCCCGCCGACCAGCGGCAGGGGGTGGGCGCCGCCCTGGTCCGGGAAGGCCATCGGATCGCCGCTGCGCTGGGATACCCCTACGCCGTGGTTCTGGGAAGCGAACGGTACTACCCGCGCTTTGGATATGTGCCGGCCGGGCAGCTCGGCATCCGGGCCCCCTTTGAAGCGCCGCCCGAAAACTTCATGGCCATCCGCCTGCGCCCGGACGCCGTGCCGGTCCAGGGCGTGGTACAGTACGCGCGGGAATTTGGAATTTAGCGGCACAGGCGCCTGCGCTATGCGGAAAGGCGCTGCCTTCGGCAGCGCCTTTCCGCATAGCGGGTTTCCGGGGAGCGGCGGAGAAAGGATCCGCAATCCCTTTCCGTCCTTCTTCCGCTTTTCTTTTGCCGTCCCCGGCCTTCTCCCGCTTTCTCCCGCTCTCTCCCGCTCTCTCCGGCCCTTTCATCCCTGCTGACCGCAGCGGCGGCCGGCGTGGACTTCGCACCAGATTGCCCGGCAAACGCGATCGATTTCGGCCGCCGTGGTAAAAGCGGAGGGGGCGAGGCGCACGGTGCCGGATTCCAGCGTCCCAAAACGGCGGTGAGCGGCAGGCGCGCAGTGCAGCCCCGCCCGGCAGGCGATTTTTCGGCCGTCCAGCGCCTGGGCCACCTCCTCGCTCCGCCGGCCGGCCAGATTGAAGGAGAGCACCGGCGCGCCGAGGCGCAGGTCCGGGCGCGGGGTATACAGCCTGACGCCCCGCAGATTGGCCAGGCGGTCATACAGCGAAGCCATCAGCCGCGTTTCTCTCCCGGCCAGCTCCTCCATCCCTCTTTCCCGGACAAAGCCGACGCCGGCCTGCAGGCCGCAGATGCCCACGGTGTTCAGCGTCCCGCTTTCCAGCCGGTCGGGAAGCTCCTCAGGCTGCAAAAGCTCCAGCGACTGGCTGCCGGTCCCTCCCTCCACAAACGTGGGAAGGGAAAGGCTGCTGTTGCATAAAAGCGCGCCGATTCCTGCGGGCCCGTACAAGCCTTTATGCCCCGGGATGCACAAAAAGTCGACGTTGTCCTTCTGCATGTCGATCGGAAGCAGGCCGGCGCTCTGTGCGGCGTCCACAACAAACGGCAGGCCGTACCGATGCGCCATGGCGCCGATCTCCCGGATGGGCAGCCGGATGCCGAACACGTTGGAGGCATGTGTGCAGACAATCACACGGGTTTCCGGGACGATGCAGCGTTCAAAGGCGGCGACCGTCGCCTGGGTGTTGCCGGGGACGACGGCCGCGGTGTCGTAGACCGGCGAATCCGGGGAAAGGGCGTGCAGAGGCCGCATCACGGCGTTGTGCTCCAGATCCGAAACCACGGCCCGGCCGCCCTCCCGCAGCAGGCCCTTGAGCACGATATTCAGCGCCATGGTACAATTCTGCACGAAAACCACCCCGGAAGGGTCCGGCAGATGAAAAAAATCGGCCAGCTCTTCCCGGCAGCGGTACACCGCCTCCGAGGCGGCCAGCCCCATGCTGTGTCCGCTTCGTCCCGGATTGGCGCCGTAGACGGTCAGCGCCCTCTGGACGGCGTTCCGGACCGCTGCGGGCTTCGGCCAGGATGTGGCGGCATTGTCCAGGTACACCACCGGATCCCCCATTCCTGTACAGGTCATCAGCTTTATGCCCTCCTTTTTCAAATACGAGAACGGCCGGATGCCGCCTTCGTCCTCATTGCTCCTCCTGCCTGCTGCGAATACGGATCCCGGCAGAGGTCAGCAGCCGTTCCGCCCGTTCCGCGTCGCCGGCTACCGTAATCCGGTAGCCGCATCCATTGCTGCCGCTGGCGTCGATCGACCGCCCGACGTAAGCGCGGATGCCGTTGCGTTCCAGCAGGGATTTTCCCCGCATGGCGTTGGTAACAGAGCTCACGTTGAACACCACCCGATTCAATTGCACTCACCTCGCCGTCTCCGATTGGCTGTGCGGCTGAACGCCTCAGTCCCGTATACCCCACTATATGCGCAAAAAGTGAAAGCGGTCCCTGCCAATACCGGCCGGGACGCAGAGAGAGGGGGAACGCCCGGGCGTTCCCCCTCTCTCCGTATCCGTTTTTTATTCAGCTTTTTTCAGGTTCCTCAGGCTTTCCTCCACGGCGGCGAGCGGGTCGCCGACCGGCCGGTCCATCTCCACAATCCCCCACGGGATCCGCATGGCCTCCGCCTGCCCAACGATCGCCGCGACATCCACCGTACCGGTCATCAGCACCGGATTCGGATCCTCATGGGTCACCGGGTCCTTGTCCAGCATATCCTTAAGATGAACCAGGACGATCCGGTCGGCGTACCGCTTCATTACCTCCACCGGATCGAAGCCGGCAAACCGCACCCAATAGGTGTCCAGCTCGAATTTAAGAGCGGGACAAAGCTGCATCAGCCGGTCGTAACGGCCGTCCACAAACTCAAAATCGTGGTTGTGATAAGAGAGTTCGATGCCGTGCGGCTTCAGTTGCTCGGCCAGCTCATTGATCATATCCGCCGTCTGCCCGATGGAATCCGCCTCCAGCCGCCGGGGATCCATCCACGGCAGGGTGATCCTCGCGCAATCCATCGCCTGCATCCGTTCGGCCCAGAGGGGGCCGTCCTTCTGCAGGTCCTGATAACCGATGTGGGCGCTGATGAGCGACAGTCCGTTCTCCCGGAGCAGCGCCGGCATCTCCTCCGGCGTGCTGCTGCCGAAGCCGGCCAGCTCCACCCCCTCATACCCCATGTCCGCCACTTTTTTCAGAATGCCGGGCATGTCGCCGCCGGTGAG
>CAJFTG010000100.1 GCA_904419875.1 Candidatus Avimonas caecicola | reverse complement strand
CTCCGGCTGGCTCCAGGAAGGCTTCTGGTTTTCACCTTTGTCCTTTCCTTTTGTCATCTACACTATATCACACGCACTTGGATTTGTCAATAGTTTTTTTAAATAATTTTTTGCCTAATTATTAAGTTTTACCATCTGCCGTTAGGTCTTGACGAACCCCTTCCGAACAGGTAAAATAGAACCATCACAACAACATCGTCAATACGGCCGTACAGCGGCTGGAACCACCGGAAACACTGAAACAGAAGAAAGGAAAGATTCCATGTCTGAAGATTACGGCGCGGACCTGGTAACCGTTCAGGACGAGGACGGCAAGGAACATCAATTTGAAATTATCGACGCCATCGAAACCGACGACGGACGCTATGTCGCCCTGCTTCCGGTGTACGACGATCCGGAGGAAACACTCAACGACGACGGCGAGCTGATTATCCTTCAGGTGGTGGAAGAGGACGGCGGCGAGGTGCTGGTGCCGATCGAAGAGGAGGAAACCTTCGACGAGATTGCCGACATCTTTGAAGAAAGGCTGGCCGACCTTTACGAAATCGAGGAGATGGAAGGAGAAGCGGACGAATCGGTCCCGGACGAATCGTTCTAGTACTTGTGAAGGGTTTCCCTGCCTTGTGCGCGGACTGCCGCCTTATAACCCTACTACAAAGTGATATCGGGAGCTCAGCTCCGGGGCCGGATTGCAGACCTCCCCTGCCGCAGGATTTTTCTGCGGCAGGGACGAAGGGAGCAGGAACGTCCCGGGCGGCGCCCACCTGCTGACTATGGTAGCAGGTTATCAACGGCGGCGATACGGCTTGGCGGGGCCAATTATACGGGTTCACCGGGGAGGGATTGGTCCGTCCCCGGTTTTTTCTGCCGAAAAAACCTTCAGGAGAAGCGCTTGCCATATCGCTCCCCCTGCATCAGGACAGAAGCGCCGCCGGCCAAGACATATAAGCACTCCTGCCGGGAGATGCCGCCGGTTATCAGGCTCATCCATGCAGGCGGCGACAGAGGAAAGACCAGAAAGAAGGCTCGCTGACAAATCCTGGATGGAAAAGCATTTGGGAAAAAGGCGATTGCGTCGGAATGGCGAAATCCTGCTGTATGGCTTTATGGAGACCTGGCGCCGGGGAATCTTTGGGTAAAGGACGGCCGCCTTTGCGGCGTTTTTGATTTTGGGATTATGGCGGCCGGCGCCCCTGCCCGCGACTATGCGATGGCATGGAGCTTTTTTGACAGTGCCGGCCGCCGCTGTTTTTTAAAGGGGCTGGACAGCGAAACGATTGACCTGGCCGGAGGGTGGGCGTTGTGGAAGGCTCTCATCACTTACCGTGACGCCGGCAAAAAGCGGCTGATTATGCCCGGTTTTCGTTAAATAACCTGTTGGAAGGCTGTGAGGAAAAAGGATTTGCGGAGGGAGCAAGATGAACACACCCACGATAGAAACTCAACGGCTGATTTTAAGAAAATTTACACAAGAGGATCTGGAAGCCATCTATGAGATTTACAGCGATGAGGAGGTGAACCGGTTTTTGCCCTGGTTCCCCTTGAAAAACAGGGAAGAAGCCGCCCTCTTTTTCAGGGAACGGTATGCGGCGAAATACGCCGAACCACAGGCTTACGCTTATGCCATTTGCTTGAAAGAGGACAATTATCCGATTGGCTACATAAAGGTTGATCTGGAAGAGCATCATGATTTTGGTTATGGACTGCGGAAAGAGTTTTGGCATCGCGGCATTGTTACAGAAGCCGGGAACGCCGTGATCGCGCAGGTGCAAAAAGACGGGCTTCCGTTTATCACCGCCACCCACGACAGGAATAACCCCAGAAGCGGCGGCGTAATGCGAAATGTAGGAATGAAATATCAATATTCCTATGAAGAACAGTGGCAGCCGAAGGATATATTGGTCACGTTCAGAATGTATCAGTTAAACCTTGATGGAAAAGACGACCGGGTTTACAGAAAATACTGGGAGAACTCTGCCGTGCGTTTTATAGAAACAGATCTTTAAGATCAACTTCCCCTCGGTGAGTAAGAGACCCGCCAGAGTTGAGCGTCCCGACAACGTCCGCCCGACTGCCGGGAACCGTCTTGGCTTCCCTGCAGGCTCCGCCGGAGAGCCGCTTTCCTCTCCAAAACTCCCCGGACCGTCCGGCAGGAAAGGGGTGGAAATCGATGCGTCCTGCCCGGCGTTTCCTGCCGACAGCAGGATATGGAATCCTGCCCGTCGAGAACCGGCCGAACAGAGATCCGGCCGGACCCTCTATGTTGGTGCGTGATGCCGTTGGGAATTGGCCGCTTTGTCTGCCTATTTATGACGGGTTTATAACGGGATGGCGGGCAGCGGTTCAGGCCGGGAAAATCCCATTCCCGCTGTCCCGCCGCTTCCTTGGAAACCCGGCCCCCTCGATTGCGCTTCCTGTTTCAGAAATCAAGCAAACGCACTTTCCCGCATCCGGGGGGCAGCCCAGACGGGAGCGCAGGCAACCGGATATGCTCTCCCACGGAGAGCAAAAGCCCGGAAATCCAGCAAAATCAGGGGTTTCCGACAACAGGGGGTATGGCTCAGCATGGGGCGCCGCCCGCCAATCGGGCGGCTGAAAAGGAATGGAGCTTTACACGCCCGTCTGCGGATGGAACCATTCCCCAGCTTGTGGCGCTGCCGTGCACAAGAAGCCTGTTTTTCCGCCGCCTCACCGCCTTGTCCCTTCCGGAGCCGAGGCACATTCGCGGCAGCGCAGGCAGAGCGTATACCCCTTCGCAAGGTCGTGCTCCGGAAGGAACCCCCTTTCGGCTGCCCCAAATACACAAAGCAGGCGGTATGCTCCTGAAAAGGGCAGCATACCGCCTGCTTTATTGTCCGACGCGGCGGCAAGGAAACCGCCTGCACGCAAGCCGGCACCGTATTCCGCGATTGACCTGTTCGTGAGGCAGGGGGTTAACATCCGCCTGTTCCGCCGGCAGAGGCTCCTTCCTCCGTTGGAGCAAACTGCGCGTTGTACAGATTGGCGTAAAAACCGCCGCGGGCCAGCAGCTCCTCGTGGCTCCCCTGCTCCACCACATTGCCCTTGTCCAGCACCAGGATGCGGTCGGCATCCCGGATTGTGGACAGGCGGTGGGCAATGATAAAGGTCGTCTTCCCCTTCATCAGCTTCCGGAAAGCGCGCTGAATGCGCATCTCCGTCAGAATGTCCACCGAACTGGTCGCCTCATCCAGAATCAGCATCGGCGGGTTCAGCAGCATCGCCCGGGCGATGGTCAGCAGCTGCTTCTGCCCCTGGGACAGGTTGCCGCCGTCCTCGGAAATCATCGACCGGTATCCCTGCGGCAGACGGCGGATGAAGCTGTGGGCGTGCGCCGCCCTGGCGGCCGCCTCCACCTCCTCATCGGTGGCGTCCGGCTTGCCGTAGGCGATGTTGTCCCGCACCGTGCCGGAAAAAAGCCAGGTTTCCTGCAGCACCATGCCGAAGCTGCGGCGCAGGCTGTCCCGCGTCAGGCCGGTAATCTCCCTGCCGTCCACATAGATCTGGCCGCCGTCCACTTCATAGAACCGCATCAGCAGATTGACCAGGGTGGTTTTCCCCGCGCCGGTGGGGCCGACGATGGCGATGGTTTCCCCCGGCTTTACCTGCAGGCAGAAATCCTCAATCAGCTTCCGGTCCGGCGTGTAGGAGAAGGATACGTCCCGGAACTGCACGGCGCCCCTGGCGCCCAGAAGCTGTGAAACCGATGGCGGCTCCGGATCCTGTTCGGCCTCGTCCAGCACGGCGAACACCCGCCGGGCGGAAGCCATCGCCAGCTGCAGCTGCATCGTGATCGACGTTATTTCATTGAACGGCTTGGAGAACTGGGCGGTATAGGTCAGGAAGCTGGCCACCCCGCCGGTGGTCAGCGCTCCCCGCAGCACGGCGAGAATGCCGAACACCCCCACCAGCACATAGGCGATATTGTTGACAAAGCGGGTGGACGGGTTGACCAGTGCGGAAGCGAACTGGGCGCGGTAGCCGCAGTCGTACAGCTCGCCGTTGATCTCCCCGAAGCGTGCCGTTTCCCGCTCCTCGTAGCCGAACGCTTTTACCGTCCGCTGCCCGCTGATCATCTCTTCGGCATAGCCGTTCAGCTTTCCCAGCGCCTTCTGCTGCTCGCGGAAACGCTTGCTGCCGTATTTGGTGATGAAGTAGCCCGCAAAAAAGCAGAGCGGGGTGACGAACACCACCACCAGCGTGACCCAGGGATTCAGCGTCAGCATGAACGCCAGGGACAGAATTACGGTGATTACGCCGGAGGTCAGCTGCGGAATCCCCTGGTTCAGACCGTCCGCAATCGCGTCGATATCGTTGGTGAAACGGCTCATCACATCGCCGCGCGAATTGGCATCGTAAAACTTGAGAGGCAGGCGGCCCAGCTTGTCGAACAGATCCACCCGCAAATCCCGCACCGTCCGGTTGGCGGCGACGTTGGCGCACAGGGCCGCGATCCAGGTCAGCCCGCACCCCACGAGATACAGGGTGCCGATCACCCCAAGCATTTTCAGCAGCGCCGGGAAAAAGGAGGCGTCGCCGCCGGGAAGGATGAGGTCGATCGCCCGGCCGACCAGCTTGGGCGCCAGAAGCAGCGCCGCGTTCCCGACCAGGGCGGAAAGGAACACCCCCGTCATCAGCCCTTTATACCGGCCGACATAGCGAAGAAGGCGGCGGAGGGTTCCCGCCGTATTTCCGGACTGTTTCATCCCGCCTCCTCCTCTCCCCGCTCCTGCGAACGGCAGATCTCCTGATAAACCGCACAGGTCGCCAGCAGCTCGTCGTGCGTCCCCGCGCCGGCCAGCCGGCCGTCGTCCAGCACCAGGATCTGGTCGGCATGGCGGACGGCGCTCACCCGCTGGGAAACGGTGAGCACCGTCATTCGCCGGCTGGCGGCCCGCACAGCCCGGCGGAGGGCCGCATCGGTCGCATAGTCCAGCGCGCTGGAGGAATCGTCCAGCACCAGGATTTCCGGTTCACGCACAAGGGCACGGGCGATGGTCAGGCGCTGCTTCTGCCCGCCGGAGAAGTTCGCGCCGCCCCGTTCCACCGGCGAATCGTAGCCCTGCGGCAGCCGTTCGATAAACTCGGCCGCCTGTGCGGTCTGCGCCGCCCGGCGAACCGCCTCGTCGTCTGCATCCGGCCGTCCCCAGCGGATATTCTCCGCAATCGTGCCGGAAAACAGCTCCGCCTTTTGAGGAACCATGCCGAGCTTTCCCCGCAGCACATTCAATGGATAATCCCGCACGTCCACGCCGTTCACCCGGACCGTCCCCTCCCGCACATCGTAATACCGCGCGAGGAGCCCGATCAGGGTGGATTTGCCGGAGCCGGTGCCGCCGATCAGGCCGACGGTCGCCCCGCGGGGGATGGTAACGGTGATGTCGCTCAGCTCGTCGGCCCCGTCGTCATAGGAGAAGGAGACATGATCGAATTCCACCGCCGGGGCATCGTCCCGTTCCACCGGCGCCTGCCCGGCACCTTCAATCGCCGGCTGCGTGCCGAGCACCTCCAGCACCCGGCCCGCCGAGGCGTAAGCCTTGGTGAAGGTGATGACCAGATTGGCCACCACAATCAAAGCCAGCAGAATCTGATTGACATAGTTGATAAAAGCGATGATCTCCCCGGTGGTCATACCGCCGGCCTCCACCCGCACCCCGCCGAACCAGACGATGGCGAGAATGGCGGCGTTCATAATCAACTGGGTTGCCGGGTTCAGAAAGGCGGAAATCCGCCCCACCCGGATGGCGGCGTCCCGGTGCTCGTCCACCGCCGCCGCAAAACGCTTCTGCTCCCGCCCGGTGCGGGCGAAAGCGCGGATGACCCGCACTCCGGACAGGTTCTCCCGCAGCACCAGAGTCAGCCCGTCCAGCTTTTTCTGCACGAACCGGTGCAGCCGGACTGTCACCCGCATCACCAGGGTGATGATCAGTACGAACAGCGGAATCGCCACAATAATGACCAGCGACAGCCGCCAGTCGATCATCAGCGCCATGACCACTCCGCCGACGCACAGAAAAGGCGCGCGGATGACCAGGCGGATCAGCATGGCTACCGCGTACTGCAGCTGATTGACGTCGTTGGTGACGCGGTTAATCAGGGACGGCGTTCCGAAACGATCCAATTCAGCGTGGGAAAGGGCGGAAATTTTCTGAAAAACCGCGTTGCGCACGCCGGTGCCGAAGCCCTGGGAGGCAACGGAAGCCACATACTGGCAGACCAGCGCGCAGCAAAGGCCGACCGTGACGATGCCGAGCATTAGCCCGCCCATCTTCAGAATATAGCCGGTGTCCCCCGTCGCCACGCCCTGATCGATCACCTGCGCCATGAGGATCGGCAGATACAGCTCCAGAATCGCCTCCGCCAGCTTGAAAATCGGCCCCAGAATGCAATGCCTGCGGTACGGCTTCAGGTACCGAAACAGCCGGGACAGCGGCGGCGGACATTCGCCGGTCCCGCTGCCTTTGGATGATTTTTTCACGGTATCCCCCCTCGTTTATTCGTCGCTCCCGCCCGCACGGCGATAAAGCGAAAGACAGCGATATTATGGTAACATCCCCGCCCGCACAATGCAAGGAATGTAGGAGTACAATACATATTGGACAACTGAATAAAAAGGGATGAAGGATAAGGCCTCATCGGTTAAAGTTGGAGTTGCAGACAACAACTCAACGAGAGGGGGCCATATCCTTCATGAGCAAGAGTATAACACAGGACATGGCATACCGGCAATCCCTAATGAAGTATGCGGAAAAGTACGGGGTGAGCCGCGCCAGCCGGAAGTATAACAAGAGCCGGTCGTACATCTACTTCTGGAAGGCTCGCTGGGACGGGACGGTGGAGTCCCTGGTCTGCCAGTCCAGACGACCCCACAGCCATCCTAACCAGCACACAGAAGCGGAGCTGAAGCTGATCCGGGATATGCGCCGCCGCAACCCAGACCTGGGCATGGTGGAACTGTGGCATCGACTGCGGAAGCGGGGCTATACCCGCCGTCCGGAGAGTCTGTTCCGTGTCATGCGCAAACTGGGTCTCTTCAGGCAGCCGAAGCCGAAACAGCCCTACACACCCAAACCCTATGAGCAAATGATCTATCCCGGCCAGCGTGTTCAGGTAGATGTCAAGGTCGTTCCACGTTCCTGTATCACTGACCCCGAACTCAAACTATTCCAGTATACAGCTATTGATGAGTTTACCCGGCTTCGATTTCTGGGCGCTTATGAAGAACAGAGTACCTACTCTTCCGCTGACTTCCTACGGAAGTTGACCCTCTGGTTCAGACGCCGGGGGATTACCGTGGAGTGTGTTCAGACCGACAACGGCTTTGAGTTCACCAATCGCTTCTCCAAGTCTAAGCGGGATTTGCCCACCTTGTTTGAAAACACTGCCTCTCAACTCGGTATTCGTCACAAGCTTATCCGCCCCTATACTCCCCGCCACAATGGCAAGGTTGAACGCAGCCACCGGGAGGATCAGAAACGCTTTTACTCCTACCACAGCTTTTACTCGCTGCACGACTTTGCAAAGCAGCTCACCATCCACAATCGTCGCTCAAACGACTTCCCTATGAGACCCCTTAACTGGCTTTCTCCTGCTGAGTTCACTGTCCAATTTGTTTGACAATCCTACA
>CAJFTG010000099.1 GCA_904419875.1 Candidatus Avimonas caecicola | reverse complement strand
CGTCAAGGACGACCAGGTGCTCATTGTGGACGAGTTCACCGGCCGCCTGATGTTCGGCCGGCGGTACAACGAAGGGCTGCATCAGGCGATCGAGGCCAAGGAGGGCGTGAAGGTGGAGCGGGAGAGCAAGACGCTCGCCACCATCACCTTCCAGAATTTCTTCCGCCTTTATAAAAAGCTTTCCGGCATGACCGGTACGGCGAAAACCGAATCCACCGAATTCGAACAGATCTACAAGCTCGACGTGGTGGAGGTGCCGACCAACAAGCCCATGATCCGCATCGATCATCCGGACAGCGTGTACAAGACCGAAAAGGGCAAGTTCAACGCCGTGATCGAGCAGATCGTGGAGTGCCATGAAAAGGGACAGCCGGTTCTGGTGGGCACCATCTCGATCGAGAAGTCGGAGGTGCTCTCCAAGCTGCTCAGCCGGCGGGGGATCAAGCATGTTGTGCTCAACGCGAAATACCACGACAAGGAGGCGGAGATCGTCGCCCAGGCCGGCCAGCTCGGCGCGGTGACCATCGCCACCAACATGGCAGGCCGCGGTACCGACATCAAGCTGGGGGGCAACGCGGAATTCCTCGCCAAGGCCGAGATGCGCAAAATGGGCATCCCCGAGGAGATTATTACCGAATCCACCGACTTCACCAGCACCGACAACGAGGAGGTCGTGGCTGCCCGGCAGACCTTCCAGGAGCTGGAGAAGAAATACAAGGAGGAAATCAAGCCCCAGGCCGAGGCGGTCTGCAAGGCCGGCGGCCTGTTCATCCTCGGCACCGAACGGCACGAATCCCGCCGGATCGACAACCAGCTGCGCGGCCGTTCCGCCCGTCAGGGCGACCCCGGTGAATCCCGCTTCTTCCTCTCGCTGGAGGACGACCTGATGCGCCTGTTCGGCGGGGAGCGGATCAACGCGCTGATGGATACCCTCGGCATCGACGAGGACACCCCGATTGAAAACAAGATGCTTACCAACTCCATCGAAGGCGCGCAGCGCAAGGTGGAGGAGCGCAACTTCGGCATCCGCCGGAACGTGCTGCAGTTCGACGACGTGATGAACCGCCAGCGGGAGATCATCTATTCCCAGCGGGACAAGGTGCTGGACGGCGAGAGCGTGCGGGACAATATCATCGACATGATCAGGGAATCGATTGCGGCCAACTGCAAGCTGTACCTTTCCAGCGACGACCAGCACGACACCTGGAATCTGGAAGGGCTGCGCGATTATTACGCCGGCTGGCTTGCCAAGCCGGACGACTTCCAGTTTACCGAGCAGGAGCTGGAGGACGCTGAGCGGGAGGGGATTGCCCAGACCCTGACCGACCGGGCGATGGCGATTTACGAGGCCAAGGAGAAGATGTACGGCGACGCCATCATGCGGGAGATCGAGCGGGTGATCCTGCTCAAGACGGTGGACCGTTACTGGATGGATCATATCGACAATATGGACGAACTGCGCAAGGGCATCCACCTGCGCGCTTACGCCCAGAAAGACCCGGTGGTTATGTACCGGCTGGAGGGCTTTGAGATGTTCGACCAGATGATCACCTCCATCCGGGAAGACACGGCCCGCCTGATGCTGACCGTCCAGCTTCGCACCAAGGAGGAGCCTAAGCGCGAGCAGGTCGCCAAGCCGACCGCCACCTCCTCCGACGGGACCGATGAAAAGCGCCCGGTGCGCAAAACCGCGGCGCAGAAGGTCGGCCGGAACGACCCCTGCCCCTGCGGCAGCGGCAAAAAGTACAAGAAATGCTGCGGCGCCAAGGACGAAGCGTAGAATTGTCCCCGCCTTTCCCGCCCGGTTGGAAACGGGCGGTTCCCGCCGGCCTTTCCCTCCGGGGGCGCCCCGGCGCGTACGGCGGCTGTGCTCCGCGCCCTGTTCGCCCGGGATGTCCCGGGGACCTGTGCGGCCGGGCCGGCGGCGTTCCTCCGCGGGGATGCGCTCTTGGCGCGCCGTCCCGCCCGACGGCCCGGCTGGGAGGGGCCGCGGACGCCCTGCGGTGTCCGGGCGGCCTGCCCCGGGAGGGCGCAGAACGGCGGCGGTTACAGGGTTTATCCAGGAAAAACCGGGGGCTGCGAATCCATGCCCCGGAGGGCGGCAAAAGCCACCAGCTTTGCTGGTGGCTTTTGCTTATCCCGCGAGAAGGCGGGGTGCGGCCGGCTGCTCGTGTCGGTTTCCGTCAGGCAGATTTTACCATGACAATATTGCCTTCCCGGTCGACTATTACTCTTTGCTCCTCTTCGTCTTCCGCCAGCGCGTAGCCGTCGGCATAATAGGCGCCCACATCCCGAATCCCCTTCTCGCTGGGAATATACAGGATTTCCAGCTGCTCGTTGACGGCCACCGTCGCGTATTCGCCGGTGCCGCCGATGCCGGTGATGTTTCCCTGCTCGTCTTTAACGACCGGCGCCGGCCCCACATAAATCCCGTGTTTGATGGCCAGCTCGCCGTCCATATGGGAATGCTCGTAGGCGTCTGCGGGGAAGAAGTATTCCCCTTCGGCGTTGACAAAGTTGAAGTCCGTACCGCCCCGGTTGGCCCCGTGCTTGGACACCTCCACCCAGTCGGATTTCGTAAAGTTGCCGGCGATCACGGAATAGCGGGTGTCGGCCACATCAAAGACCACCTGGCCGGTTTTGTCGATTAATTGCCCGTTCACCACGGCGATGCCGTTATCCGCAAAGAAACCGCCCCGGTATCGCAGGCCGCGGATGACGATCTGGCCGCTCAAATCCATATACCCGTACTCCGAATAGCCCTGCTTGATTTTCGGGAAGTCGACGCCGATCAGCCCGTTGGATTCCCGGATCATGTAATACTCCTCCTGGGGCTGTATCACATATTCAAACTGGTCGTTGATGACCGCCTTATTATCCAGAACCGCATAGCCGCCTATGGAAAATCCGGTCAGGGTAGACTCTTCCCGCTTCACAAACCGGATTTCCCCGTTTTCCAGATAGAAATACCCGTGCCCCAGCTCGGTGCCGTCCGCCTGGCAAACCTTTCCCATGCCGATCCCGTTTTGGGCAAACTCCAGATCGTCGGTATACCGTTTGAAAATATAATCCGAGACGAAGGCGCCGTCCCGGTCGATCAGGCGGTACTGATCCTTGTTGCTGCCGGTACGGACAAAGGCGGTTTTGTTCACCTGAAAATCGTTCGCCATGGTGAACTGCGGCTCGATCACCCATTGGCCCGCTTCATTTTTATACCCATATTTCCCGGTGTCCTTGTCCTTGACCGGGGTCATTCCGTACTGGAACAGAGCCTCCGGGTCATAGGCGTCCGTATAGGCCGCCTTACCGCTCTCTGCCGATGGGCCTGCCCCGTCGGAGAGCGTATTGCCGGAAGCATCTGTCGGCAGGGAACCCTCCGGGCTGCCCCCGCAGGCCGCTGTGAGCAACAGCATCGCGGCAATGGCTGCCGCCAGCAGAATCTTTCTTGGTTGCTGCTTCATATTTCTCCTAGCTCCTTTTCTGATAGTTCTATAGCAGGGTAATCCGCCTCATACGGCTCCCATCCGCCGCTATCGTTGGTGCGGGATACCGTGCCGTCCGGGGCGTACCGGTACCACCGGGCGCCGTTTTCCGCCGAGCCGGCGGCCGGGTCGAGGATGCCGACGGCGAGCTCTGTCCAGTGGGGATCGTATTCGAGATGGTAAAGCGTGCCGTCGGCGCCGATCGCGTTGACAATCGCCTGGATTTTGGAGGTGTTTCCCACTTTGACGGCCGCGATATCCGTCCAGCTTTCCACCTCGGCGGCCATGAATTCCGCATACTGGCCGGTCATCTTAAGTGAACCGTCCCTGGTGAGGCCAACGATCATGCCGTCGGACAGGCTGAGACCGGCAAGAGGGCCCCAGCCGAGGACTTCTTCCGCATAATCGCCGCACGCCAGCACCGTCCCGTCTCGCTGGATTCCGGCGACGGTCAGCGACGGCTCCTCCCTATACTTGGCGGCGCCGATCACCGCCATGTCCTTCCAACCGAAACAGTCCATGCCGGTGTAGTCGGTGCCGCTGCCGCCTTCGAGGAACACCCTGCCTTCCTGGTTCAGGACGAAAAAGTCGTGCTTATCCACACCGATGCCGGCCAGGCTGCCGGACACCGGCTCGCCCTTTTTGGCGGACAGATTCAGAAAATTGGTATTCCACGGGAACCGCGTCACCGTCTTGCCGCCGTCGACATCGACATAATTCTCCGGGGCGGATTCCCGCAGGGAAGCATTGACATTCCCGGCGTCTGTGCAGGCGACCCGGTACACCTTGTCTCCGGCAATGAACCGGCCTTCTTCGTTCACATTGGTGGTGGCATAGACGATCTCCGCCACCCCTTCGGCCACCTTTTCCTTCCGGTAATACAGGTCGCCGTTTTGGGTCAGGGTGAATACGGTCATGCCGCTGGCGGAAACCGCCAGCTTCTTTTTATCTGCGACGGCCGCGGCATCGGCCGCAAAACCGCCCCAGCTGTCCTCCTTACAGGTCAGGACCGCGCCGTCCTCGGCGAGAAAATAGGTGGAAGAGGTCAGGCGGTCGCCGGCCTCCATGGCCGCCTGGACATAGTCCACAATTTGCGTATCCGCCTGGGGCGCGCCCTCCTCCCCCCGGGAGCCGGCAGGAGAATCCGTCCCGGCGCAGCCGGTCAGCAGGCAGGCCGCCGTTATTGCCGCCGGCAGGGCGGCAAGGGCAGGTTTTATGTATTTCATCATCCGCACGCCCTCCTTTTGGATGCCCTCAGCCGCGGCGCCAGCCGTTGGGGACCCCGTCCGCCAAATCCGAGGCATAGAAGAACGCTTCCTGCCCGGTTTTCTCACAGTAGTACCTGGCGTTGTCGCCGCCTTCGTTGACCTTCCGAAACTGGTTTTCACTGGGATCATAAAGGATGTCGGGGAAGACGCCCTGGGCGGGTTTCCCGCTCTCCATCGGCGTATGGAATACAATGGCCGCCAGGACCCGCCAGACGAAGCCGAAGCCGATCAGGCAGGCCACAAAGGGCAGCAGGATGCGCTGGGCGACCGTTTCGCAGCGGGTCAGCATGACGAATACCATATATCCCAGGCAGAGAAGCATGATGACCACCCCCAGGATGATCTCCAGCGCCGAAACATTCGACTTCCCGGTGATCGACCCGATGATCTGGCCGATGCTTGAAAACAGGAGCATCACGCCGAGCAGAACAATGTAGGAGCCTCCCACGCCGATGACCCCCGCGTACTTCCTGCGCAGGGGATTGTAGGCGGTAAAGCCCAAAACCATAATCACGATGGCGGCAATAATCAATACGATCATATTTTTCCCTCCGTATAATATTTGGTGGTTTTGCCGGCCGCCTTGCCCGCTTACGCGGTCCTCGGCCGGCTGTGCGGCTGCGGCGGGACGGCCCGTCCCGGCTTGTCAAATCACCCCGGCGGCCGGCCCGCAGGGGAGACGGACAAACAGGGCGGCCCCTACTCCAGCAGCTGCGGCAGCTTTTTCAGGGCCCTTTGGGCCCGCTTCTTCGCCCTTTCGTAATCGATGCCCAGCCTGGCGGCGGCTTCCCGGGTGGTGCATCCCCCGAAATACTTCAGCAGCAGGATGTTCCGATCTAGTTCCGGAAGCCTGGCGAGAGCCTGGCGGAGCTGTTCCTTCCTCTCCCACGCGCCGATGGCATTCTCGGACAGGTCGGCTGGCTGGGCAGCCAGCCATTGACGCTGATTCTCCCGCCAGCGCCGGATCGCCTTGCGCTCCGAGATGGCGGTCAGATAGGCGCGCAGGCTCCCTTTGGCCGGGTCGAACCGCTCCCGGTGCAGATAAAAGTCCGAAAAGGTGTCGTGGGCGCACAGCCGTATGTCCTCCGCCGAGTCCAGCCGCTGGGCGGCGGCAAAGCGCACCGGCTCGCCGTATTCCTTTTCGAGCAGGGCCATCCCTTCGGACGGATTGGTTTCCAGAAGCTCGAGCAGGCGTAAATCATCCAAGTGTTCCCCTCCTTTCCCTACTATTAATTGGGCGTTTGCGGGGAAAAGGGGACAGCGGCAGACAAAAAATAAAATCCCAGGTGGATTTTGTGTTCCCGGACATAAACAGGGAATATCGATATGGAATATAACGGATAAATTCACGGAAGCGTTGGGAAAGGGGCGGTCCTTTCTCCCAATCCGGCTTTGCGCTTCTGGCTGCGGGGTGATATATACTGAATGGGCGGTCGCCCTGTTTCCACATGCGGCAGTGTTGACGGTATGGCATGGAAATAGAAAATTATAAGGAAAACGCTGTAAAATTTGATCTCCCCTTATCGTATGTGCGGCATGTGCGGCAGCGAAATCTTCACCCGGTTCACCATGGTTGAAATGGTTTTTTCGATATGGTAATATGGTATAAATCAAAGATCTGCGGGTGATCCACATGGCTTTTGACTTCAAAAAAGAGTACAGAGAGTTTTATATGCCCAAGAATAAACCGGAGATTGTCAATGTCCCAAAGGCTAATTATATTGCCGTAAGGGGCAAAGGCAATCCCAACATAGAAGGGGGAGCATATCAGCAGGCAATCAGCGTGCTGTATGCCGTAGCGTACACCTTGAAAATGAGTGATAAGGCAGGCCGCAAAATCGAGGGCTTCTTTGAGTATGTTGTGCCGCCTCTCGAGGGATTTTGGTGGCAGGATGGCGCTGCTGGTGTAGACTATGCCAATAAGTCCGCTTTTAACTGGATTTCCGTTATCCGTCTGCCCGATTTTGTTACCCGTGCCGATTTTGAATGGGCGGTGGAAGCCGCAGCCAAAAAGAAAAAGCTGGATTGTTCACCCGCGGAGTTCATGACCATGGATGAGGGGCTGTGCGTTCAAATACTGCACACAGGTCCGTTTGAGGATGAACCTGCAACGGTTGCCCTGATGGATGCCTACCTGGAACAGAACGGATATTTCCATGACTTCAGCGAAAGCAGACGGCATCACGAGATTTATATGTCGGATGCCAGGAAAGTTCCACCCGAGAAATGGAAAACGGTTATTAGGCACCCCATTAAAAAGGCATAATACATTCGATTCATCGTGTACAAAAGGCTCCGCCGTATGTGAACAGCTCCATCTTGAGCGGACAGCACAAAAAGGCCACTAAGTAGGGAAATATGAAGATTTAATTGGAGTGGCGCAGCGTGAGCGGCGCCACTCCGG
>CAJFTG010000098.1 GCA_904419875.1 Candidatus Avimonas caecicola | reverse complement strand
GATGCGGATGTACATAACGCTGGCGGAGTTGCTCCAGTACAGCCTTGTAATCATCGGCATTATCGGCCTGTTTGTGGCCATAAAAAAGAAGTAACCGCCATAGCTTCCCCAAGCCGCGGTTACTTCTAATCGCACAGAGGGGCTAACCGTCTGACCGGTAGCACCTTACGCCTTTATTATAACCGCTGCGGTTCGGTTTGTCAATGCCGCCATACCCCCGCCCCGGAATACGGAGCGGGAGGCTTACTTGATGATCGGCCGCCCGTTGCCATCCCGGAACGTACCGGATGCGATTTTGATAATATCGTATATCCAGCCAAAGCAAAATAGCCCTCCCGTAAACAGATAGAGGATGCCCGAACCGATTTTACCGGCGTAAAAACGATGAATGCCAAAATACCCCGCAAATATACAGAGAATCAGCGCCACCATTTTGCTTTTGTGGCTGGCTGCCGGGCCGTACCCTCCGGCCCGGTTAACGTTTGTGTTCGTGTTTGTATTTGTATTCACGTTGTTAATGACGATCGTCGGCTGCTGGTATGGTACAGGTGGTGTGTTCGGCTGTTGGTATTGTACGGAAGGTATGTTCTGCGGCGGTACGGCAGTTTGCGCCTGCTGCGCTCCTACCGGCAGCGGTTCGTTGGCTTCCTGGGCGGGACTTCCACAATTAGGGCAGAAATTCCCCGTAAACTCTTGACCGCATTTAGAGCATTTCATGCTGTGCTCTCTCCTCTTACATTATTTGACAGTATAGAACAAATATTGTATTATATATTTGCGGAGAGTTGCTGCATAGCTTTCTGTGTTCGGGCCGTCCGGGAGTACCAGTCCCGGGCGGTCCTCTTTTGTGTGAAGGATGTACACAAACGTGCCTGTTTGCGCGCAAACAGGCACGTTGGTAAATTTTCCCTGCGCACTGGCAATTTTCTGGTAAACCTTATCAAAGCGGTAACCGATTTGATTACCAACCTGACAAGGTAAGCCAAGAGGGAGCCCCCGCCGGGGAGCGGGGCCGCCCCTCCCCTTTAGAATAGGCGAAAAACCCATGGTTGTCAATAGATTACAAGGCGGTTATGCCATGTTGAGCACGATTTTATCCGCCGTCTGCGTGGTGCTGAATTTGGCGGTGCTGGTGCCGGTAATACGGGGGTGGAAGGAATGAGCGCAGATATCCGGGCGCGTCGGGAGGCGGCGGGCCTGTCCCAGGCGTATGCAGCGGCGCAGGCGGGCATCTCGCAGGCGATGCTCTGCCAGATCGAGCGGGAGACCAAGAACCCGTCCTTGCAGGTGAGCAGGGAGATTTCCGCCGTCCTCTGCTGCAAGCTGGACGATCCGGGGGCGCCGCCGGTCAGGAAGGGGCACAGGAAGGGGCATAAGAATACCCTTGCAAAGCAAGGGCAGAAAAACTTATTTGGCGTATGGATTGCCGCTTTGCAAAAATTTTTCATCCGACCATCCTTTTGAGCAAACTTTACACCAATCGGAACGACCGGCTGCTTTGGCCTCCTCCAACGTTCCGCTTAAAGCCCCGTTTTTAAGGGTGCGGCAATCGGGATCAATATGTATCTTTTCCCCGGTATGTCCCCAATAGACAATTTGGGGATTGGCTTCTTCCGTGGCTGCCACCGTTGTAGCGGTCGCTTTGGAAGCGGGAGCGGGTTTCGTAGCCGAAGTGGTTGCGGCACGCGTCGTGGAATTTGCTGTGGAAGCATGAGTAGAATTGGTCGTGGAAGTGGTGGAAATGGTGGTGGAAATTGCTGCAGAAGTCGTTGCCAGACCTGTCGCCGTCGTTGTCTGCCGTGAGGAATCGGATATGGCGTCATCAAACCCCTTTTGAAATCCCTCAACAAATCCGTGACAGCCGGAAAGCATCAGCATTGCGGCAACAATAAGACTTAAAAACGCTGGATTTTTCCTCATAATCAGTCCCTCCTTGTGGAGAGAATACCATATAAAACGAGAAAAAACAACACAAAACGCCATAAGAAAACCCGCTCTTGTGAGCGGGCGGAGGGGCGGGGACAAGGAGATTATTCGGCTTTTTTACAGTGGAATTTCAACCTCAAGCTGGGCTTTTTCCGCCCAGTCAAGCAGAGTATTGGTGGCACAGCGGGTGACTTCGGCGTCCTCCCTGATGACAGCGACATCCTCCTTGACGGCGGCGGCGTCCTGTTCCAGCTTATCCAGCCGGCCGTTCATCTGTTCCAGCAGAACGAGAATCTTTTCCTCATTATTCATACCGGCACGTCCTTGCAGCGAGGTAACTCCATTATACGACGAGCGGGATAACGTTGTCAATGCCTGGCCGGGTCGTCAGAGCGGCCGACAAGGTAATCCAGGGATACGTCGAAGTAGTCGGTTGCTGATCGTCGGCAAGACGGCCTTGCTGGAAATTTTATGTATGAGCGATTCCCATTTTTTGATTGTATCAGCAAGCTTAACGAACATCAATGCAGCCCCAGCAAACGAGATGATGAAAAGCAGGCAAAACAATATTTTTGACGCTGCCGATCAAGGGGCATAAGAAAGGAGCGAGATAGCACAACTGTGTAAAATCCACACACGAAAGGAGGCAGACGGTATGGCGCGCGCGACCTTTCGTTTGTTATACCCCGCCGTGAAGCCGTCCAACCACCGTATATAAAGCCAGAAAAAGGAGGATAACCCCATGAGAATGCGCACATTGCCGCAGGCCGTGAAAATTCTGCGGGAAGAGGACCCGGAAACCGCCGTTACGCTGACGGCTTTGCGCCGGATGGTCAAGCAGGGCCGGATTCCGGTCACCCAGGTGGGCAGCAAGCCGCTGATTGACCTGGACAAGCTGCCGGAATATTTACAGGGGGCAGCGGCGACGCCCCCCCACGCCTCACGGCATCCGGCCGATCAGGGAATAAGGAGGTAAGGAGGTATGGAAAAGGAGAAGAAAAGCATGAAGGTGGACAGGGACAAGCTGCTGCTCTGCATGGTGCGGACATGCATAAATTTCATGGACCTGGCCGACAAGGCGCCGGTTTCCCGCGCTGCACTGCCGCATCTGCCGGCATACATGGACGGGCAGGAGCGGGGCCCCCTCTATGGCACGCGCTGACCAACGCCGCCTTTGCCGTGACGATCACGGAGGGGCGCGCAGAGCCAGGCGGAAAGAGGAGAGGCCGGGCGGCGCATGAAAAACACCGCCCTAGGGCAGAGCGGTGTCCTCCTGCGCGCTTCGGCAGTCTCTGGCGGCCAGGATAACCGCCAGACTGTCGCCAAGCTGGGTGAAGATCGCGGCAAGCAAAGCGAGCTCCTGATCTCCCCGGCCTTCAGCGATGGCGGCCGCCAGGGCGCCGACGGCGGCGGGCAGCGAGGATGGACAGGGCATGATATCACCTCATCACAGTCTATTCATCCACAGGGAGAATGGTTATAGGACGACATGGCGGTGCACCTTGAAAATACATCCTGCGAGCAGAGGGACGCCGGCCTGAAAGAGGTGAAAAACAGCGAATGCCATGAAAAGGACGCGATAAAACAGTCAATTCCCCACGGGAGAGGATGCCGGCGTCCTCCCCCGGATTGTGACTAGGGAGGGGAAATGCAGACATACGAAGACAGAACAAAGGACAACCAGTAAAAATCGGCATGTTCAAGGCCAGGCAGAAGCTGCCGTATGAGGCGAAGGTGCGCTATGCCGCGCTGCGGATACGGGAGTTTTACGACCGGATGGGCGGGGCGGTGTACGTATCGGTGGGCGGGCTGGACAGCATCACCCTGCTGCTGTATATCCGGTCGCTGGGGCTGGAGGCGCCGGCGGCGTCGGTCTCCGGGCTGGAGGACCGCAGCATCCAGCGCGTCCACCGTCAGCTGGGGGTGGAACGCCTCCCGCCTGCCCGGCGGGAGGACGGGCGGCCCTGGCGGAAGGCGGACATCCTGCGGGAATTCGGGTATCCGGTACTGTCCAAGGAATCGGCCCGCAAGATCGCGGCGCTGCAGAACCCCACGGAACGCAACCGGGTGGAACGGCACGCCGATCATCCCCGGCGCGTTTGTCGCCATCAACATCAACGGCTCGGCGGTCACCACCGCCATGGACTTCGCCGCCGATACGGCCAACGACGCGCAGCTCGCCGCTCTGGCGGTCGGAAGCCAGTCGCTGACCCCGGCGTTTGGCTCCGCGGTTTACAGCTATACCCTGACCGCTTCCGCCGCCTCCGCCAAGATTGAGGCGACCGCCGTCCAGCCCGGGGCGGAAATTGCCATCGAATACAACGGCGCGAACGTCCGCAACGGCGGCACCGTGACCTGGACAGCCGACGGCGCGCCGCATCCGCTGACCGTGACCGTAAAACAGGGCAACGCAGTGCGCGTATACACCGTACAGGTTACCAAGGCGGCGGCCTGACCGGAGGGGTAGCCGATGACCGGGTATGAGATGATGTCGCTGCTTAAAATCGCCCTGGGCATAGAAGGGGAGGAAAGAGGAAAGGGGGAAGGGGGAAGGGGAAAGAAAGCAAAAAAGGAAAAAGGGCGGGGAAGGGCCGGGACAGGAAGACCGCGTGAAGGGGACGGAACCCGATTCGGGGGCCGCCCCTTTCCTGGCTTCCGCCGTTTTGCGAATATTTTCCTTGACAACACGGACTTTTTCCTTATTATAAGGGGGAGAGAGGCAGAGGCAGGGACAAAAAGAAGCGAAGGAACGGCGGACCGCCGGAAGCAGCGCGGGAAAAGGCCCCGGCGGCCGGCTATCCCCGGAGAAAGACGGCCCATCGGCCGGCGGCGTCCCCTTTTCCGGCAGACGGGAGGAAGGCCCCGCCGAGACGGGTGATCTGCCCGATGAGTAAACGATTACTCAACAAGACATACCGTAGGGGTAAGCGCTTCCGGACAGAAACCGGCCTGGCCCCGCCGCTCCGCCGCCCCGGATGAAAGCCGCCCTTTGGGCCAGCAGCAGCCCGCAAGGCGGCTGCAAAAACGAACATACAGGAGGAATACGATGAAACGCATTGTCATGGAAGGCCCCCGGAAGAGCAAGGTCGTGGAGGTGGACATCCCCCGGCCAAACGACCACCAGATTCTGGTGAAGGTCACTTATACCGGCATGTGCCATTCCGAATGGTATCCGTGGTCCACCGCCTCTCCCGGGCAGCTCTTCGGGCACGAACCGGTGGGGGTGGTGGCGGAAACGGGCAGGGCCGTCACCAGATTCCGGGTGGGCGACCGCGTGACCGGCCTGGGCGCGGGCTATGCCGAGTACATCCTGATGAGCGAGCGCTGCGCCGTCCCGGTCCCCGACAACCTCTCGGACGTGGACGCGATTGCCGAGCCGCTCTCCTGCCTGCTGAGCGCGGCGAGCAGGATGCCCCTGCTGCTGCCGGGCGACCCGGTTGCCGTGGTGGGAGCGGGCTATATGGGCCTGGGGATGATCTCCCTGTTCCGGCTGCGCGGCGCGGGGAAGATCGTAGCCGTGGACCCGCGGGAGGAGGCCCGCGACAATGCCCGGCGCTTCGGCGCGACCGAGGTGTACGCGCCGGAAGAGCTGCCGGCTGACTACCGGCTCAACTGGGCCAATTGGGGGGAGGAGGACCTCGCCCGCAGCGTGGAGGACAACCACATTTTCGAACTGGGGTTCCAGAACGTCATGGAATTCGCCGGCACCCGGAGCGCGCTGACCCTGGCGAGTGAAATGGTGCGCGCCCACGGCCTGCTGTGCATCGGCGGTTATCACAACGACGGACCCCGCTGCGTGGATTTCACGCTGTGGAACGTCAAAGCCATGACCGCTCTGAACGCCCACGAACGCCGGGTGGATTTCCAGACCGAATGCTGCCGCCATGCGCTGGACCTGCTTTCCTCCGGCCGGTGGGATTTCAAGGGCGTCACCAACCATATTTACACCATGGAGGAATTTGACCGCGCCAACGAGGAGATGGAGAGCAAGCCCCGGGGTTACATCAAGGCCGCCATACGCTGCGCGGAGTAGGCGGGGCTTGAAAAAGAAAGGGCGGACAGGCCGCGTATCGGTTTTAGCTGAATTTCTCTTTCTTTTGAAGGGAGCTCATGGTATAATCCCCCTGGCCGCCGGATTCCTTCGGCAAAAATCACCGGGCGGGAATGCCGCGGCATGGACTCTCTCTGCCTGAGCGCCTTTGTGGAAAGCGTACAGAAGGGCATCCTCCCGCCCATCGACGTATACGACACAGCGACCTGGATGGCAGTGACCGCCCTGTCCGAGCAGTCCATCGCTTTGGGCGGCGCGCCTGTTCCCTTCCCCGACTTCACCCATGGCGCCTGGGTCTGCCGGGAACCGGGGCCGGTAAGCCGGTATTCTCTGGACGACGTACATACGGCCCTGTTCGGCAGCGGGACGGAGGAAGAACCGTAAAACGGCAAACAAAGAAAAAAAGTTTAGCATTCTTCCGGGATTATTGTATCGCCATCCGGCCGGCGTATTGCTATAATGGAGCATGAAAAAAGGGATTCTCTCCCGGGAACCTCCCTGTATTTAGCGCCACAGGCGAAAGGAGCAAGGCCGTATGAAAAAGTTCAATGTCGCGCTTCAGTTGTATTCGGTCCGCGGCGATCTGGAAAAGGATATGGAAGGCACCCTGCGCGCCGTCCGGGCGATGGGATACGACTATGTGGAGTTCGCCGGCTACGCCGGCCGCACGGCGGAAGAGGTCCGCGCGCTGCTGGAGGAAACCGGCCTGCGCTGCATCTCCGTCCATCAGGGGTACGGGGTATTTCTGGAGGAGGGCGGCGAAAGGGAAGTGGATTTCCTGAAAACCATCGGCGCGTCGTTCTGCGCGGTCCCCTGGATGGGAGACGGCCACAAGGGCAGCGCCGCTTTCGAAAAGACCCTGGCCGACTTCACCAGGGTCAGCGGTATGCTGAAAAAGGCGGGCATCCAGCTGCTGTATCACAACCACGATTTCGAATTTGAAAAGGTGGACGGCAAATACAAGCTGGACTGGCTGTACGAATCCCTGCCTGCCGACGTGCTTCAGACCGAGATCGACACCTGCTGGGTGCGGTACGCCGGGGTAGATCCCTGCGCCTATCTGCGGCAATACGCCGGGCGGGCTCCGGTGGTCCATCTCAAGGACTTCACCTGCTCCCGGATGAACGCGGGCGCGGCCTACGCCCTGATCGACGACAAGGGCAACGCCGGCGAAGCGGAAACGGCCGGGAACGACTTCTGCTTCCAGCCGCTGGGCATGGGCGTGCAGGACATCCCCGCCATCCTCGCCGCGGCGGAGGACGCCGGCGCGGACACCGTGGTGGTGGAGCAGGACGACTCCGTGGGCCGTCCGCCGCTGGAGGCCGCCCGCCTGAGCCGGGAATACCTGAAATCCCTGGGGCTGTAAGGGGACGCGGTATTTCCCCGCGGCGGCCAAACGCTGAAAAGGGATGAAGAGGCGGCCGTTTTCCGTTTTGGAAAACGA
>CAJFTG010000097.1 GCA_904419875.1 Candidatus Avimonas caecicola | reverse complement strand
CTGGGCATAGCCCAGCTCCTGGGCGGCTTTGGTGAAGTTTTCCAGCTCCACCACCCGCAGAAAGGAGATGACATTTCTGAGCTCCACGGCGCTCCCTCCATAAAACGATATTTTCGATGGCAACAATCATAACCATCTATTTTACAAATTATACTCCCTCTGTTATCCTTTGACCAGAGGGGAAGGCGGGGAAATTTTGCTCCCCCCTCCCAAATGCGCAGGAAAAACGGATGGAGGTCGATCATGATGAGCAATATGGAATATTTGAAGGATATGCCTATCGCCGTGCTGGGCGGGGGCGCCGTGGGCAAGACCTGCGCCGCGGACATGAAGCTGGCCGGGCGGGAGGTCCGGCTGTATCCGGAGCTGTCCGGCATCGCAGGGCGGTTCTCGCTGGAACTCATTTTTGAAACACCGGCTGGCAAACCCTTGGAAACTCTGCAGCAGCCATATGAAATCGTGCCGTCGGAGGTTCATTCCACCCGTCTGCTGGACGGCTGCTGGATCAGTCTGGTTCACTGGAGCGATCAGGAGGCGCGCTATTTCAACACTGCTCTGCGCCAACTGAACGACAGCGATTGGAAACAGCACGTGCAGGGGATGCACCGCCTGGGGATCACCAGCGCTTTGATTCAAAATGTCTTTGATTCTCCGGCGTATGTCTGCCAGCATGACATGACGGCGGATCACTATGCGGGAAAGGCGATGTATCCCAGCGCCCTATATCCGGAGCGGGTTCCCATGGCGGCCGAGGATCCTGTGGAGGCGGTGCTCAGCGCCGCGGACGAATGCGGCATGGCTGTTTTTATGGGTGTGGGCTTATATGCCTGGTTTGATTTTTCCCCCGAATCCCTGGAATGGCACAAACGGGTGGCGCTGGAACTGCACCGGCGGTATGGCCGCCATCCCTCCTTTTACGGCTGGTACGTCTCGGAGGAGATTATGGGGGCGCTGTATTACGGTTACGATCCGGTGCCGGATGAAAAGCACAAGGAAATCGCCGTATTTTTCCGCGAGTTCCGGTCCTTTGTCCAGGCGTTGACTCCCACCAAGCCAGTGGCGCTGGCGCCGAATAACATCCACATGGATTGGTATCGTGAGGAATGGCGGGCCATTCTGGCAAATGTGGATATCCTGATTCCCTTCGCCTTTGCGCGCAGTGAAAACAATATTCCTCAAATCGCGGACATGTGCGCCGAAACCGGCACCCATTTTTGGGTGGATATGGAGATCTTCCGCTTTCCTTTTGACGAGGGCCTGCGTCCAAAGACATTTGAGGATTTGCTGAAGGAAATCCGCAGCTACGATATGCTGGAACAAATCTACGGCTATCAGTATACCGGACTCCTCAATGAGCCGGGAAAGCGCATGGGCTTGGGAATGCCCGAAACCGAGGAGGTATACGCCCAGTATCAGCGCTATGTCCAAACAGTCACGGCAATCGGCAAAAAGCCGCTCATATAAAATTCAACTCTTTTTCCAAAAGGAGTGCTTCACTATCCAACCCCACCGGTACAGACCTGTCCGGTATTGTTTATTCCAAAATAAACGCCCGGGGATACGCCGCCCCGGGCATTTTTATGCCGGGCCGCTTTTAGTAGGGCTCCGGCGGGCTCCTTTTCAGGATGTCGCTGTCCAGTGGGATACCGGCTGCCTGGTCATATATATGGCGGTAGCGGGGAACATACCCCCGATGAAGCCCGGCTTGTCCTCTTGCTTCAGGGCGGCGGAAGATGGTCCGCAGGGGCGTCAGGGGGCCGGGTGAGATACCACAGAATGGACTTCAGGGAATTGTCCGGTCCGTCACACAGGGACAAAAGCTCCCGCTCGCGGTCGGCCCGTTATGGCCGGGACGACGGCCTGGATGGTAAAAGGCTGCAGGGGGAGCGATACAGGGGAACCCCCGCAGAAAGAAGGATCGGAAAAGCAAATGAGTCTTGATCTTGGAAAGGCCCCTCATTGAGGCCAGTAAATCCAGTATTTTGGAAGCGATACACTTTGGGGTGACCGGCGCATTCAAAATTGGACGGCGGACCAGTTGAGGAGGCGGTGCCCCCGTTCAACAACTTTCATTCCGTAGCATTCTTTTTTATGATGCGGAGGTTCAGAAAATGAAAATGCGGTTTTCCAGACTAAATAGGTCGGTCTGGAAAGCCGCATTACAAAACGTTTATGGAGCTGCCGACCGATGTTGAATCCCCTTCAAATCCGGACGGCCGCGGCAGAAAAAAGGCGCCCATCTACACGATGGGCGCCTTTTTTCTGGAGCTGATAACCAGATTCGAACTGGTGACCTCGTCCTTACCAAGGACGCGCTCTGCCGACTGAGCTATATCAGCAAGTGGCGACCCGGAACGGGCTCGAACCGTCGACCTCTAGCGTGACAGGCTAGCGTTCTAACCAGCTGAACTACCGGGCCACCTATATGTTCCCAACGGAATCTTACCGCGGCAACGCAGTGTATTATACTGGATATCCGCAGGATTGTCAAGGGCTTTTCCCAGAATTTCCGACAGGAATTTGTAGCCGCCAATTAACATTTTAATTGCACCCCCGCCTCCAAACAGCGGCGGAGGAACGGAGACCTCTCTCCATTCGTCTGCAAAACTCCGTTTGCAGCCAGCCCCTCGTCCGAGCGGCGCACCCAATGCTGTGAGGGCGTTCAAGGTGCAAGTATCATTATACCCGCTGCAAGATCATCGCCTTTGGCAGAACCGCCGCCATTAAACCCGAATCACATTTCCTGCTCGTACCTTTCCGTTCATCCAGTAAAACTGTTTTGCGTTTTGTACCCGAAGGCAGGTAGTCATGGCGGAATGTCCGGGAAGCTCCCTTGCGGCGGAATGTCACCACTGCTTCTGTGTGCAATTATCAAGGTGCTGGGAGAATCCGTCGTGTAGACGCTTATCGGTTTTGAGGACAAATAAGCCGTGAAAAGATACAAGCGTTCTCAATAGGAGAACCACGCCGGATGACAGAGTTCCATCTGCTGCCTATATTTTACCAAAAAGGAAGATATATAGCAAATGTGCGATTTCGGATTTCGCATATTTCTGAAAACTTTCCGGAACCTTGACCGCGCGGGGCTTTTTTGGTATAATAATACAAAGCAGAGGGGGCGGGAACGCTCCCTTTTTCTTTCCTGTCCATGCAGGAGAAAGGAGGGTGACTATGACAGTCCTGGAACAGCTTTTAAAGGAAAAGAGCATGGGTTACAAAGGGGGGCTGTACCATCTTACCCAGGTAAAGCTGGCGTACAACTCCAACCGGATCGAAGGAAGCCGGCTGACGGAAGAACAGACAAGGTATATGTACGAGACAAAGACCTTGATTCCCGCGGGGGACGAAGCGGCCCCTATTGACGATATCATTGAAACACAAAACCATTTTGAACTCTTTAACTTCATGCTGTCTACGGCCAAGCAGCCATTGACGGAGGACATGATCAAGACCTACCACCGGATCCTGAAAAGCTCCACCACCGACGCACAGCTTGAATGGTTTGCCGCAGGGGACTACAAACGGGAAGAAAACATGGTTGGCGATTTGGAAACGACGCCGCCTGCAGAAGTCCCCGCGGCCATGCAGGAACTCCTGCGGCAGTATAACGACAAGGCGCGGATTTCCCTGACGGAGATCATTGATTTCCACTACCGGTTCGAGTGCGTCCATCCGTTTCAGGACGGGAACGGGCGCGTAGGCCGGATGATTATGTTCAAAGAGTGCCTGCGCAATGGCATTGTTCCGTTTATCATCGAGGACGCGAAGAAGGCGTTCTACTACCGGGGTCTGCGGGAATACCGGCAGGAGCCGGGATATCTGACGGACACCTGCCTTGACGCTCAGGATCCCTATAAGGCATACTATCAAAAGCTGCGATTCAAAACAAAAAACAAAGAAGAAAGCGGCCCGGTGCCATAGAATGAGACCCTGCGGTCGGCGGAATTCCGCCAACCGCAGGGTTTTCAACTTCAAGGTCAACGATCGGTCTGGCGTTCCCCTTCCGGCAAAGAAGTTTGGCTATGGTTTTCCCACCGTCGAAAAGTGCAGTCGTGCCCGTCCGGATCCGGAAGCCAAAGCAACGGTTTTTCGCGGAGCGGTTCCACGCCTTGGAAACGGACAGGGTGCTGCCGGTCGGCGGAAACAGAAATTAAGGAACACCGGAATGCACCGGTACGGCCCCGCTAAGCAGCCCGCGGCGTTCTGCAAATCCTTGTGCTGTGGATTGCTGATGGGCAATAGGACACAGGGCGTTGTGCGATACCTTTTCCGCCGGTAGCTTCAGATTTTTAACCGCTGCTTCGTATTTCAGCAGCCTCCCGCCTCCTTCCCACCCTTGCTTTCGGCCGGGGATGGCCGTTCTTGTACAAGCGGCGGGCGGCATATATATGGGTATCATTGCGGCTGACGCCGCCGAAAGGAAGGAAGCATCCTATGAATACCCCCCATACCCCTCATACCCCCTCTCCCGGCAGCGCCGGAAAGGGCCTCACGGTCACTTCGCCGGGGAATTATCCGCCCATCGAAGTGGAACGCCCTCATCTCCCTTACGCCCGTATGCTGATGGGGGATCTGGCCTCGTCCCGCAGCGAGATGACCGCCATCAATCAGTATCTGTATCAGGATTGGGTGGTGTCCGCTCAGGATGCGGAATTCGCCCGTGTGCTGCGGAGAATTGCGCAGGTGGAAATGCGGCATCTGGACATATTGGGGCGGCTGATCGTCCTTCTGGGCGGTGATCCCCGCTGTCAGGCCCTCCCCGGCAACCGGCGGAGCGCCTGGAGCGGCAGCTTTGTCGAATACGCCGGCGCCATCCCCGCCATGCTTCAAAGCGACATCCGCAGCGAGCAGTTCGCCCGCAACACCTATCTGTCGCAGGCCAATCAGGTTCAGGATGCGAAGCTGTCCGCCGTGCTCCGGAAGCTGGCGGCGGACGAGGATGTCCACGTTAACGTGTTCCGGCATTTTCTTGATCAATACCAGCAGGAAGGCCCGCAGGGAAGGTAGGCCGGGGGCCGCCGCTGTCTGCAGCCTTTCTGCCCGCCGGCGCCCGAAAGCGTCCCGCATACTGCGGGACGCTTTCGTTCAACTTTTTCGCCTCCTGAAGCATCCAACAAGTAGGGCAAAAAGGCTGTCTGCCCTTTTCTGCCCCTTTCTGCCTTTCTGAAAGCGCGCACGGTATAAAACCGTAAAAAGAATGGAAAGGCGCCGCCGTTTCCGTTATAATGAAAAAAACAACGGAAGGGGGTGCCGGCCTTGCAGGAACTGGAAGAGTATATTGAAAGCCATCAGGACCGTTTTTACCGCCTGGCGTTCACCTACGTCAAAGACCCCGACGCCGCGATGGGTGTCGTGCAAAACGCGGTGGTGCAGGCGCTTACCCATGTACATACCCTGCGGGAGCCGGCGTATCTGAAAACCTGGTTTTACCGCATTCTGGTCAATGAGGGGTTGGGATACCTGCGTAAAAACAAACGGGTTCTTCCGGCGGAGGAAGCGCCGGAGGCGTTTCTCTCGGTTGGGGACCCGTGTGAGGACATTGCGCGCCGGCTGGATGTTTACCGAGCGGTCAGCCGGCTGAAGCCGAAGCTGCGCACCGTGGTCGTCCTCCGGTTTTACGAGGATATGCCGCTCAGTGAAATCGCGCAGGTCACCGGCGGCAACATCAATACGGTGAAATCCCGCTTGTACAAGGCGCTGGAGCTGCTCCGCGCCGAGATGGAAGGAGGCGGCCCGGAAGAATGAAACGGCTGCAGGAGGGAAAACGGCTGTATCAAGCCCTCGCCGTCCCCGAGGGACTGAACGGCGCCGTGATGGAGGCGTTCCGCCACGCCCGCCGGATTAAGGCAAGGTCCCGCGGCCGCCTGTGGACGCGCGCGGCGGTGGTCGCCTCCGTCTGCCTGTGCACGGCGTTTGCCGCTGTTGTCAACGCCTTTCCCGCCCTGGCCAGGGAGCTGTACGATGTGCCGGTGCTGGGGTATGCGGCCCGGGTCGTCACCTTCTGGAGGTTCGAGGAGCAGGACGAGGCGGTCTATATCCGGGTGAACATGCCCGCGCTTCAGAATACCGGCGATACCGAGCTGGAGCGCCGCATCAACGCCGAAATCACCCGCCGGGTCAGCGAACGGCTGACGCGGGCGCGGGAGGAGGCCGCCCTGCTTTATAAAGCCTACCTGGATACCGGCGGAGACCCGGAGACGTATATCCCCCTGGAGGTCACCATCGATTACGACTTAAAGAGCAGCAACGAGAAATGGGTTTCCTTTGTGATCGAATCCAGCGAGACCCGGGCCAATTTCTATGGGGAATATGCATTTTACAATATCGACATGGAAACCGGGCGGGAACTGACCCTGGCCAACCTTCTGGGCGAGGATTACCTGGAGGTCGTCAACGAGGCGGTCCGCCGGGGGATTGCGGCGGACGAAGCCGCCAATCCGGGAGACCTCTACTTTCACGACGAGCTGGCGTTTGAAACCATTCGGCCGGACCAGGGCTTTTACATCAACCAAGCCGGCCATGTGGTGGTGGTGTTTCCCAAATATGAGATTGCCCCCGGCTATATGGGCATGCGGGAGTTCGAGATCCTTCCTCCCTGATCCGCCTCCTCCGTCGGCGGCCTGCGCCGGAGGGCAAAGGGCGGCGGAGAAGCGCGCTCCGATGCAGCCGCCTTCACCCGGCAAAAAAGGAACCCGGACGCCAAGGGCGTCCGGGTTCTGTCTGGAGCGGCTTACGAGGCTCGAACTCGCTACCTCCACCTTGGCAAGGTGGCGCTCTACCAGATGAGCTAAAGCCGCAGAAAGCGTTCCTTTTTATGGAACGAAGGGAATTATACCATAGGTTTCTGGCTTTGTCAATCCTTTTCCGGAAAAGCCTGTCGCGGTTTTGCTCCTACAACCGTGGGGAGCCTCTCACGAAGCAAGGGGAAGGACGAATTTGCCGCACTCTCCCTGGTCTAAAACGCCGCTGCGCGCATATACTAAAATGAACCGGATGAAAAAGGGCGGGAGGTTTCGGCAGGCCGCGGCAGGCCCTGGCAGGCACCGGCAGGCCCCGGCAGGCACCGGAAAAACGCCCTGAAAAAACGAGGACATCCTAAAAAGCATCTTGACAAGTGCGGAAAAAACCGGTATACTAAAGCACGTTGTTCTACGGCGCCATAGCCAAGTGGTAAGGCATGGGTCTGCAAAACCCTGATTCCCCAGTTCAAATCTGGGTGGCGCCTCCAGAATTGTTCCACAATATGGAACACACATCGAAAACCCGCTGTTTAAGCGGGTTTTCAGTGTTTTCAGGGCAAAATAAAGAATGGCGACAAACGACAAACTTTTGCCTGAATTTCCGGTGAGTACGGACTTGAACCGGAGAGAATGCACTGAAAATTGAATTAAGGGTGATTTTAGCGCCTTTCTTTTACTCAACTCGGGTTAAAGAAAGGCGCTTTTTCTTTTGCCTAAAATTTGAAAAGGAAGGTGCGATATGACAGTGGAGAAAATGCAAAAAGGACAGACTGCCCCCTTGGCGTCTG
>CAJFTG010000096.1 GCA_904419875.1 Candidatus Avimonas caecicola | reverse complement strand
TCCCTGGGCGGGAACGGGCTGGTCTGCATCCAGGGCGATCGCGTTGTCCGGGCCGCGGTGCCCCGGGTGGAGGTAAAGTCCACCGTAGGCGCCGGGGACAGCGCGCTGGCCGGCTTTATCGTTGGCCATGTCAAGGGCTACGACCTGCCGGAATGCGTCCGGCTGGCGGCCTCCTGCGGAACGGCCTGTGCAATGCGGGACGGCACGCTGCTTGCCACCAAGGAGACGGCAACCGCCCTGCGGGATCGCGTCGAGGTCACGGAGTAGGGCGGCTTGCGGGGGAATTTGTCCGGAAAGGATGCTGGCTATGCGGATATCGCGCTTTTTGAAATCGATCCTTTATCTGGTCCTGGCCTTGGCGCTGACCGTTGTTTCCCTGCTGCTGCAGCGGGGATTTCAGGACGCGGAGACGCTGTCCGCCGCCTATTTTCAGTCGGACCTTTATCTGTTTGTGATGGCGGCCGCCTGCCTGGGTACGGCGGTTTATTCCTATCGCGCCTACACCAGCCGCCATCGGGAGCATGCGTCGGAATCCCTGTTCCTGCTGCTTGTCGGCATTGTCCTGATGATCGCGGCGGTGGTCGCCGTGGTCGGCTTCGGAGGGCTGGGGGAGGAGTTCACCGAAATCGGCTATACGGCGGCAAACGTGAATATCGTGCTGACTTCGGCCCTGCCGCTTCCCTTCCTGATTCGGGCTTATGTGCTGACCGGGTCCTGCTGCCGGCATGAGCCGTCCCGTCGCCTTCCCGCGCTGATCGCGTGCGGTGTGGTCACGCTGGTCTATCTCCTCGGCCTGGCCGCGGGCGGCATGATGCGCATGGTGCATTACCAGGGGCCGTCGTCCGGCGAAGAGTCCTCCGCCGTCACCGACGGCGTTTATACACAGGACGAGGCAGGGATAAGCGTCTGATTCTGCTGCGCCGTTCGGCCGGCACCGGAAAGCCCCCTTCTTAAGCCGATGCCTTTATCGGGCCAGGGCGGCCGGCCCGCTTTGGAAACGCTGAAAACGCAGAAGGGGATTGGGCGTCGGGAAAGCCCTCCTGCCTGGGATGAAAAGCGGAGGGACGGCGGGTTAATTTCCGCCCCGTGGGACATGCTAAGAAGGCCGCTGCCCGGAAACCTCGTCCGGCGGCGGGAATTACCACGAGGAAAGGAAGTTGACGCAATGGCGCAGACGGTGCATTTTGACGCGCAGTCGTTTCAGGCGGCCCGGAAGTCCGGCGGCGTGCTGCTGGCCGATTTTTTTGCAACCTGGTGTATGCCCTGCCGGATGCTGGAGCCGGTGATTCAACAGCTTGCGGCGGATTATGAAGGCCGTGCGGCGGTCGGCAAGGTAGACATTGACGAACTGCGGGAGCTGGCGGAGGAATACCGGGTTCAAAGCGTCCCCACCGTTATTATTTTCAAGGACGGGGAGCCGGTGGAGACCCTGGTCGGGGTCCGGCCGCTCGATACCCTGAAATCGGCGCTGGACCGGGCGCTGCAGTAATCCGAAGCGGGGAAACGAAGACGGAACGGAAAGGCGGCGGTATCGGAACCTCCCGCCTTTCCGCTTTTTGTCAGCGGCTATGAAAAGGATCCTTTCGGTTGGTGGAGCTGAACTCCCGCGGTTCGCAAAAAATTGGGCGCGGCGGCGAACCGCCGTGATGGGCGCAGGCGGCTTTAAGCCGCCGTCAGCGGACAGGTGAGCCGGGCGTGGCGTTTTGTGAAAAGGCGGAACCGTGGAGCGGGCGGCGGACTTTTTGGGAAATAAAAAATCGGAACGAGCGCAACTCGTTCCGGCGTGCAGGGAGGGAATGCAGTGAAACACGAGAACACCGCTGCATTGTTCACCGGGAAATCCGAGGTATATGAGCAAAGCCGGCCCGGCTATCCGGCGGCCTGCTATGCCGACCTGATAAAGGCCGCCGGACTGAGGGCGGGGGATACGGTTGCGGAGGTTGGCGCGGGGACCGGCCGGTTCACCCGGGGATTGCTGGAGCGGGGGCTGACGGTTTATGCCGTGGAACCGAACGGGGACATGCGCCGGGAAGCGGAGAAAACCCTTTCCGGGTATCCCGGCTGGCGTTCTCTTGCCGGGACGGCGGAGCGCACCGGCCTTCCGGACCGGTCCGTCGGTCTGGTGGCGGCGGCGCAGGCGTTCCACTGGTTCGACCCGGAGAAGTTCCAAACCGAATGCCGCCGGATTTTGCGGCCCGGCGGCCTGGCGGCGCTGGTTTGGAACCACCGGGACCCGGAAAGTCCGCTGGTGCGGGAAAACGCGGCTGTGTGCCGGCGATACTGCCCCGATTTTCACGGCTTCAGCGGCGGGCGGGACCATTCCCAGCCCCCGTATGCCGCGTTTTTTCGGGACGGCGTCTATACCGAAAGGCGTTATCCCAACGACCTTTCCTATACGCTGGAGGGATTTGTGGGGCGGAACCTTTCCTCTTCCTATGCGCCAAAGCCGGGCGAGCCGTCCTACCGCCCTTTTGTGGAAGCGGTGACGGCGCTGTTTCACCGGTACGCACGGGAGGGGAAGCTGCTTCAGCCGAACACGACCTGCTGCTACATAGGCCGGGTTTAAGGAGGCGCGCCAAAGCCGCCTCGGCGCTCGGCGGGCGGACGCGGGGGGCCGTCCCGCCCGGACGGAGGGCGGCGAAGCCCCCGTGCGGGGGCTGCCGGCGTGTTTGCAAAATTTTTACATTTCTGTCGGTGAACCCCCCTTGCGTTTTCTACGGATTCGCGTTATAGTAGTTTTAGCACTCGCCGATAGAGAGTGCTAATTTCCGCGCGGAGGCAGAACGAGCCGCCGCAGGCCGAAAATCAAGGAAGGGAAGTTGTTTCCGCCATGAAAACAAAGCAGTTCAAAGCCGAATCCAAGCGCCTGCTGGACCTGATGATCAACTCCATTTACACCCATAAGGAGATTTTTCTGCGGGAGCTGATCTCCAACGCCAGCGACGCCATCGATAAGCTGTATTACCGTTCGCTTACCGACGGGCTGACCGGCGTCAGCCGGGAGGATTTTTCGATCTCCCTGGATGTGGACAAGGAGGCCCGCACCCTGACGGTCACCGACAACGGCTGCGGCATGACCAAGGAAGAACTGGAAAACAATCTGGGCACCATTGCCAGGAGCGGCTCCCTGGCTTTTAAAAAGGAGAACGAGGGGGCAGAGGGAAGCAAGGGAACGGCAGGAACGGAAGAGATCGATATTATCGGCCAGTTTGGCGTGGGCTTTTATTCGGCGTTCATGGTCAGCGACTGCGTGACTGTGCGCAGCCGGGCCTACGGCGCGCAGGAAGCCTGGGAATGGCAGTCCCACGGCGCAAGCGGGTATACGGTGGAGCCCTGTGAAAAGGAGGGCTTCGGCACGCAGATCGTTCTGAACATCAAGCCGGATACGGAGGAGGAAAGCTACAGCGAATTCCTGGACGCCTACCGCCTGCGGGGCATAGTCAAAAAGTATTCCGATTATATCCGTTACCCGATCCGGATGGAGGTGGAGAAATCCCGTCCGAAAGAGGGGGCGGAAGGCGAATACGAAACCTACACCGAGACGGAAACGGTCAACAGCATGGTGCCGCTTTGGCGCCGGAACAAGAACGAACTGACCGACGAGGATTACAACAATTTCTATAAAGAGAAGTTCTTTGATTACGAAAACCCCGCCCGGGTTATCCATTCCAGCACCGAAGGGGCGGCGACCTATAATGCGCTGCTCTTCATCCCGGCCCGCGCACCGTACAATTACTATACCCGGGAGTATGAAAAGGGCCTGCAGCTTTACGCCAGCGGCGTGCTGATTATGGATAAATGCCCGGACCTGCTGCCCGACTACTTCAGCTTTGTGCGCGGGCTGGTGGATTCTCAGGACCTGTCGCTGAACATTTCCCGGGAAATGCTCCAGCATGACCGCCAGCTGAAAACCATCGCCTCCCGCCTGGAAAAGAAGATCAAGAGCGAGCTGCTCGCGATGCGGAACAACGAACGTGAAAAATATGATGCCTTCTTCAAGAATTTCGGCCTCCAGCTGAAATACGGCGTTTATGCAGATTTCGGCCAGCACAAGGACGTTCTGGCCGACCTGCTGATGTTCCACTCCTCGACCGAGGAGAAGCTAGTCACGCTGGACGAATATGCCGAACGGATGAAGGAGGACCAGAAATATATCTATTACGCCTGCGGCGAGAGTGTGGAGAAGCTCGCCCGTCTGCCCCAGAGCGAGGCCGTGCGGGACAAGGGGTATGAAATTCTCTACTGCACCGACGATGTGGACGAATTTGCGCTTAAGGTCCTGCATGACTGGAAGGGGAAGGAGTTCCGCTCCGTTTCCTCCGGCGACCTCGGCTTTGACGCGGAGGAAAAGGGGGAAGAGGAGAAGCTTCAGGAGGAGAACAAGGACCTGTTCGCCTTCATGACCGAAGCGCTCGACGGCAAGGTCAAGGAGGTGCGGCTGTCCAAGCGGCTGAAAACCCATCCGGTCTGCCTGGCCAGCGGCGGCGACCTGTCCCTGGAAATGGAGCGGGTGCTCAACGCCATGCCCACCGACAACAAGGTAAAGGCGGAGCGGATTCTGGAGATCAACGAGGCCCATCCGATCTTCCAAACCCTGGTTTCCCTGTACGAAGCCGACCGGGATACGCTTAAGGAATACGCGCAGCTGCTGTATACCCAGGCCCTGCTGATCGAGGGGCTGCCGGTTGACGACCCGGTGGAGTTCAGCAACCGCCTGTGCGAGCTGATGGCCTCCCGCTGACGGCGGAGGGGCGACCGGCCCGGTGCAGATACCGACGCAAAGCCGGCCTGTTGTACAAACAGGCCGGCTTTGCGTTTGTCATCCCGGCAGTATGGAACAGGCAGCCGTCCAATCAATGGGGGGTCATGGTCTTTCGCAAAATAGCGGATATGTTTACGGGTACTCCGGAATGACGGTATGCCCTTTAGCCTTCAGCTTCCGTTTCTGCTTTGGCGGAGAGGGCATCCCCACGCAAAAACAACGCGGGCTCCGCCGAAAACGATAGAGCCGCCGTTCCGGACGCCGGACCTTTCCCAGGGCGGCACCCGCCAAGTCCGGCAGAGACCTCAGCTTATACGCGCTAGGTCCGCACAGACAGTCCGCGCAACTCTCTGCGCAACGATGTTGCAACCGTTGCGTATTTATGATAAAATAACAAAATAGGTTTTCGTTATTTTCCAATAAGCTGCCTGAGCCGCCGGCTGACCGACAATGCGCCGGCTTTCCATAGGCTGATGAAACGGGAGACAGAGCGAAAAATGGGGAAAGTCAAAAAATTTGGTATCCGGAAATTGATATTGTTTCTGATCGATTTGCTCACACTGTGTTTTTCCTGCTTGATCGCCTATTTTCTGTCCAGCGGCTTTTCGTTTTCCCGCCTTACGTCGTTTTCAACATATGGGCCTTTGCTCTTTTTTGTTTCGTTCAACCTCCTGGCGCTGACGCTCGGCGGCACGTACCGCAGTATTTGGCGGTATGCGGAGGTCAAAAGCCTTTTGGCCCTGATCGCCGCGCTCTGCTTTGGGTCCGCGGCCAGTTATTTCGTCTCCTTTTTGTTCCACAGCCTGCCGTCCAGCCCGTATATGATCCTCTCTTTCCTGATCGCCGTGTTTACGATGATGGGAATGCGGCTGGCCTATCAGTACCTGTATACTGCGATGAGCCGTCAGGTGTGCACCGAGCTGATGACCCCGACGATGATCGTCGGCGCCGGGCAGGCCGCCCGGGGGATCCTGCTGGAAATGCGGCGTACCAACCGGCGGTATAATCCGCTGTGCCTGGTGGATGACAGCCGGGAGAAGATCGGCCGCACCATCGGCGGGGTAAAGGTATACGGGCCGACCGAGCGGATTCCGGAATTGTGCGCGCAGATGGGGATTCACACCATTCTGTTCGCCATCCCCTCCTGCATGGACACGGACCGCCGGCGGATCCTGCAGATCTGCTCGGCCACCAAGTGCAAAATTGAAGTCCTGCCGTTTCTGGACGAAATGGCGCGGGAAAAGGAACTGCTCAATCAGACAAAGGGCATTGACGTGGAGGATTTGCTCGGCCGCAAAACGATTCAGTTTGACAACCGCGACGTGGCGGCATTCATCCGGGACGAGGTGTGCCTGGTGACCGGCGGCGGAGGCTCTATCGGGTCGGAGCTCTGCCGGCAGATCGTCAAATACCGCCCGCGCCGGCTGATCATCGTCGATATTTATGAAAACAATGCTTATGAAATCCAGCAGGAGCTGCTGCGGCAGTACGGGGAGACCCTTCCCCTGGAGGTACAGATCGCTTCCATCCGGGATTTTAAGAAGATGGACCGGCTGTTCCGCACCTTCCGGCCGACCGTGGTGTTCCACGCGGCGGCGCACAAGCACGTCCCTTTGATGGAAACCAACCCCGAAGAGGCGGTCAAAAACAATGTGATCGGCACCTTCAACGTCGCCAACCTCGCCGACCTCTACCGCGTGAAAAAGTTTGTGCTGGTGTCCACCGACAAGGCGGTGAATCCCACCAATGTGATGGGGGCGACCAAGCGCTGCTGTGAAATGATCATGCAGTACATGGCGGAGCAGTCCACCGGCACGGAATACGCCGCTGTGCGTTTCGGCAATGTGCTGGGCAGCAACGGCTCGGTCATCCCCCTGTTCCGCAAGCAGATCGAGGCGGGCGGGCCTGTCACGGTTACCGACCCGGACATCATCCGGTATTTTATGACCATTCCCGAGGCGGTGTCCCTGATTCTGCAGGCGGGGGCCATGGCAAAGGGCGGCGAGATCTTCGTTCTGGATATGGGGGCGCCGGTTCGGATTCTCACTTTGGCGGAGAACCTGATCCGGCAGTACGGCAAGGAGCCCTACCGGGATATCCGCATTGAGTTTACCGGCCTTCGTCCCGGGGAAAAGCTGTTCGAGGAGCTGCTGATGAACGAGGAAGGGCTTCAGTCCACCATGAACAATAAAATATTCATCGGCAATCAGGTGCCGGTGGACATCGATGATTTCATCCGCAAAATGCGGGCTCTCAAGGAAGTGATCGACGACGAAGACATCGGGGTGATTATCCGCCGGCTGTACGACCTGGTGCCGACCTTTCAGCATAAAGATCTTCGGCTGGACGAATCCACCGCGAACAATGCCGCAAAGGAGCCCCCGGCGCAGGAGGCGGCTTGCTGATCCTTCCTTCCCACGGGGAGATGCGCGGCGGGGACAGGGCAGAGCTAAAGACCGCGAATGCGGCCAGGCCCCGGACGAGCCTGTTGCCGGATTTGCCCCATAAAGCGGCCCTGAAACAACGCCGCATTACACGCGCCCCCGATCTGAGCGGAACAAACAATGCCGTCCTGCAGGGCGGATGGTATTTTCTGTTCTTTCCGCTTATGCTGCGTAAAATTATCCGTTGGCAAGCCGCCTTCCGCCCTATAGGAAACCGGGGCTCATTTTCGTATACGCAGGTTAAAGGCCGGCCGAAAGCCTGTTGGCTTTCGGCCGGCCTTTGCTGTTTCGGGAACCCCTTGGCTTTGGCGGCGAAGGAGTGCAGAAAAAAGCGTTGGCTTCCCGTATTGAGCGAAGCGCGTTGCTACTCAAAAGGTCAGCCGATGGAAAATATTTGTGTAAG
>CAJFTG010000095.1 GCA_904419875.1 Candidatus Avimonas caecicola | reverse complement strand
GGTAATTGGTCAGCTTGGAGGAAACCAGGATGCCCCCGAAGCTGCCGGCGAGGGTGCCGATCAGCGCCAGCAGGGCGACCACAATCTCGGTATCCATCCACGCCATCACCCCACCACCTCGCAGTCGGCGGGCCTGACCCAGCCGAGGCCGCCGTCCAGCAGGACGCCGTGGGATTTCCCCTCCAGAATCCGGCTGACGGTATACGTCCCGTCCACCGTCAGCCCGGCCCCGCCGTCGCCCCGGACAGGTCATAGCTGATATGCTGGGCATAAAGGGTGACCCTGCCACCCAGAGGGCGGGTGATGCGGTAAATCCGGAACGGCTGCGGGTCGTCGTAGGGGTTCGGTTTGGCGGTAACCACACAGCGGATGGCGATGTCGCCGTAATGGATGCCGTTGAGCGGGTACTCCAGCTGCAGCTCATACTCCCCGTTGCGCGCCTCCGTCACGGTGCAGGAGATGGCGTCCGACAGCGCCCCCAGGCCGTTGTCCGCAAAGGCGGTTTCGGTGCTGGGATACAGTAAAAGCATAGGTCCTCACTCCTTATAAACAGGCATAAGAAAAGCGCCGGTCAAACGACAGGCGCTGAAAAGTATTTGAAAAAACCATTGCAATAATCACGGTATTGTGATATACTGATATTGTAGTCAAGGGGCGCTCACCTCCAAAGAAAGGGGGTGATGCCGATGTGGAAAAAGGGCGTCATGTACATACTCTGTCTGACGATCCTGTTCCTGCTCTTTATGGTTTTCCCCATAAAAGCAAACTAGCCGTTGTGGTAGCTCACAACGACTAGCGGGACAACAAAGGCACCAAGCACGAGCGCCCCTTGTCTACCCTTATTATACCATGAAAGGCGGGAAAGTCAATGGAATATCTCTCGGTCACCCAGTTCTGCGAAAAGTTCCATATGGACGGTGGGAGGGTGCGGCTGCTCATCTCCCAAGGGCGGATTCCCGCTGTGAAGATCGGGCACCAGTGGGCGATTCCGGCGGACGCCCAGCCCCCGGAGGACCGCCGTGTCAAAAGCGGGAAATATCGGAACCAGCGCAAAAAAGGCGACGGATGACCGTTCACACCGTCCACCAGCGGGGCGTAATCTCCACGGCGGTGATGCCGCCGTCCCAGGAGATGGTATTTTCCCCCGGCTGCAGGACGGGAAACTCCGGTGCGGAAATGGTGTTGTTTTTGTTGAGGGTGTCCCGGTAGGCGTTCTGGGTATCGGAATCCAGCATAACGTACCCGTCCAGGGACAGGATTTCCACCGTATAGCCGCCGACGTACAGATTCCCGGCCCCCGTCCCGCTGACTTTGACCAGCGGCAGGGCCGGAAACCCTTCGTTATACAGGCTTACGCCGTTGGAACAGAGAAAAGGGTATTCCCCGTCCTTCCGCCATCTTTGGGGCCGGCAGGTAAAGGAGATGGTTGCCCGCCCGAACCGGTTCATGACGTTTTCGATTTCTGCCGGCCCGGCGTAGTACGCCATGCGGAAATAACCGGGGTCGTAGCTGTCTTCCAGCCGCTGGTATCCCGTCGGGCCCTGGAGCCACGCCCGCACCGCCCGCGCCAGGGCGGGAGTGCGGTTCCTTCCGGCGTAAAAATACACCTCATACTCCTGCTCGTAATTGTCATAGGCCCCGTATCGATCAGCAGATCGCCGTTGCGCCCCGGGACCTGCACCGCCTCCAGCCGCCGGGACGGGCCATTCTGCGCGGGATAATACTCCACGACCACCCCGACCTCCTCCGAGCTGCGCCCCGCCCATCGTATCATGCAAACACCGCCTCCTTGCAGGAAATCATGGTTTGGAGCTTGGCCGCAACCCGGTCGGCTATCGCCTTTTCATCCTGACCCTCGGCCGCATATACGTTCACCGTAAAACCGCCGTAGCTCAGGCTGGGGGAGGACTGCCACGCCTGCGCCGCCCGTGCCGGAGCGCCCGTAACGGATACGGCTGCGTCCAGCCCGTTGATGCCTGCCTGCATTTCTTTTTTTGCGTCCTTAAAGGCTGTCCCCATGCTGGCAGAAAAGCCTTCCTCGAACCCCTCGCCGCTGAATTCGCCGATCTCGGCGAACACCTTGGAAGGCGAGGCGATGCCCAACACGCCTTTTACGCCGTCTACAATACCGCCGAAAAAGCCGGAAACTTTTTCGCCGAGCCATTGAATTCCCCCGGTAATCCCTTCCCACAGCCCGTTTACGATATCTTTGCCGATCTGAACGATTCGCCCGGGCAGCTCTTTGAACCAGGTAACGATGCTGTTGACAACGTTTTTCACGGCTTCTTCCGCCTTTTTCTTCAGGTCTGATTGAGCATGTCACAGGCGAAATTCCTTTAAATTACATGGTGTAAAGAGTGAAAATAAAATGGAATTTTCCAATGCAAATTTCCGTATTGTTATGAACACCGAAACAAGGCCCCCTCTGCATCGCTTCGACATTGTACATAATCCAGAAAATATCAACACCGAAGATTTTTACATGGCCCGTGTGCTGGAGATCAAGGCTCGCCATGGCGGTGTTCTGACTGTTGCCTTGTTGGATACTCTCTGCTCTAATTCTGAACACTGCGCCGTTTTAGAGCCGCACCATATCACCATCATTCTCTTCAGCTCAATTCTACGGCTTGATCTGGATACAGGCAGAATCGCGCAGTTTGTCAAGTGCGACAATATGGGCGGACTGTTTGAAATCCATCCAATTGAGGGCGGATACATCATCTGGGGTGAGGGTGATATATTTCGATATGATCTTCAGCTAAACAGAATTTGGCATTTTATGGGCAGAGATATTCTGGTTTCGCGGGCAAAGGATAAGCCTTTCCGGATTGACGATGGATTAATCCACTGCTGCGATTTTGAAGGCTGGCATTATGTGCTTGACCTTAATGGAAAATTGATGGATGATTTCCGGGAAGCGGACGATCGCCAAAATCGCCAAATCTGATAATTGCCCCTTGCCATACTGCCGCCAGCCTGATTTGGCTCGCGCAGATATTTATGGAAAAGTCTCCGTGCGCGCGCATCCCGCCGCGCCCCTCACGACGCGTTGGATTCTTTCGCTTTTTGCGGATGTGCCTGCGGTGTGTGTGGTATAGGGGCGTATGTGGGTGGCGTATAGAGAAATTTATCCAGGCCCTGTAAATCCACGCCGATCAGCAGAGGCAGAATTGCAGGGCCCTTCCTTTCCTTTCTTCAAGCGCCGTAAATCCACGCCGGCCAGCTCCCCGCAAGCGTTGTTCACCATCCTTTTCCCCGTTACCCTCTCGTTACCCTTCTGTTACCCTCCCGCTGCCGCCGCGGACCTGTATCGTTCACGGCGGCATATTGGCGGCGGTACGGTCGTACCGCCGTTCCCCCGCCCCCCGCGGCGAACGGCCGCACAGGATTTCCTCCTGTTCCCCATGGTTCCCCATAGCTTCCCATGATGCAGAACCCCCATGCCGATGCCATTCGTGAGCGCTTATGGGAACAGCGTATCTGGGAAGAGGGCGGAGCCCGTCAGCTTTCCCCGGCCGGAGCCCCTGTGCGCAGGCATCTTAATGCCGCCGCAATATCCTCATTGATGCAGATGGACCGCGCGGCAATCTCCCAGGGACAGACCGCTTCCCCGTTATTGATGCAGGCATACGTGGCGTTCGCGTTTTTTGCCGTCATTTGCCAAAACGGGTATTTGATGATACCGGGCGTATTGTAGCCAACGCCGAGTTCCCAAAACAAAATCTGCTGACCGTTTCTTGTCCGCAGAAAGTTTTTGAAGCGTTCTGCCGCTTTATGCCAGCCCTCGTCCTCGACAAACCGGTCATCGGAACGGAGATTCATGGCAAGCGGTTTTCCGCAATACGGGCAAACAGGCAAAAGCTCGGCGGGAATCCGCATATCCGCCTGCTCTGCAACCATACGCCGTATCGTATCCTCATTCTCAAACGTTTCTCTGCGGCACGGGCCGGAGCATTGAAACAAGCCGTAATCCCCCTGGGTGTAGAACAGGCGCTTTTTATCAAATCCTGCTTTTTGAAAACAGTGGTCCACATTGGTGGTAATCACAAAATAATCTGTATTTTTTACAATTTCCAGCAAATCCGCGTAAACCGATTTGGGCGGGTCAGCATAGCGATTGACATAAATATATCTGCTCCAGTACGCCCAATATTCTTCATGCGTTTTGTAAGGGTAAAAGCCGCCGGCATACATATCGTGAAAACCATACTCTTTTTCAAAATCGGCAAAATGCTGACGGAAGCGTTCGCCTGCGTAAACAAATCCCGCCGAGGCGGAAAGGCCCGCTCCAGCTCCGATCACGACTGCGTCCGCGGTTTCAAGGCTTTGTTTCAGCTTTTTCAGTTGATCTGAGCAAGTTCCGGTAAACTTGGTAATCGGCATCCTTGAAAACATTGAAAACCACCTCAATTTTGCTGTGTGTCCGGGCTTTATACGCTTTTACGGTGCGGATGGCAATTTTCGCTGCCGGTTCCTCGGGGAAATGGTACTCTCCTGTTGCGATACAGCAGAACGCCACGCTTTTCAAGGCGTATTTCTCCGCCAGTTCCAGACAGGAACGGTAGCAGGAGGCAAGCTGGTTTTCCTCCTTTTCGGACGGCCGGCCCTGAACAACCGGACCAACCGTGTGCAGCACATAGCTGCAGGGCAGATTATAAGCCGGCGTCGCTTTTGCCCCGCCTGCTTTTTCCTCGTGTCCCTGCCGCCTCATCATCTCTTCACAGGCCCAGCGAAGCTGGACGCCTGCAAAGGTGTGAACGGCGTTGTCAATGCACCCGTGATTCGGGCAGAAGCAGCCGAGCATCCGGCTGTTTGCCGCGTTTACAATCGCGTCGCAGCGCAGGGTGGTAATATCGCCCTGCCAAAGATACAAGCCCGGTTGTATCGGCCGGAGGCTGGAAAAGTCTGTAATACCGCGGCGCCGGATTTCCTCCTGCAAATAGGCGTCCTGCACCGCCAGGAATTCCCGTCCGGCGGGCCGCGGCGGGCGGCGATTGAACAGGGAACGCAGCAAGCGCTTTTGCTCCTCCTCGTTCGCCGGAAGCGCCGCATGGGAATACCGGGGCTGTTCTTTCAGCAGCGCATCGATTAAAAATGCCCTTCGCTGGGTCTGTGTCATTGTTCTGTCCCCCGTTTGGTCACAGCCTTTACCGGACAGCGCTCGAAGCAGGCTCCGCAATGCAGGCAATGTTCCTGCACGATGTGAAACGGCTTCTTGGCCTCAATGCATTTCTGCGGACAGGCTTTCACACACGTTCCGCAGCCGATGCAGTCAGCCGTGATCTCATAGCCCTTCGGTGTAACGACCCCTTTCCCGACCGTATAGCTTTCACGAAAAATCGGATGAACGCCCAGATGGAAATACTCGATTTCCATATCCCGCACGGCGAACACGATGCCGATTCGGCGGGTGTCGCCGGGGTAAACGTTGGAAAGATACGGCTGTTGCGCAAAAATCCGGTCAATATACCGGCTCTGCCTATCCTGTGCAACGGGGACGGCGTACGAGGAAACCCGAATCATTTCCTTGTATTTCGTATATGCGAGGATTTGCACTCTGCCGTCCTTTTCCAGTTCCCTGCAGAAGCTCTTCCCCCTCGCTGTGAAAAAGTAAAGAGCGTCCGGTTCGTAGTGAACGGCGCTGATACATCGAACCTGCGGCGACCCGTCCGGGCCGACCGTAGCGAAATTCAACACGCCGACGTATTGCAGTTTTTTCAAACAGGTTTGTGCGTCCATAGCTGTCCCTCACTCCACGATTTTCACTCTTCCAGGTTTTCTCGGCTTGGTGTGCGGCTGCCTGCCGTCGATGTAGCCGAGGATGACGAAACACACGGCGGTATAGTTTTCGGGAATCCCCCATTCCTTCAAAAGCGCCTGCCCTTCCAGGCTTGAAAAGGTTTCCGCGCCGCGGGAGACGATACAGGAGGCAACGCCGAGTTCGGTTGCCTGCAAAACCATATTTTCCGCGCAGCAGAAAGCGTCCGCTTCCCGAAACAGAAACCGGTCTTGTCCAAAAACCGCGACGACGGCAGGCGCGCCGTAAAAACCGTTTTTTATGCCGGCGTCGTCAATGACACTGGGCTGTTCTTCGGAAACATAAGCCCCGGCAAGCCGGCTGCGGTCAAACCCGGCGAGGTTCATTCTGCCGATTCTGGCGGTAAGCTCCCGGTTCCTCACGCCCACCATCACACTGCGCTGACCGCCTCCCGCGCTGGGGGCGTAATTGCCGGCTTCCAAAATGAGTTCCAGGTCCTGCCGGGTAATCTGCCGGTCCGTGTATTTGCGGACAGAGTGCCGGGCTTTAATAATATCCATCAGCATGGAGGCTTCCTCCCTCATTCTATTTCTTTCCAGCATTGCGGGTCCGCGGAATAAAAATCTCCTGTTTTTCCGCATGCCACCGCAGGACAGCCGCGGCAAAAGGCCAGCAATTCGCATTTTGAGCATTTCTCAAACTTGGTATAGTCCCGGTAGCCTTCCATTTGACATACCCATATGTCGGCAAGCCGGTCCCCAAAAACATTGCCCACCTTACTGTTTCCCACCCGGCGGCAGGCAAAAACATCCCCGGTGGGAAGAAGCGTCAAATGACAATTGCCGCAGTTGCAGCCGCCGTAAATCTTCCCTTCCTCCACGGTATCGGGAATACGGAAGGCACCTGTTTCGTACTCGTACAGCGTCCAAAGATGGTCCTTTCTGTTAAAATAGGTGCCGCAGCCCGCCGCTTCATACGCCTTGAATTTCCTGTCGCAGGCGGCAAGCAGCTCCCGGTAACGCAGCGGAGGGATATCCGTGTCCTTTTCTTCGCTGGTAGGGCAATAGCGGGCAAACGCAAAAACGGAGGCTTTGTGAGCGACAACCGTATCGATCAGCGCGGGGATTTCGGCTATGTTCGCGCCCGAAACGGTGGTCATAATAACGCTCCGGATCCCGGCGTGGTTGATACAGCCGATCTTCTCAAGCGTACTGTCAAAGCTGCCCGGTTTGCGAAACCAGTCGTGGGTTTCCCGCATGCCGTCCAGCGACAACTGATATTTCTCACATCCGTATTCCTTCAGCCGGCGGCAGACCGCCTCGTTCAAATGAAACGGGTTGCCGAGAATCGTAAACGGAATGCCGTGCCCCCTGATCAGGGCAAGCAGCCTCCAGAAATCGGGGTGCAGGATAGGGTCCCCGCCCGTAATATAGAAATAGGGCAGGCGATTATAAACGGCGCAAAAGTCAAGGCAGTTATAGAACGTGTCCCGCATTTGCCCCCAGGTCATGGCGTCCGGCGTTTTGCCGGCGTTTTCGGAAAAAATATAACAGTGCTTGCAGCGCTGGTCGCATTCGTCCGTAATATGCCATTGAAAAGAAAAATACTGTTTCATACCATTTCCCCGTTTATTGGAATTATAGGAAAGCCGGATTTACCGAGCGGCCTTTCGTGTGCTCCCGGCGGGGATACCCCGCCGGGAGCGTTTTGCGGATTGAGGAGTCACCTGTCGCCGGCACCGCATGCCGAGCCGCAGGCCGCGGGCTTTTCCTCCGGCCTGTCGCCGGCGCCGCACGCCGAACCGCAGGCCGCGGGCTTTTCCTCCGGCCTGTCGCCGGCGCCGCACGCCGAACCGCAGGCCGCGGGCTTTTCCTCCGGCCTGTC
>CAJFTG010000094.1 GCA_904419875.1 Candidatus Avimonas caecicola | reverse complement strand
GCAGGCTTCCTCCTCCGGGTCGTGGAGCTCGCCCACTAGGGGAGTGGGATCGATTCCCTGGCGCCGGTAATAGTCGGCGATGGCGGCCTTGATCGCCTGCTCCGCCAGGACCGAGCAGTGGATTTTATGGGCGGGCAGTCCGTCCAGCGCCTCCACCACCGCCTTGTTTGAGAGCTTGAGCGCCTCCTGGATCGTCTGCCCCATGATCATCTCGGTCGCGATGGAGCTGGTGGCGATCGCCGAACCGCAGCCGAAGGTCTTGAACTTGACGTCCGCGATCCGCCCGTCCTTTACCTTGATATACATTTTCATGATATCGCCGCACTTGGCGTTGCCGATTTCTCCCACCCCGTCCGCGTCCGGGATTTCCCCCACGTTGCGGGGGTTGGTGAAATGGTCCATCACCTTATCGCTGTAAAACGCTGCCATTGTCGTTCCTTCTTTCCTGTAATACTGCGAATACTGCGCATTTAACGGTCCGGTACAATTCGGTCAATCCTGCGGAAGCCCGTCCCGGAGGATCTGTTCCCACAGCGGGGACATTTCCCGCAGCCGGCGGACCACAGGCGGGATTTCACGGAGCATGTACTCAATGTCGTCCTCGTCGGTTTCCTCCGACAAGGTGAGACGCAGGGAGCCGTGCGCAACCGCGTGGGGCAGCCCGATGGAGAGCAGCACATGGCTGGGGTCGAGCGACCCGGAGGTACAGGCCGAGCCGGAGGAGGCGCAGATGCCCCGAAAATCCAGCATCAGCAGCAGGCTTTCCCCCTCGATCCCCTCAAAGCTGATGTTGACGTTGCCGGGCAGCCGGCGCACCGGGTCGCCGTTGAGGCGGCAGCGCTCCACCGAGGAGAGCAGTCCGCGGCTCAGCCGGTCCCGCAGGGCGGCGGTCCGTTTCCCGTTTTCCTCCAGGGAACCGCAGGCGAGCCGCAGCGCCGCCGCCAGGCCGACGATGCCGGCCGTGTTTTCGGTGCCGGCGCGCCGCCCGTTTTCCTGTGCGCCACCGTCGATCAGGTTCGCCAGCCGCACGCCCCGGCGTACCAGCAGCGCCCCCACGCCCTTCGGGCCGTGGAACTTGTGGGCGGAAAGGGAAAGCAGATCGGCGTTCATCCCGGCGAAATCCACCGGGATATGGCCGACCGCCTGCACCGCGTCGGTGTGGAGCAGCACGCCCGCTTCCCGGCAGAGGGCGCCGATCTCGGCCACCGGCTGCACGGTGCCGATCTCGTTGTTGGCGAGCATTACGCTGACCAGCGCGGTGTCGGGCCGCAGGGCGGCCTTCACGTCCTCCGGGCGGACAATTCCGTTTTCGTACACCGGCAGCAGGGTGACCTCAAATCCCTGCTTTTTCAGATGCTCCAGCGTGTGGAGGACGGCGTGGTGCTCGAAGGCGGTGGAGATCAGGTGCTTTTTTCCCTTCCGGGCCGCCGCCTCGGCCGCCATTTTCAGCGCCCAGTTGTCGGCTTCGCTGCCGCCGGAGGTGAAGAAGACCTCCTCCGGGCGGCAGCGGAGGCATTCCGCCACCGTGGAGCGGGCGTCGTCCACCGCCTGGCGGGCGGTCTGCCCGAAACCGTACAGGGAAGAGGGGTTGCCGTACTCCTCGGTCAGATACGGGGTCATGGCCTCCAGCACCGCGGGCAGGAGGCGGGTTGTCGCGGCGTTGTCCGCGTATACAAAGCGATTTTCCAACGGTTCACCGGCTTTCTGTTAATTCTCGGCGGCGGTTCGCCGCCGTGCGGCATGGTAGTATTTCCGTCGAACACTAATATATACTCTTTTGGTGTATATTTCAACAGGAAACGAACAAAAAAGGGCGGAGGGACAGCGAACTTTTCCCGGATTGTCCCCCCTTTTTTGTGAAGACCGGCAACAAGCGGGGAAGGCGGCAGGAACGCCCCGGCTCTTTCTCTGGGAAGAAACGCCGGTGTGCTGCCGCCGGCCGCGTTCACTTGAACCGGGCCGCCGCCGCCACCGCCAGACGGTCGCAGCGTTCGTTTTCGGGGTGCCCCTGATGCCCGCGCACCCATACAAAGGCAACCTGGTGAATGTCGAGCAGGGTGAGCAGCCGGTCCCACAGGTCGGCGTTGAGCGCCGGCTTTTTATCCGCCTTCCGCCAGCCGTTCTTTTTCCAGCTGCGCGCCCAGCCCTTCTGGATGGCGTCCACGACATAGCGGGAATCGGTGGTCAGGGTGACGGCGCAGGCTTCGTTCAGGGCGGCGAGGCCCTGGATGACCGCGGTCAGCTCCATGCGGTTGTTGGTGGTGCGGGCTTCCCCGCCGGAAAGGGCCTTTTCCCGACCGTTGTACCGCAGGATGGCGCCCCAGCCGCCCGGGCCGGGATTGCCGGAGCAGGCCCCGTCGGTGAACAATTCCACATGCTTCATGGTTCGGATGATTCCTTTCTTGCCGCCTTGCCGCGGACAGGGTGGGGACGGGCCCGGGAGGCCGGCTTTCCGCCAAAATCCTTTCTATTATAGCGTATTCCGCCCGTCCCCACAAGCGGTGACCTCCGGGAAGTTTCCATTTTTGCGAAATTTGCGCGATAAACCCTCCCGGGCCGGTCAATACTATCCACAGCCACGGCGGCCGGGAAAGCCGGCCGACGCCGGAAAGGTTTTGCGAAAGGTGGACTTTTTTCAATGAAAGCGGTAATCATGGCGGGCGGCGAGGGTACCAGGCTGCGGCCGCTGACCTGCGACCTCCCGAAGCCGATGGCGCGCCTGTGCGGCCGCCCGATGATGGAATATATTCTGGACCTTCTGGGGGAGCACGGGGTGGAGGCGGCGGCGGTTACCCTGCGGTATCTCCCCAGTGCGGTGTCGGAGCATTTCGGGGAGCGGTACGGGAACATCGCGCTCTCCTATGTGGTGGAGGAGGCGCCGCTCGGCACGGCGGGCAGCGTGCGGGGAGCGGCGTCCGCCTTCCCGGGGGAGGAGGCGCTGCTGGTCGTCAGCGGGGACGCGCTGACCGATTTTGACCTGTCGGCGGCGGTCCGTTTTCATCGGGAGCGGGGGGCGGCGGCTACCCTGCTGGCCGCCCGGGTGGAGGACCCGCGGGAATACGGGCTGGTGCGGTACGACGAAAGCGGGCGGGTGGTCGGTTTTGTGGAGAAGCCGGGCTGGGCGCAGGCCGTGACCGACGCGGCGAACACCGGCATTTATATTTTATCCCCTGAAGCGCTCGCCCTGATTCCGGAGGAGGGGGAATACGATTTTGCCAAGGACCTTTTTCCCCGGATGCTCGCCAAGGGGATGCCCCTGTATGCGTATGAGGCGGAGGGCTATTGGTGCGACATCGGGTCCCTGTCCGCCTACCGGACCGCCCAAAAGGACATGCTGGAAGGAAAGCTGCGCACCTTCCCTGCGCCGGCGGACGGGATCCTCTGCGCGGAGGAACGCCCGGCGGGGGGATATGTGCTGACCCCGCCGGTTTACATCGGCAGGGGGGTCTGCATCGGCGCCGGCGCGCAGGTCGGCCCCTTCGCGGTGCTGGACGACGGCGTCTGCGTCGGCGCGGGGGCCAAGGTGCGGGATTCGGTGCTGCTCGGGTGCGCTTATGCCGGGGAGCGGGCGTCGCTGACCGGCGCCCTCCTCTGCCACGCGGCTTCGGTGCGGCGGGGCGCGTCCCTGTTCGAGGGGGCGGCGCTGGGTGCGGGCAGCGTCGTCGGAGAGTATACCACCGTGTTCCCGGACGTGAAAATCTGGCCGGACAAGCAGGTGGAGGAAAACACCGTGCTGCGGGACAACCTGCGGGAAGGGCATGGCCCCTGCATGGTGTTCGACGACGCCGGAATGACCGGCGAAACCGGGGTGGAGCTTACCCCGGAGCTGTGCGCCCGGGTGGGCGCGGCGGTAGGAAGCCTGACCCGCGGCGGGAAGGTGGCCGTCGGCTGCACCGGCGATCACGCCGCCGCCGCGCTGAAAATGGCGCTCAGCGCCGGCATCCTGTCGGCGGGGGGAATCGTTTGGGATTTCGGGCGGTGCATCGGCCCGCAGTTCGATTATTTTGTCAGCTTTGGCCGGATCCACACCGGCGTGTACCTTTCGGGCGGGCCGAAAGCCTGCATCCGCCTGGTGACGGCGGGCGGGCTTCCGGCGCCCCGCTCGGTGGAGCGCAGCGTGGAGGCGCGGCTGGCCGGGGGGGATTTTCTGCGTGCCGGCTGGGACACCGTGCGGGAAGCGACCGACATGAGCTCCATGCAGCAGCTTTACCGGCAGGAATTGATCGATCTGGCGCCGCAGGGGCTGGCCGGCCTGACGGTGGAAGTGAAGGGTTCCGATTACGAATGCGTGCGGCTGCTTTCCTCGGTGCTGATTACCCTGGGCTGTTCCCCGGCCAGGCGGGAAGGGGAGGGCATCCGCCTGCATATCGGGGCGCAGGGCCGGCGGCTGTCGCTGCACAGCGAAGAGTCCGGCTATATCTGGCCGGAGCAGGCGCTGGCTCTGAGCTGCCTGAGCGAGCTGGAGGCCGGGCGGGACGTGGCCGTCCCCTATGACGCGCCGCTGGTGCTCGAGGAGCTTGCCGCCCGGTATGGGCGGCGGGTGAGGCGTTACTACGCCTGCCCTGCCGGCAAGGACGATGAGGACGCCCGCCGTCTGGCGGCGGGACAGCTCTGGGTACGGGACGGGCTGATGACGGCGGTGCGCCTGCTGCATGATTTGAAGGTGCGCCGGCTCAGCCTGACCGGGCTGGCGGACAGGCTGCCGGGCTTTGCGGTGGCGACCAAGACCGTCCCCTGCACCGGGAATCCCGGCCGGGTTCTCCGCCGGCTGGCCGAAGGGAACGAAACGGCGGAGTCCGGGGAAGGGACCCGCATCCGTCTGGGAGGGGGAAGCCTGCTGGTCCGGCCCTCCAAGCGGGGGAAGCGCCTGACCCTGACCGCCGAAGCCCCGGATACCGAGACGGCGGCGGAGCTTTGCGGAGAGCTGGAGAAAAAGCTCCGCACGGTTTCCCTTGACATGTCCGACGAAACAAAGTAATATATATTGGACGAAATGCAGAACGGTCGGCGGCTTCCTGCGCGCCGGTTCTGCATCCTAGATCGGTTACCCCTGGGAATTGTGTTCGGATGAAATGAAGCGCGGATTGTGAACAGCCCCACCGGCCGTGGGGCTCTTTTTCCCGTACCTCTTTTGTCTTTATGCCGCTGCCGGGATATGGCAAGGGCGGCGGCTTCGGCTCGATTCTCTCCCGAAGCGGGGGATTCGTCCGCCGCGACAGCGGTGGTTTATTCAGCGGGACGGCGGGAACGGAATGCGCCGCCCGCGCTTGGAAACGGAGGATTTTTTGTGACAACAGAAGAAAAAAAGAATACGGCGGGCGGTTCCCGGCCGGGGAGCTCTCCGGCGGGAACCCGCCCCTCAGCCCGGCGGGGCCGCGCCCCTTCCCGCACGCAGGCCGCCGACGGAGGCGCGCCGGCGAAAAAAGCGGCGAAGGCGGACAATATGCCGGCCGCGGCGTCGGGCAAAGGGACGGCGCAGCCGGCCCGGACCGGCAAAGCGGGAGGGCGCGGGCGCAAGCCCTCCGCCGCCAGGGCGGAGCAGACGGCCTCTCCCGCGGCGGCTTCGGTCCCGGCCGCTCCGCCCGCAGCGGGTCAGACGCCGGGGCAGGCGCGGGGGCGCCGGGGCCGGCCGAAGGCGCCGGTGACCCCGGTCCGCCTGACCATGCTGGGCGGCATGAACGAAATCGGGAAGAATATCACCCTGTTCGAGTACGGGGACGACGCTTTCCTGATCGACTGCGGCATGGCCTTCCCGGATGAGGAAATGCTGGGTGTGGACATCGTCCTGCCCGATTTTACCTATGTGGAGAAAAACCGCGACCGCATCAAGGGGATCGTCCTCACCCACGGGCATGAGGACCATATCGGCGGCCTGCCCTACCTGCTCGGCCGGGTGAACCTGCCGCTGTACGGCACCCGCCTGACCCTGGCGCTGGTGGAGTCCAAGCTTCGGGAGCACGGACTTTCCGGCAAGGTGAAGCTGAACGTGGTGGAGCCGGGAGACACGGTGCGGTTCGGCAAGGTGTCAGTGGAATTCATCAACGTCAACCATTCCATCCCCGACGCGGTGGCGCTGGGCATCCACACCCCGATCGGCAACGTGGTGCACACCGGCGACTTCAAAATCGACACCACCCCGATTCTGGGGAAAATGATCAATCTGGCCCGCTTCGGCGAACTGGGAAACGAGGGCGTTCTGGCCCTGATGGCGGATTCCACCAACGCCGAGCGGCCCGGCTACACCCCCAGCGAGCGGGTGGTGGGCGAGAGCTTCGCCAACCTGTTCCGCAAGGCGGAAAACAAGCGAATTATCATCGCCACCTTCTCTTCCAATATTCACCGGATTCAGCAGATCATTGACGCGGCGGTGCGGGATCACCGGAAGGTGGCCGTTTCCGGCCGGAGCATGCTCAACGTGGTGGGCATTGCGACCGAGCTGGGCTACCTGACGGTGCCGGACGGCGTAATCATCGATATCGACACCATCAACCGGTATCCGAAGGATAAGATCATTCTGATCACCACCGGTTCTCAGGGCGAGCCGATGTCCGCCCTGACCCGGATGGCCTTCTCCGACCACCGGAAGGTGGAGGTCGGGCCGGAGGATTACATCATCATTTCCGCCACCCCCATCCCCGGCAACGAAAAGATGGTGGGCCGCGTGGTGGACGAGCTGATGAAGCGGGGCTGCGAGGTGGTGTACGAGCGGATGTACGACGTGCACGTCTCCGGCCACGCCTGTCAGGGCGAGCTGAAGATCATCCACGGGCTGACCCGCCCGAAATTCTTCATCCCGGTTCACGGCGAGCAGAAGCATCTGCAAAAGCATGCCGCGCTGGCCCGTTCCATGGGGATGGACGCGAAAAACGTGCTCATCGGCGACATCGGCAAGGTGGTGGAAATCACCCCGGACAAGATGGAGGTGGTCGGCAGCGTGCAGGCCGGCCGGGTGCTGGTGGACGGCCTGGGCGTGGGCGACGTGGGCAGCATTGTGCTGCGCGACCGCAAGCATCTCGCCGAGGACGGCCTGATTGTGGTGGTCGCCGCCATCGACCCGGAGGCGGGCGAGATTGTTTCCGGCCCGGACATCGTTTCCCGCGGCTTTGTGTATGTGCGGGAAGCGGAAAAGCTGATCGACGACGCCAAGGCGATCGCCCGCGACGTGCTGGAAAGCTGCTGCCGCGAGCACGCCTACGACTGGACCACCATGAAGGGCAAGGTGCGGGATGAGCTGTCCCATATGCTTTTCCAGAAGACCAAGCGAAGCCCGATGATCCTGCCGATCATTCTGGACGTTTAACGGCAGGCGCCGCGGCGCCGGAGGCGTACCCGGCCCGGCAGGACAGCCGGGCCGGGCGCTGCCGGGAACGGGCCGGAAGCGGACGGCGCCGTCTGTCCGGCAGGGCTTGGGAAGGGAGGACCCGATGAAATCCACAGGGAAGCGGTTCTGGAGCGTGACGCCGGCGGTCGGCCCGCTGGCTGCGGTTCTGCTGGTCACCGTGGGCGCTACGTTTTTCCTGAACCGGATCGTATTTTACATAGCGTTGGCGGCGGCGGCCCTGGCGGTCGCCTTTGCCGTGTGGCGTCTCAGCCGGATGAACCGGGATATCCGCCGCTACCTGACCAGGGTGGCGGACGGGCTGGACCAGACCGAGCAGGCGGC
>CAJFTG010000093.1 GCA_904419875.1 Candidatus Avimonas caecicola | reverse complement strand
TACCATGTTTCGCAGACGGGTTCCCCCTCCTCAATCAGTGCAAAGCCGCCGCTTTTAAGGGCCGCCAGAAGCTCCGCATTGGTGGAGAGGGGAGACGGCAGGCAAAGCCCGCCCTGCGCGAGGTCTTCATACTCATGGAAGTCGCTGCCGGAGGAAACCCGGAGGCGGTGGCGGCGGGCGAAGGCGGCGGCCTCAGCGTTGTGGTTTTCGTGCCGCCGGTTGCCGTTATAAATCTCCACGCCGTCCAGGAGGGCGGGATCCCGCGGCCTGCAATAGGAGCGGAACGGATGCGCCTGATACAGCAGCGCGCCGTAATCGTGACAGGCGCGGTATACTTCCGCCTGCGTCATGGCGTACAGCCGGGGATACTCGTACAGGAAATCCCGGTTGATGCCGTAAAGCAGAAAATCCTCCGGCCCGCCGGCAAGACAGCTTTCCACCCCCAGGAGGATGACCAGGCCGGCCTCGTCTCCCGCCTGCCGGGCCGCTTCATAGCCGCGCAGGTAACGGTCCACCTTTTCCCGCGGGGAGCCGGGAAAGCTTTCCAGGATATCGCCGTTGAAATGGTCGGTGATCACAATGGCGCCGTAGCCCTTCCGGGCGTACGCCTGCACGGCGTCCGCCGCGGGGACGGAGCCGCAGGGGCTGGTTTCGCTGGTGTGGAAGTGCATTTCGATTTTCATGAGAAAAAACTCCTTTCCGAGGGCGCGCTGTCCCGGGGGGCGCCGCGGGCGTTTCAGCGGGTGAGGCGGCGTATCCATTTCCCCCGGTTGACCTTGACGACCGCCACAAAGCATTTGAGAATCTGGTCCGATTTCAGGCAGATAAACACGGCCAGCGGAGGCAGGTGGAAGACGAATGCCGCCAGCGCCGCGCCGGGAATCACGATCAGCCACATAAAGACGGAGTCGTTGATCAGCACAAAGGTCGTGCCTCCGCCGCCGCGCACAATGCCGGTCAGCACCGCCACCTGATAGGAGGTGCCCACCACCGTGACGCACAGCACGGTGATGAATTGGAGGGCGAGCCGTCGGGTTTCGTCGGAGATCTGGTAAAAGCCGAGGATGCCGTCCTTGCAGACGAACAGGAGCAGGCCGGTGGCCACGCCGATGCACAGATAGAGGATCTGCAGGGTCTTGGAATAAGCCTTTACATCGTCCAGCCGGCCCTCCCCGATGGTTTTGCCCACGATCACGGCACTGGCGCTTGCCGCCGCATAGGAAACGACGGTGATGATCTGGAAGACGGTGGTGGCGATGCTGTTGGCCGCGATGGTCGCCTGGCCCATGTGGCCCAGAATGCCGGTCTGTATGGCCATGGCCACCCCCCATATCGTATTGGAGAGGATAACCGGCAGCCCTGTATGCAGGTAATCCCGCAGCAATGCGCCGTCCGCATGGAGGAAATCCCGCAGGCGGGTGTGCAGCTTTTTGTCTCCAAACCCGACGTACAGCACCATGATGAGGAATTCCACCACCCGGGAGATCAGGGTGGCCACCGCCGCCCCGCGGATCCCCAGTTCCGGCGCGCCGAGGCTGCCGAAGATCAGCAGGGAATTCAGGCAGCAGTTGATCAGCAGGGTGGAGCCGGAAACGAGGAAACTGATCTTCACCGTCTCCACGCTGCGCAGTGTGGAGAGCAGGATGTTGGTCAGGGCGAAGAAGACGTAAGAGAAACAGACGATTTGCAGGTACTTCGTCCCTTCGGCGATAACGGCCCCGTCGTCGGTCAGCAGCCCCAGGCAGCCGCCGGGGAAGAAAAACACCAATGCCCACAGGCCGAGCGCCGCGCCGACGGCGATCCGCATCCCGATCGTCTGGATCCGGCAGATCGGTCCGGTTTCCCGCTTCCCCCAGTATTGGGAGGCGAGCACCACAATCCCTTCGCCCACCCCCATGACCACCATCTGAAGAAGGAACTGGATCTGGTTGACCAGCGCGCTGCCCGCCAGGGCGGTTTCGCTGTAAGCGCCCAGCATCACGTTGTCCGCCAGGTTAACGCTGAAGGTGAGGACGTTCTGCAGCGCGATCATCCCCGTCAGAGAGAAGAAGGAACGGTAAAAGCGGGAATCCTTGACAAACAGACGCATGGCAACCCATCCTTGTGGTTTATATAGACGTGAAAACCGAAGCACAGAGAGGAAGATCATCCAATGACCCAATCAGCGCCCGGAAAACGACCCGAAATTCTCTCCCCGGCCGGCGACCGCGAACGGCTGGAGGCCGCCCTGCGGTACGGCGCGGACGCTGTCTATCTGGCCGGCACCCGGTTCGGCATGCGCTCCGCCCCGCGGAATTTTACCGAGGAGGAGCTGCGGGAGGCGGTGCGGCTGGCGCACGCCGCCGGGGCGAAGGTGTATGTGACGGTGAATACCCTGCCCCGCAGCCGGGAAATCGACGCCCTGCCGCCTTATCTCGCGCTGCTGCAGGACGCGGGGGCGGACGCGCTCATCGCGGCCGACCCGGGGGTGATGGCGCTGGCCAAACGGCACGCGCCCCGCTGCGCCCTTCATGTCTCCACCCAGGCGGGGGTGGTGAATTACGCCGCCGCCTCGGCACTGTACGACCTGGGGGCTTCCCGGGTCGTCCTGGCGCGGGAGCTGTCCCTGGAGGAGATCGCGGAAATCCGCGCCCGCACGCCGCAGGCGCTGGAGCTGGAATGCTTTGTCCACGGGGCGATGTGCCTGTCGGTGTCGGGGCGCTGCCTGCTGTCCAATTACCTGGCCGGCCGGGACGCCAACCGCGGGGACTGCGCCCAGCCCTGCCGCTGGAAATACCGGCTGGTTGAGGAAAGACGGCCCGGCGAGGAATACGAAATCGGCGAGGATCCGTCCGGGTCCTATATACTCAACGCCAACGACCTGTGCATGATCGAGCATATCGCCGACCTGACGCGGGCGGGGGTGGATTCCCTGAAGATCGAAGGGCGGGCCAAAGCCGCCTATTATGTCGCTGTGGCGACCAACGCCTACCGCTGTGCGGCGGACGCCTGCGAGGCGGCCGGCTTCCCGGCGGATTTCCGCCCCGCCCCCTGGATGCGGGAGGAGCTGGACAAGATCAGCCACCGGCCGTACGGCACCGGGTTTTATTACGGCCCGCCGGAGCAGAACGCCCGTTTCGGCGGGTACATCCGGGAATATGAGGCGGCGGCCGTGGTCGAAGGCTATGAAAACGGCCGGCTTCTCCTTTCCCAGCGCAACCGCTTCCGCCGGGGCGAGACGCTTGAGGCGCTGGAGCCGGGCGGGCCGCCCTTCCCCCTTCCCGCGCGGGAGCTGTACGACGGGGAGGGGACGCCGATTGCGGCGGCTCCCCATCCGCTGATGCGGGTGCAGCTTCCATATCCCCGTCCGCTGGCGGTCGGAAGCTATCTCCGCCGCCGGACGGAGGAGGCTGCGGAGAAAGGCTGAATGAAAAAGGAAAAAGCGTCCGAAAGCGGCAGCGTCCGCCGGACAAAGAGAAGGGTCTGCCGCGTAAGCGTTTGGCGGCAGATTCCCGCGCAGCGCTTGCGGGCCGGAACGTACGGCCCGCTTTTTTATTTTCCGGCGCAGAACCGCGATGTCCCGCCGCCCTGCCGTCCGCCTCGGCTGTCCCGCCGCCCGCGCATGGGCGGACGGACTTAGCCGGCCCCGCCCCGGGGACGGCAAGCAGAAAACCGGGAAAACCGGAAAACGAACAAAACCAGTATAACACCCGCCGGCCGCCGTGGCAATGCACGGGACGACGGATTTCGGCGATTAAACGCCGCAAAACCGGGCAAAAATAAGCAAAAGAACAATCCCGGGAGGAATGCTTATGCGCCGGCGGGTTCTCGGCTTTTTTGTGATGGCTCTGTTCCTGATGGGCGTTTTAATCATGCGCCTGTATGTGCTGACGGACGGACAGCTCGCCCAGGTGGCCGACCAGCAGGCGAGCCTGACCCTGACGATCGCCAACGCGCGCGGCACCATTTACGACACCAATCTGCAGCCGCTGGTCAACACGGGAAGGGAATACCGGGTCGGGCTGCCCGCCACGCCGGAGGCGCTGGCCGCCGTTTCCGGCAGCCTGACGGCGGCGGAACTGGAGGAGCTGACCGTCCGGCTTCAGGGCGGGAAGCCGGTGGCGGTCTCAATGGACAGCGCCCCCTCCTCCGCCGACGGCCTGGTGCTGGTGGACGCCCCTGTGCGGGTTACCGAACCGCTGTTGGCGCCGCATGTGCTCGGATATATGGACGGGGACGGCCTGCACGGCGTGAGCGGTGCGGAGCTGGCGTTTGACGAGCTGCTGAACCAGTGTGCCGGCCGCGCGCAGGCTACCTATACGGTGGACGCGGTAGGCCGCCCGCTGCAGGGGATCCCACCGACGGTGGACGACACCCTGGATGCCGCCAAGGCGGGCGTGGTGCTGACCCTGGACAGCGAGATCCAGAAAATTGCGGAGAACGCGGCGAAAAAGCACATGACCAAAGGGGCGGTGGTGGTGATGGAACCGGACACCGGCCGGATCCTGGCCATGGTCAGCCTCCCGGACTTTCAGCCCTCCACCGTGGCGGAGAATCTCGACAACGAGGATTCGCCGCTGCTCAACCGCGCGCTCTGCAATTATAACTGCGGTTCGGTCTTTAAAATTGTGACGGCGGCGGCCGCCATTGAGGCCGGCATCCCGCTGGACACGTCGTATACCTGCTATGGGGAGGTAGACGTGGGGGGCGTCGCTTTCCACTGCCACAACCGGCTGGGGCACGGGACGCTGAATATGACCGGCGCCTTTGCCGAATCCTGCAATCCCTATTTCATCCGCCTGGCGCAGAAGATGGGCGGGCAGACGCTTTATAATATGGCGGTGGCGCTGGGCTTCGACCGGCCGATCATCCTGGCCGAGGGCTGGAAGACCGCGCGGGCGGTCCTGCCCTCCGAGACCGAGCTGCTGTCTCCGGCGGCGGTGGCCAATCTGGCGTTCGGCCAGGGGGCGCTGATGGCCACGCCGGTGCATATCGCCCAGCTGGTGGCCGCCGTGGTCAACGATGGGGAGATTATCCGCCCCACGCTGCTCAAGGGAACCGTGGACGCGCAGGGAAACGTGACGGAGGAGGAGATCGCGCCGGCGCAGACCGCCTTTTCCTCCTCCACCGCCCGCACGCTGCGGGAGATGATGCTCACCGTGGTGGAGGAGGGCACCGGCCGGTCGGCCCGTCCCTTTGAGCTGGGCGGCGGCGGAAAGACCGGCACGGCGGAAACCGGCTGGGAGCAGGACGGAAAAGAGGTGGTTCAGAGCTGGTTCGGCGGCTTTTATCCGGCGGAAAACCCGGAGTATGTGGTGGTCGTCCTGGCGGAGGACGCTGAAAACACCGGCGGGAAATCCTCCCCGGTCTATAAGCAGATCTGCGAGGAGCTGACCATGCTGGAAAAGCAGCGGGAGGCGGAAAAGGCGAAGGAGGACGGCGGGACCGGCGCAGAATAAGAGTGTATGGGGAAAAGAGCGGAAAGGACGGGAGAGAGGAGAACAGGAAGGACAGGACAGGGAAGGGAAGAATACGGGATACCCGGGAACGGTTCGCATCACGCCTGGCCTCCTCCGTTTTGCGCGGCCTCTTCGGCTCGTCTCTCCTCCCAGATCGGGATGAGGCGGGGAAGCCGGGTAAAGAGATATAGGGGGAACGGGGAAAATCAAGTAAAACTTCATTTATTCCGGAACGGAATCGGATATGATTACAAATAGCGGTTTCATGTAATCGTATACGTTCCTTATTGCCCGGTAGAATAAAGGGCGTAAGGAGTGACGAAAGCAATGCTTGATAAAGAAAAGGATTATGAGGTTTATGATTTCGGTCGTCGCCTGCGCCTGCTGCGGGAAAGACAGCATCTGTCTCAGGCAAAAGCGGCGCAGAAGGTTTCGATCAGCAAAAATTCGCTGTATCGGTATGAAAACAATTTGCAGGAACCGACCCTGGGCACACTGAAACGCTTCGCCGTGTGCTACAACACCACGCTGGATTATCTGGCCGGACTGGACGATACTGCGATAGTGGCGGTGCACGGCCTGTCTCCGGAAAAACGGGAGCTGTTCTGCCGTTTTGTCCGTGAATTTGTCGAGAAATCGGACGGCTGACGGTGAAAGCCCTGCCCTCTCCGCGCCGGACAGTCCGGGGGGCACGGGCAAAAAGCGACTCACAGCACAGCCCGGCGCCGCCCGCCTTCCTCCGAAAAGCCGCCGGTCCCCTATTGCAGATCGTCCCGCGATCGTATACAATAGGAAGAAGCGGGCGGGCGGCGGGAAGGTCCTTATGCGGTCCCCCGGGAATGGAGGGGGATTATGCCGCTGGAAAAGAATCAGGTTATCCGCCTGGAAATCACCGGCATGACGGCGGAGGGAAGCGGCGTTGGCCGGGCCGCTGCCGAAGGGGAGGGCCCCGGGCTGGCAGTGTTTGTTCCCTTTACGGCGATCGGCGACGTGATCGACTGCCGGATAGTCAAGGCGTCGTCCGGCCACGCCTTCGGCCGGCTGGAAGCACTGACAGTTCCCTCTCTGGATCGGGACGGTGAAGCATCTGGGGGCTGTCCGGCGTTCGGCCGATGCGGAGGCTGCGTTTACCGCCATGTGCGCTACGGGGCGGAGCTGGAATACAAATGGCAGAGGGTAGCCGATGCGCTGCGGCGCATCGGCGGGCTGGAGCTGACGCCGGAGCCGATCCTCGGCGCGCCCCGGCCGGACGGCTACCGGAACAAGGCGCAGTTTCCCGCGGCGCCCGGCCCATACCGGCCGCTGATCGGCTTTTACGCCCCCCGCAGCCACCGTGTGGTCGAGCAGCATCACTGCCCCCTTCAGCCGGCGGTGTTTGGGGAAGCGGTGGACATCGTGACCCGCTGGGCAAAAAAAGCGGGGGCGGGCGGCTACGACGAACAGACCGGCGCCGGCCTGCTCCGGCATATTTATCTCCGGCAGGCGCAGGCGACGGGGGAGGTCATGGTCTGTCTGGTCTGCACCTCCGGAAAAATCCCCAGGGCGCAGGCTCTGGTGTCTGCGCTCCGCCAAGGGGTGCCGGGGCTGGTTTCCGTGATGGTGAATATCAACCGGGAGCGCACCAATGTGATCCTGGGGCAAAACGAGTTTGTGCTGTGGGGGAAGGATCATATTACCGACACCCTCTGCGGGCTGAATTTCCGCCTCTCGCCCCGCTCCTTTTATCAGGTCAACCGGGAGCAGGCAGAGCGGCTGTATGCGCTGGCGGCGGAGGAAGCGGCCCTCACCGGCAAGGAGGTGCTGCTGGACCTGTACTGCGGTACCGGCACCATCGGCCTGTCGATGGCGGTGCGCGCCGGGCAGGTTATCGGGGTGGAGGCAGTCCTCCCGGCGGTGGAGGACGCCCGCCGGAACGCGGCGGACAACGGCATCGCCAACGCCCGCTTCCTATGCGCGGACGCGGCGAAAGCGGCCGCACAGCTGGAGGCCGAAGGGGTGCGGCCGGAGGTGGTGGTCCTCGACCCGCCGCGAAAGGGCTGCGATGCGTCCCTCCTCCAAACGGTGGCGGCGATGGCGCCCCGCCGGGTAGTGTATGTTTCGTGCGATCCGGCCACGCTGGCGCGCGATCTGGCCCGTTTTCGGGAAAAGGGATATGAAACCCGCCGGGTTACGCCGGTGGATATGTTTCCCCGCACGCCGCACGTGGAGACGGTTGCGGTTCTATCTCGGAAATCCGCAACGAAGACTTTCATCCCCGTGACCGTCAGCCCGAAGGACATGGGACTGGATGAGGCCAAG
>CAJFTG010000092.1 GCA_904419875.1 Candidatus Avimonas caecicola | reverse complement strand
ACATGGATTTCGTCCCCCGCACCTACCTGTTCGGCGCCAAGTCCGCCCCCGGCTACTATCTGGCCAAGGAGATTATCCGCTTCATCTGCGCGCTGAGCCGGCAGATCAACGACGACCCCGCGGTACGGGATAAGCTGAAGGTGGTCTATCTGGAGGACTACCGCGTGACGCTGGCCGAGCTGCTGATGCCGGCGGCCGACATCAGCGAGCAGATTTCGCTGGCCGGCACCGAGGCGAGCGGCACCGGCAACATGAAGTTGATGATGAACGGCGCGGTGACCCTGGGCACCATGGACGGCGCCAACGTGGAGATTTACGATGCGGTGGGGCCGGACAATATCCTCATCTTCGGCATGACGGCGCAGGAGGTGGAGGAGCTCAAGCGGCGGGGCGGCTACAACCCGCAGGCGCTGTATACCGGCAACCCCCATATCCACCGCGCGATCGACTGCATGTTCCAGGGCTTCGGCGGCCGGGCGTACAGCGAGGTGGCCGGCTCCCTGGCCAACAGCGACCCCTATATGGTGCTGGCTGATTTCGAGGATTATGCCCGTGCCCAGGCGGCGTCCGCCCGGCTGTATGCCGACCGGCAGAAATGGGCGCGTATGGCGATGGTCAACACCGCCGAGAGCGGGATCTTTGCTTCCGACCGCGCCATCCGCGATTATTCGGACCGGATCTGGCACTGCCGTCCGGTCAGGGGGATGGATTGAGTCGGAGAGCTCCCGCCGCATCCCGGACACAGAGAAAGGCAGCCCCGGCATCCGCAAGGATGCCGGGGCTGCCTGCGCAGGGACCGGTTTTCCGTTGACCGGCTATTTGATCACTTCGCCCATCATGCCGGGCTTGACGCCGGCGGCGTTGGACTCGTCGGTGTCGATATGCATGGCCAGGGCATATTTCGTGCTGACGCGGACCACCACGTCCCCAAAGACCAGCGCGCGGCCGTCGCTGTTTATCCGCACGCTCACCTCGTCCTTATCCTTCAGGCCGAACGCTTCCGCGTCGGCAGGGGTCATGTGGATGTGACGTTTGGCGGCGATCACGCCCTGGGACAGCTCCACCTCGCCCTTCGGGCCGACCAGCCGGCAGGCGCCGCTGCCCGCAACGTCGCCGGATTCACGGATGGGCGCGTCCACGCCGATGGAGCGGGCGTCGGTCAGGGACAGCTCCACCTGGGTTTCGGGGCGGACCGGGCCGAGGATGGTGACGCCGGCCAAGGTCTTTTTGGAACCCACCACATCCACCCGTTCCGTGCAGGCAAACTGCCCCGGCTGGGAGAGGTCCTTTTTATTGGTCAACTGATATCCTTCGCCGAACAGGGTGTCCAGGTCTTTCTGGGAAAGATGGACGTGCCGGGCGGAGGTTTCCACCAACACCTGATTCTTCATACGTTAACTTCCTTTCCGAATTTCCGGGAATCGGCATTCCCATTGGCATCCCCGGGGAACGGATATCCCCGGGGGATGGGGATTCCCGGGGAATTCCTGTTCCCCGCTCCCGATTCCCTGCTTATTGTACCGCGCCCGCTCTGTTTTTTCAAGCGGGATTATGCTATAATACCGCTTGAATGGATAAAAAGACGGCCGCGGCCCCGCCTCTGCCGCCCGGCGGCGCCGGGACGGACGGAAAGGCGGAACGCGGCGGAAGGAGAGGACGCAATGGAACATCGCGGCTGGGACGATTTGAGAAGGGACTGCCTGCAATGCCGGCGCTGCGGGCTGGCCGCCACCCGGAACAACGTGGCGTTCGGAGCGGGGAGGCAGGATGCGGAGGTCCTTTTTGTCGGGGAAGGGCCGGGGGAAAACGAGGACCTGCAGGGAGAACCCTTTGTGGGCCGGGGCGGGCAGCTGCTGGACAAGATGCTGGCGGCCGTCGGCCTGTCCCGCGAGCACAACGTCTATATCGCCAACATCGTCAAATGCCGGCCTCCCAAAAACCGGGACCCACTGCCCGAAGAGCAGGAAGCCTGCATCGGCTGGCTGCGGGAGCAGTACGCCCTCCTCCGCCCGAAGATCGTGGTCTGCCTCGGCCGGATCGCGGCCTGCCGCCTGATCGCCCCCGACTTCAAGGTTACCCGGCAGCACGGGCAGTTTTTTGACAAGGGCGGCACGCTGATGATGGGGACGTTCCATCCCGCCGCCCTGCTGCGCACCCCTGCCCAGAAGCCGGAGGGCTTTGCGGATTTCCTGGCGCTGCGGGAAAAGATCGGGCAGGTGTGCGAGCATACCGTGCTGGTTTACCCCGACGGCGGGGAGGGCGGAACCGGCGGATAAAGGGGATAACGGCCGCGCCGCCCTTTGGGCGCCGTCCGGTTACTGCCCGCCGGCGCGCCGGCGGGCGGCGAAGAAGGGGCGGAAGGGATAAGGGCGCAGCCGCGCCGTCTCCCGCAGGGAGCAGATCTTGTCCGCCAGGCAGACCAGCCACGCCTCCCGGCAGAGGGGAGGAACGGGGGTCAGCGGCCACATATGGCGCCGGATAATGTTCCGCTCCACGGGGGTGAGGGCCACGAACCGCTCCGCGTTGCGCAGGGCGGCCGCCGGATGGGTGAACCCGTGCAGGGAGTGGCCCGCGTCCTTTTCGTGCCAGTCATAGAGGAAAAAATCGTGCAGCATGGCGCCCCGGATAAGGCTGCGGGCGTCGCAGCGCGGGCAGAGCCGCCGGCTCAGCCGGTAGGCGAGGTAGGCGACCGCCACGCAGTGCCGCAGGCAGGAGGTGTCCCCGTGCTGGATGTAGCGGTCCATATCCTCCAGCGGCGCCTCCCGTCCCAGCTCGGCGATGCACGCCGCCAGATACCGGGCCTCTTCGACGGTCAGCAACGCCGGTTTTTCCGTTTTTAAAGGTTTTTGCGGTTTCACAGCGTTCTGCGGCCTCCCTCCCCGGCTTTACCGCCGGCCGGCCGGTTCGCCGGCGGGCACGATGTCGCGGAACACCGCCAGATGCCGCTTGCTCATCGGCTTGTCGAGATGGAGGCAGCCGAAGAACCAGCGACGGTATTCCACCGTGTCCTCCAGGGTGTTCAGAAAAACGTTGACGCCGTTGAGCGCTTCGCCGCGGCCGCTCATATAGCCGCGGGCCTTGCCGGAGGGCTCGTGTGTCAGGATATAGTCCACCTTGTTCCCGGCCTCCTCCAGGCGGCGGCGGGCGGCGAGCATCTCCCCGGCGGTGGGGGTTTCCTCCTCCCACCAGGTTTTGGCGTCGGAACGCAGGCCGGGGTCGGGGCTTTCGCCGCCCCCGAAGGCAAAGTAGGTTTCGTGTTCGATGGTGTAGATCTCCCCCCGCATCAGGTGCATCAGGCCCTCCTCGATGACCTGCACCTTCCCGCCGTTCCATTCGGCGGCGGGGTATTCCCCGAGGAGGTCGTAATTTTCATGCCGCCCATCCAGAAAAAGGACGGTATACGGCAGCCGGGCGATTTTCTTCAGCGTGGCGGCCTCCCGCTTCCCGCCGTCCCACAGAAAGCCGAAATCCCCGCAGACGATCAGGCAATCGCCCTTCTTCAGGCGGCGGGCGGCGGGGGAGGTGAAACGGGAGAAATCCCCGTGCGTATCGCCGGTGATATAAACCATAAATCGCATCCTGCCTTTCTGAACGCCCCGGCGCGCCGGGAAGGGGCGCGCCTTCCGCGGGATGGGCGGCCCGAGCGGCGCCCGCGCATAGGCCCAGCGGAAAGTGACAATATTGTTACTGGAAATGTCCTGCGGATTTGGTATACTTTTAATATCCGCTTGTTGCCGCCCTTCGGGACAGACCGGTCCCGTCCTCCCATTATATCCGGAATATGGGTGATTGTCTATGAATCCACAAAAGAAAATCAAAAATTCAGAAACCCGGCCGGCCCGGCGCAGGCGCCGCGGAAGGGCCTGGGCCGCCCTGGCGGCGGCGAGCGCGCTGCTGGTTTCCCTGCTGGCGGCGTTCCCGGCTGCGGCCGCCTACGACCTGCCGGAGGACGTGTCCGTCAGCGCCAAGGCCGCCCTGGTGGTCAGCCTCGGCGCCACCCAGGCGGAGGATACGGTGCTCTACGAGCTGGACGCGGATGCGATGAAATCCCCGGCCGCCCTGGTGCGGCTGATGGTGGGAGCGGTGGCCATCCGGATCATCCGGGAGCAGGAAATCGACCTGGACAAGACCACCGGCACCTATACCATCGAATGCTTCAACCGGATCGCCGGCACCGGGCTGACCACGGCGAATATGGAGATCGGGGAAACCTGGACCGTCCGCGACCTGCTTTCCATGTCCATGATCCAGACGGCGGCGGATGCCTGCGTCACCCTGGCGGTCACCCTGAGCGGGAGCGAGGATCAGTTCGTGGCCGAGATGAACGCGCTGGCGCAGGAGATCGGCTGCGAGAACACCAGCTTTGCCAATGTGAGCGGCATCGACCACATCAACCAGTATACCAGCGCCCGGGATATCTACCGGATCATGCGGTATGCGATGGATTATCCCGAATACGAGGCGCTGCTGTCTGCCACCGAGTATACGGCCCAGCCGGTCAGCGGGGGGAAAGGGAATCATTCCCTCCCCAACACCAACGAAATGAGCCGTCCCTCCTCCTCGTATTACTATTCCCCCATGGCCTACGGCAAGACCGGGTACACCGATTCGGCCGGGCGCTGCCTGGCCTCGGTGGCCAGGGACAGCGGGTACGAATATCTGGTGGTGGTGCTGGGCTGCCCGGAAAAGGACAGCGAGGGGCAGTCCGGCGTGCATTTCCGGGACACCAAGGCCCTCTACCGCTGGGCGTTCAACAGCTTTACGTATAAAACCCTGCTGAGCAAAAACGAGCCGATTGCGCAGCTTCCGGTCCGCCTGGCCTGGGACCGGGATACCGTCACGCTGGTGCCCGAGACCAATTTTTCCGCCACGGTGGCCAACGACCTGGACCCTTCCACCATTCTCAAAAAGGAGACGCTGAACGTGGAGTCGGTGGACGCGCCGGTCGCCAAGGGCGAGGTGTACGGCAAGGTGGAGCTGTTCATCAACGTAGACCAGAAGATTGGCGAGGTAAACCTGGTCGCCAGCGAATCGGTGGAGCGCAGCGAGATCCTGTCCATCTGGGCGCAGGTGCAGAGCTTTCTTACGTCGCCGTGGTTTTACGGAGGTCTGGCCCTGCTGGCGGTGCTGCTGGTCGGGTACATTATCCTCAACATCGTCCACAACCGCCGCCGGCGCCGGAACCGGATGCAGCGGCTGAAAAAGTATAAATGAAGGATAGATAAAGGGCAGGTCAAGGCAAAGGAGCAAACGAAAGGAAAAGGCGGCGGGGCTGTTACGCCTCGCCGCCTTGCGGGCGCCGCCGGGAAAGGCGGCAGCCGATGCGGGGAGCGCTGCGGAAGGGACTCCTTTTGCAGCGCCTTTTTGTACGGTCGGGCCCTCCGGGGGCCCGGGGAAAGGAAGGCGTTCCGTTCATGCTTACGGATTGGGAATTGATCGAGGCCGCGCGGGAGGCGCGGAAAAACGCATACTGCCCGTATTCCGGTTTCGCGGTGGGAGCCGCCCTGCTCGCCCGGTCCGGACGGGTGTACCGGGGGGCGAACTGCGAAAACGTCTCCTTCGGCGGGACAATCTGCGCGGAGCGGGCCGCCCTGGCGGCTGCGCTGACCGCAGGGGAACGCCGGTTCCTCACGCTGGCGGTGGCGGCGGGGGATGCGCCGGTCGCCCCCTGCGGGCTTTGCCGGCAGATGCTGGCGGAATTCGGGGAGCTCCGCATCCTGCGGGCCGCCGCGCAGGGGGACGAATACAGGGAAACCACGCTGTCCACCCTCTTGCCGGAGGCGTTTACCGCCTACCGGCCGGACGAAAGGGAACCGGCGGACAAGGAGAAAGGGGGCCGCGGGCCGTATGAGCAAGCCCGATGACATGGAAACGAGGGGCGGGCCGGCGTCCGCCGCCGGGGAAGAGCGGCTGACCGACCTCGGCACGGTCAGGGGGCTGCTCGCCCGGCACGGCTTCCGCTTTTCCAAAAAGCTCGGCCAGAATTTCCTGGTGAACCCTTCGGTTTGCCCGCGGATGGCGGAGGCGTGCGGGGCGGATGCGGACACCGGCGTGCTGGAAATCGGCCCGGGCATCGGCGTGCTGACCCGGGAGCTTGCCCGGCGGGCGGCGCGGGTGACGGCGGTGGAGCTGGACGGCCGGCTGCTGCCGGTGCTGGCCGAGACGCTGGCTGCCTATCCAAACGCCCGCATCCTGCAGGGGGATGCGATGGAGCTGGACCTGCACCGGCTGATTGGGGAGGCGTTTGTCGGCCTGCGGGTGGCGGTTTGCGCCAACCTGCCGTACTACATCACCTCCCCGCTGCTGATGCGCCTGCTGGAAAGCCGCCTGCCGGTAGACAATATCACCGTCATGGTGCAGAAGGAGGCGGCACAGCGGCTCTGCGCCCGGCCGGGGACCAGAGAATGCGGCGCCGTCACTCTGGCCGTGCGGTATTACGCGCAGCCGGAGGTGCTTTTTCCCGTTTCCCGGGGGAGTTTCCTGCCCGCGCCCAACGTAGACAGCGCGGTGATCCGCCTCGTCATACGAAAGGCTCCGCCCTGCCCGGTTCGGGACGAGGCGCTGCTGTTCCGGCTGGTTAGGGCCGCCTTCGGGCAGCGGAGGAAGACCCTTCCCAACGCCCTGACGGGGGCCGGGGTGGGGAAGGCGGCGGCGGCGGAGTGGCTGCGCCTGGCCGGCATTCCGGAGACGGCGCGGGCGGAGCAGCTTACCCTGGAGCAGTTCGCCGGGCTGGCCAATGCGGCGGCGGAGCACCCTGCCCTTTGACCGGCACAACCGGGAAGTACTTGACAGATCGACAACAAAATGCCATAATAACACCCACAAACTCCGCTAAGTTTATGAAGCTGTTGCGGCCGGCTTTGTCATCAGATCTGGTGATCCTACCGCTTTTCCTGTTTATACGGCGTCTCTTTGGTGTAAGAGATCCCGTTTTTCACAAGATACATCTCGATGGCGGAATCCAATATGCGGGAGAGAGGAATTCCGGTTTGGAGAGAATAATTGTAAATGGCTGTATGCAGGCCCTTGTCGACGGAAGTGGATAGCCGAACCCGGTATTTCAGATCGCTCATTTTTGCACATTCCTTTCGTAACGGCAGGCGGGTGGAGGGCTGGTCGTCTGGACAGAGAGCGCGGTTCATAATTCCGAAAATTTTCACAGCTATAGATACTCTCCATAATATTAAGTATAACCACTTCCTAAAATAACGTCTATTCACATAAGTTTCATAAGGTTAATAAGGTTAATAAGCTTGTGCAAGGCTTGCTAAACTTTGGGGCCTTATGAAGAGGCCGGCATCGTTCCGGGCTGCGGGCAGCGGAAGCTGCCTGGCTGCGCCCCGGACGCTGCCCGGAGATTCTCCGGCAGATTGCCGTTATTGTTTGCTGCCGTTACCGTATCTCTTTAACCGTGGGCTATGCAGCGGCCTCCGGAATCAGCGAGGTGATTGCTTGGTTGACAGGGCCCCGGAGAGCAGGAGGAATCGGGATGAAAGGGAAAAGAGATATTCCGCCGTATATTGGGCGCAATTTGGTGTACTATCGTCAGAAAAACGGCTTGACACAGGAGATGCTGTGCAAAATCTTGAACTTGACCCGCTCCACCTATGCGTATTACGAAGTTGGACGCACCCTTCCAACCGTGATGTTTCTCAAGGAGCTGGCAAAGTTTTATCACATTACCCTGGATGAACTCGTGGATGAGACATTGATCGATCGAACAAAATGGAACGCCTTGTAAGCCGGGAATCCATCGTTGAAAG
>CAJFTG010000091.1 GCA_904419875.1 Candidatus Avimonas caecicola | reverse complement strand
CACGCCTTACTATAAATCCTTATCGGCCGAACAGGCGGCACACGAGGGTGCGGCCCTCTTCCGTATGCCGGCCGGTGCCGCGGGCGGCGTTTTCGGTGAAGCGGGGGACGCCCGGCCCCAGCGAGCCGTCCCCGGCATACAGGAGATAGGGGACCGGGTCGGCGGTATGGGTGCGGATGGTCAGCGGCGTGGGGTGATCGGGGAGCACCATCAGCCGGAAATCCCCCATCCCTTCCAGCGCCTCCACCAGCGGGGCGAGAACCCGGCGGTCGATCTCCTCAATCGCGCGCACCTTGTTTTCCGCTTCGCCCCGGTGGCCGCATTCGTCCGGCGCTTCCAGGTGGACGTAGACAAAATCCTGCCCGCGGCGCAGCTCCCGAATCGCGGCGGCCGCCTTTCCCTCAAAATTGGTGTCGATGTAGCCGGTGGCGCCCTCCACATCGCAGACGGTCATCCCCGCGATGCGGCCGATCCCCTTGATCAGGTCCACAGCGGAAATCACCGAGGCGTTCACGCCGAACCGCTCCCTGTAATTCTGCAGGCGGGGCCGTTTCCCCTGCCCCCAGAGCCAGATCGCGTTTGCCGGATGAAGGCCGCCGGCCGCCCTCGCCCTGTTGACGGGATGATCCCGGAGCAGCGCGACGCTTTTTTCCATCATGGCCAGCAGAGGGGCGGCGTCGGGATGGCGGGGGAGGAAATCGCAGATCACCCGGCCGGTGATGTCGTGCGGGGGCGTGACCCTTCCCAGCGCGGTTTTTCCGCCGTGCCACACCATGCAGTGCCGGTAGGCGGTGCCGGTGTAAAAGTCGAACTCCCCGCCACCGAAAGCCTCCTGCACCGTGCGAAGGAGCTGGTCCGCCTGCGCGGTGGGGATATCGCCGGCGCAGTAGTCGAGAATGGTTTTTTCCGCGTATTCGGGCCCGTCCGACAGGGTGACGAGGTTGCAGCGGAAAGCCACGTCGTCATCCGCCAGGTCGATGCCGATGTTGGCCGCCTCCAGCGGCGAGCGGCCGGTGTAGCACTCCCGGGTGTCATAGCCCATCACCGTCAGATTGGCCACGTCGCTGCCGGGGGACATCCCCTCCTGCACCGTGCGGACGGTGCCGACTTCGCCGTGGGCGGCCAGCCGGTCCATGACCGGCTTGTCCGCCGCTTCCATCGGGGTGCGGCCGTTCAGCGACGGGCAGGGCAGGTCGGCCATTCCGTCGCAAAGTACGATTGCATATTTCATCTTTCCATGCTCCTTTATTTTATCAGGCCGGAAGGCCCCGTTCTGCCGCCGGCGGCGGCACATGCCCGCACGTGCCCGCATGTGCCCGCATGTGCCCGTATGCCAGGCCGCCACCGACTATTATACCAGAATCCTGAAAAAATCAAATCCTTTTCGGCGACTTTTCCCTTCCCTTTTCCGCCCGGATTCGGTATACTGGAGAAAAGCCATCCGTTGATGCGGCTGCCCGGGCAATCGGAGGGGAAACCCCGTTTTCCTGTTTCGCCGCATTTGAGCGCATTTGCACTTCCGTGCTCCTAATGCTTCTATGCTTCCATGCTCCCATGCGCCTGCCCTCCCGCCCTCCCGGCGGGGGGGACAGGCAGTCGTCACCGGCCGACACACGGAGGGTCCCTTGGGGACAGAAACGGAGGAATGGATATGGCGATCTGCACACAGCCGGTCCGCAGGCTGTCCCTGGACCGGCCGGCGGCGTCCCGGCGCCTTGCCGAGGTGTACGCGGACCAGGAACAGGCGAAGCGGCGCATTCGCCTGGCAGCGCAGGGACTGCACCGGCATTTCGGGGAGGGGCCCTTCCGCCTGTTCCGTGCGCCGGGGCGCGCCGAGCTTGGCGGGAACCACACCGACCACAACCGGGGGCTGGGGCTGGCGGCTTCGGTGGGGGCGGATATCCTGGCGGCCGCCCGGCCGACGGACGAACCGGTGATCCGCCTGCATTCGCAGGGGTATTACACCGATGTGATCGAGCTGGCCGACCTGTCCCCGCGGGAGGGGGAACGGAACCATTCCGCTTCGCTGATCCGGGGGATCGCCGCCGGCTTCCGGCGGCGGGGGCTGCCGGTCGGCGGGATGGATGTCTACACTGTTTCCGAGGTGCCGCGGGGGGCGGGGGTGTCCAGTTCGGCGGCTTTCGAGGTGCTGGTGGCCGGCGTCCTGAACGGCCTGTACAATGCCGGCGGCGCCGACCCGCTGACGATCGCGCAGATTGCGCAGGAGGCGGAGAACCGCTATTTTGGAAAGCCCTGCGGGATCCTGGACCAGGCGGCCTGTTCCCTCGGCGGCTGTATGGCGCTGGATTTTGAAAGCCCGGCGTCCCCGCGGATTGTCCGCCTTCCGGCCCGCTTCGCCGAGTGGGGGCTGCGGCTGTGCGCGGTGGACACCGGGGGAAGCCACAGCGACCTGACGGAGGAATTCGCCGCCTGCCGCGCGGAGATGGAGGAGGTGGCGCGCCTCCTGGGCGGACGGGCGCTGCGGGATGTCCCGCAGGAGCGGTTTGAAAGAGCCCTGCCTGTTCTCCGGAAGGAGGCGGGCGACCGTGCGGTCCTGCGCGCGCTGCATTTTTATGAGGAAAACCGGCGGGTGGAGCTTCAGTGCCGGGCGTTGGAGAGGGGCGACGCCGCCTCTTTCCTCCGGCTGGTGACCGCGTCGGGCCGCTCCTCCCAAAACCTGCTGCAAAACGTCACGCTTACGCAAACGCCGCGGGAACAGGGAATTGCGCTGGCCCTGGCTCTGTCCGAACGGTTTCTCGGGGAAACGGGGGCCTGGAGGGTGCAGGGGAGCGGTTTTGCCGGCACCATCCAGGCTTATGTTCCCGCCGGCCGCGTGCCGGCTTATCAAGAACAGATGGAGGCGGTGTTCGGCCCCTCCTGCTTCCATGAACTCTCCGTGGGGGAGACGGGCGGGGCCGAGCTGGCGGCGGACGGCGAATAGGCGCGGGAAGGGAGACGGCGGGCCGCTTCCCCCGTCTGCGTCAGGGGCCGGCGGCGTAGGACGCTGCCGGCTCCCGCCTTTGCCGCGGGATAAACAGGTCCGGATTCCCTTTGCCGGTTTCCGCCGAAAGCGGCGGAAAACCCGCCGCCATATTCGACACATAAATTTTGTTTTCCCGAATTGCATTTTCATGGTGGATACGGTATAATAAGGATATATTTATACTGGGCGGGAATGGGGTTTTGCGCAATCCCTCCGCCCGAAACAGGAGACGGAAGCGGCCGGATGGCGGCCGCCGCCCGGCACGCAGGGGCTTTCCCGCCGGGCGTCGGGGCGTTCGCACGGCCCGCTCCCGCGTGCAGGGAGCGTTTCCGCAGGAGAAAGGAATGGTCATGGACATGAAAGGCGCATGGACGGCGCTGTATGCGGCGCGCGATGCGGGCGAGGTGCTCGGCACGGCTGGGATGACGGTCCTCATCGGGCTGGTTGTTGTTTTCTCCGTGCTGATTCTGCTGACGTTTATTTTCTGGCTGTTTGGCAAGGTAATGTCCGGCGCCGGGAGCCGGAAAGCCTCTCCGCCTCCGTCCGGTTCCGTTCCGAAGCCGGCGGCCCCGGCTCCGGTTCCCGCCGTGGTTCCCGCCGCCCCGGCCCCCGTCGTGTCGGACGGGGTCAGCGAGGAGGTGGTGGCGGTCATCGCCGCGGCGGTGGCGGCAATGGCTCCCGAGGGCAAACGCTACGCTGTGCGCAGCGTCAGCCGCGTCCGGGGAGAGCGGCCGGTTTGGGCTGCCGCCGGCCTGATGGAGAGCACGCGTCCGTTCTGAAAGGCGGGTACCGCGCTTTCCCGGTCCGTCTGAGCGGCGGGCCGGAAAACACCCAAGCGAAGAAAACGGGGTTCCCCCACGAAAGGACTGACATTCATGGGCCCTCTTTGGGAAGCAATACAACAAATCCTGACGGAATCCGGGTTTGCCCGGCTGTTCAATTTTGAACAGGGCGGTTGGAAAAACCTGATTATGATCGGCGTCTCCTGCGTGCTGATGTATCTGGCAATCAAAAAGCAGTTCGAGCCTCTGCTCCTTCTGCCGATTGCCTTCGGCATGCTGCTGGTGAACCTGCCGCTCGGCCTGGTGATGGATCCCCAGCACAATACCCTCGACCCTCTCGATGCGACCGAGCTGGCGCATCTGCAGCAGGGGATTTACGATGAGGTATATCCCATTTTTGAAATGGGCGGCAAATATTATTGGCAGCATTTTGAGTCCGGCGGCCTGCTGTGGTACCTGTATCAGGGCGTAAAGTTCGGCATATACCCGCCGCTGATCTTTCTGGGCATCGGCTGCATGACCGATTTCGGCCCGCTGATCTCCAACCCGAAGAGCTTTCTGCTCGGCGCGGCGGCGCAGCTTGGCATTTTCGTCACCTTCTTTGGGGCCATGGCGTTGAGCCTGACCGGGGTGGAAGCCATCAATTTCACCGAACAGGAGGCGGCTTCCATTGCCATTATCGGCGGGGCGGACGGCCCGACGGCGATCTGGCTGACCTCCAAGCTGGCGCCCCAGCTGCTCGGACCGATCGCCATTGCGGCATACTCCTATATGGCGCTGGTGCCGATCATCCAGCCCCCGATCATGCGCGCCCTGACCACCAGGAAAGAGCGTTCGGTCGTGATGGAGCAGCTTCGGCCGGTTTCCAAGACCGAAAAGATCCTGTTCCCGATTTTCGTCACCCTGATTGTCGTGCTGCTGCTGCCGAGCGCGGCGCCGCTGGTGGGGATGCTGATGCTGGGCAACCTCTTCCGGGAAAGCGGCGTGGTGGAACGCATCAGCAAGACGGCGCAGAACGAGCTGATGAATATTATCACTATCTTCCTCGGGGTTACGGTCGGCGCGACGGCGAACGCGCAGGCATTCCTCCAGATGAAGACCCTGATTATCATTGCCCTCGGCCTGCTCGCGTTCTGCTTCGGCACGGCCGGCGGCGTACTGTTCGGCAAGTTGATGTATGTCTTCACCAAGGGCAAGGTCAATCCGCTGATCGGCTCGGCCGGCGTGTCCGCGGTGCCGATGGCGGCCCGTGTATCCCAGAAGGTCGGCCAGAAGGAGAACCCGGGCAATTTCCTGCTGATGCATGCAATGGGCCCGAACGTGGCGGGTGTGATCGGCTCCGCGGTGGCGGCCGGCGTACTGCTGACTCTGTTCCAGTAAGCAATCGGTTTTTTTCGGGGGAAAGGACGGATGCAAGGGACCGTTCTTTCCCCTTTTTCATCGGCTGCGGATACGGCGGGACCGTTGCCCGGCACACCGGGCGCACCGACGCACCGGAAGGCGGCCGCTGAAGCGACAGAAAGGAGACGCAGTATGCCGGAATTCACGCAAACCTTCTGCCGCCTGCGCCGGCAGATCATGGAACGGGAGTTTTCCCGGATGAACGCCCCCCAGCGGGAGGCGGTTTTCTGTACGGAGGGCCCGCTGCTGATCCTCGCCGGGGCGGGGAGCGGAAAGACCACGGTGCTGGTCAACCGGATTGCCAATCTGGTGAAATACGGGAGGGCCTATGAGAGCGTTGAGGTTCCTCCTGTGGTGACCGAGGCGGAGATCGCTCTGCTGTCCGCGGCGGCCGCCGGCACGGCGTCGCCGGAGGAACAGCGCCGTGCCGCCGCACTCTGCGCGGTTGACCCCTGCCCGCCCTGGCGGATTCTGGCCATCACCTTCACCAACAAGGCGGCGGGAGAGCTGAAGGAGCGCATTTCCCGCCTTTTGGGCGAGGACGATGGCGGCGAGGTGCAGGCGGGGACCTTCCATTCCTTCTGCGCCCGCATCCTCCGCCGGGATGGGGAGAGGCTGGGGTACTCCGGCCATTTCACCATTTACGACACCGACGATTCCCGCCGGCTGATGAAGGACTGCATGAAGCAGCTGCGAATCGAGGAGAAGACGCTAGGGCATAAGGCCATTCTGGCCGAGATCGGCCGGGCAAAGGACCGGCTGCTCACCCCGGAGGAGTTCCGGACCGCCGCGGGGGCGGACGCCCGCCTACGCCTCATCGCCGAGGCGTACGCCCTGTACCAGGACCGGCTGAAGGAAGCCGACGCGATGGATTTCGACGACCTGCTGAGCAAAACGGTCGCCCTGTTCCGTCAGTGCCCGGATGTGCTGGAAAAATACCAAAACCGGTTCCGCTACCTGATGGTGGACGAGTACCAGGATACCAACCATGCGCAGTACCAGTTCATCAGCATGCTGGCCGCCGGTTCGGGGAACCTCTGCGTGGTGGGGGACGACGACCAGAGCATTTACAAATTCCGGGGGGCCACCATTGAAAATATCCTGAATTTTGAGCATCAGTTCCCCGGCTGCGCGGTCATCCGGCTGGAACAGAATTACCGCTCCACCGGCAATATCCTGCGCGCGGCCAATGCGGTTATCGAGAAAAACCAGAACCGGAAGGGGAAGACCCTCTGGACCGAAAATCCGGACGGGGACAAGCTTTCCCTGCATACCCTGGGGAATGAGGACGAAGAGGCCCGCTTTATCGCGGACACCATCCAGGACGGTGTGGACGAGGGGCGGAAGTACCGGGACTTTGCCGTCCTTTACCGGGCGAACGCCCAGTCCAGCGCGATTGAGCGCGCCCTGGTCAAAAGCGGGATCCCTTACCGGATCATCGGCGGCCACCGGTTTTACGACACCCGGGAGGTGCGGGACGCCATGGCTTACCTCCGCCTGATTAATAATCCGGACGACGCGGTCGCCCTGCGGCGGATTGTGAACGAGCCGAAGCGGGGTATCGGGGAGGCGACGATGGACAAGGCCGTGGACATCGCCGCCGGGCTGGGGGTTTCGGTTTTCGAGGTGATTTCCCACGCCGCCGATTATCCCGACCTGTCCCGGGCGGCCGGCAAGCTGCGGCTGTTTGCCGAGCTGATCCAGCGCCTGCAGGAGATGAGCGGCGACCCGGAAATCTCCCTTCACCTGCTCTACACCACCATGCTGGAGGCCACCGGCTACCTGGCCATGTGGGAGCGGGCCGGGGAAGAGGAAGCCGGGCGGGTGGAAAACCTCAACGAACTGGCTTCCAACATCATCCGCTACGAGGAGGAGAGCCCGGACGAATTCCCGGAACTGGCCGGCTTCCTCGAGGAGGCCGCGCTGATGACCGATGCGGACAATTACGACGCAGGCGCGGACGCGGTGGTGATGATGACCATGCACGCCGCCAAGGGCCTGGAATTCCCCGTGGTTTTCCTGCCGGGAATGGAGGACGGCGTCTTTCCCGGGATGCAGTCGGTCTTTAATCCGGAGGAGATGGAGGAGGACCGCCGCCTGTGCTATGTGGCGATCACCCGGGCCAGGGAAATGCTGTACATAACCAACGCGGAAAGCCGGATGCTGTACGGCCATACCAGCCGCAATGCGCCTTCCCGCTTCCTCCGGGACATCCCTCCCGAGGCGGCCGAGGAGCATCGCCCCCGCTATGGCTTCGCCGGAGGGGATTACGGCACGGCCGGGCGCGTGACGGCGGCCTATGCGGGCGCCGCTGCCGGCAGCTTCGGCCGTTCGGCGGCCGGCGCATGGGCTCCGGGAGGGGGTTCCCCCGCGGGGACGGCCCGTCCCCTGGACGGGGGCGGCATCTCTGCGGAGGGAGCGGCGGGGAGCCGCCGCCCGGCGTCCGCGTCCCCGGCGGCGTGGAAGCCGGGCGACCTGGTCGGCCACAAGGTGTTCGGCGCGGGGAAGATCCTGAGCGTCACGCCGATGGGGAACGACAGCCTGCTGGAAATCGCGTTCGAGGGGATAGGGAAGAAGAAGATCATGGCCAATTACGCGCGGCTGACCCCCCGCTGACCGGCGGCCCCCGGCGCGCGCCGGCGCAGCGCCGGAGGGCGGAC